>JBEBFW010000118.1:0-9960 GCA_040081755.1 Parvularculaceae bacterium
GCTTTGGCCACTCATGGCCGCGCTTTTCAAGGAGCACGACCTCGACGTCCTTGCCGCCGGCGCCGGCCGAGCGCTGGCGCGTGACCTCCGGCGCAAAGACCTTCTCGGCGTCCTTATCGGCGGCGTCGTTCACGCGCCGCCAGTAGTCGAGCCCTTCTTCGGAGGAAGGCCAGACCGCGTCTTTTCTGGTGAACCGCCCGCGACCGCCCCGAAAGGGGACCCGCTCGTCGCGCCCGCCATGGATGTGGAAGACGGAAACGGGCCGCGGCCGCGCCGCTGGCTCCCCGCACATGGGGCCGGCGACCGCGGCGATGGCGGCGATGGCGTCGGAGGCTTCGAGCGCCAGACGGTAGGCCATCATCGCGCCCTTCGAAATGCCCGCCGCGTAGATGCGCTCGCGATCGACCGGCAGCTTGACTGCGAGGGCGTCGATCAGCTTACGGATGTATCCGACATCGTCGATCCGGTTCTCCTCAGCCCAGCCATCGACATGCGCGCCGCCGGCGTTCCAGGTCGAATGACGAAGCGACGGACCGGCGCCGCCGGGATAGGCGACGATGAAACTCTCTCTCGCCGCAATTTCGTGAAAGCGGGTCTTGCGCGCCATGGCCAAAGGATTTCCGGCGCCGCCATGCAAAGCGAGGAGCAGCGGCAGGCGGTCCGCGCCAGCGCCGCCGCGCGGCGCAAAAAAGAGGCATGGCCGCAGGCGGTCGTCATGCTGAACCGGCAGGCTCGACAGGCCCATCTTCTCGCCGCGCGAGGCGAGCCCCTCGATCTGGCGTAACGAGCGTCTGGGGTTCATGACGCCGGCGCCTTGCGCCCGAGCCAGATTTCAAGGCCGCCACGCGGGTTGTCCACATAGCCGTCGAGCGTTCCGTCGCGCTTCAGTTTGGCGACGCGCGGCGCGAACGGATTGACCGTGCCGACAGCGACGCCAAAGGGCGTCGGCTCGATGCCGCGAATGCCGTAATTGTAGGGATTGCCGAAGCCGTCCTGCGTGACGGGCAGGAAATTCTCGCCGTCGGCGCTGCGATAGAGCTCGGCGCCGCCAAGCCTGCGCATGATTTCGTCAGGTCCGAGACGCGCATGGAACCGCCGGAAGAGATCGGGCCAGCGGTCCTGAACGGAGTAGTTCATCATGAGGCTCCAGCGGAACGTGCCGACATAGAGCCAGCCGTCATGGGAGCCCATGCGCCAGAAATAGCCGGTGAGGAAGCTGTTGAAGCCCGGCCCGTATCCGGAGAGCGGCTCCTTTCTGCCGTCCGGCGTGTCGCGCGCCGCTCCGACAATAAGGTCCCATGACCCGTCAGGATGCACACGGACGAGTTCCGGCCCCGCGGGCCCGGTCTTGTTGGCGACATCGACGCCGCCATGCTGGATGCCCCCGCCCACATAAAGCGCGCCATTGTGGACGCAAAGGCTCGCGGCGCCCTGGCTATCCTTGCCGCGCCAGGCGCCTTTGGTCAAAAGGCGCTCCCAGCGATAAGGCGGGTCGCCCTCGGCGTCCGTGCGCCAGAGCTGATAGCCCTCGAGATTGGCGGTGCCAGCGTAGAGATGATCGCCGAAGGGGAGCATCTCGAAGACGCTCAAGTTTCCCTTGTCGCCGAACGACGGCGCATTGACGAGGCGCCAGTCGCCCTTGACCGGGTCGCGCGTTTCGAAAATGGCCGCGAAGTTCGATGCGTTCGGATCGCCGGCGCGCCCGGTCGGCGAGGTGAAGAGGCGGCCCTTGAACGGAATGAGGAGGCGCAAGGTGAGAACGAACTCGCCGAATTCCTTCGGCATCGGAATAGGCTCGAAATTCGCGCCGTCGAGCGTGCGCAGGATGTTGCAGCCATAGCCGCGCGCCGAGGCGTAGGTGCTTGTGTAAAGCGCGGGCGCGGTATCGCTTTCGCCCTGATAGGCGGTCATGCCGCGGAAGCCGAGCTCGCGCGGCACCGTCGAGCCGTCGCGTCCGGTGATCAAGGGCGAGCGGAAAACCTCCGTCCACGCCCCTGTCTCGCCGGACCAGGCGTGAATCTGCGCGCGCATGTCGAGATCGTAGAGATTGTCGGGGCACTCGACCGGCCAGACGCCGATATTCGTTTTGACCTTGGAGACGCGCAGCGCGCACATGTTGGCGCGGGTCGTGCCGACGAAGAGCTTGTCGAGATGCCACTTCATCGAGTGCGGATAGGCGTTGAGGGGATCGCTGATGCCCCGCGTCGCGATGCATCTGAAGTCTTCGATCGCCGGACCCGTCGCCGGGCCCCCGGCGCGCGTCGTTTGCTCCGTTAATTCTCCGTTGACGCTCATGTCGTTCATGAATGCGGCCGCCCCGCGGCCATTGACAAATACATTGTTGCGCCCAATGCCTTGCCTTAAGCTGAATGCTTTGAAAAGCGTGGAATAACGATGTCGGAGTGGACCCCAAAGGTGCGCCGCGTGTCGAGCGGCGAGGACAAGGCCAAGCTCGCTTTCCTCACCTCGCTGCTGTCCGAAGGGCGCTTCGAGGAGGCTGCGGCCGAGGCCTCGAAGGTGCTGGAGACCGAAGAGCGCTCCTTCTCCGCCAACATGGCCATGGGCCGCGCCCTGCAAGGACAGAAGAAGTACGAAGACTCGCTCGTCTACTTCAAGCGCGCCGCCGAAATCGACCCGATGCAGGCGACCGCGCATCTGATGGTCGGCATGTCGGCCTTTCTCTCATCTGACTATCCGCTCGCCGAGGAACGGTTTCAGGTCGCGGTCAACATCGATCCGAAATCCGCGCCCGGCTATCTCGGCCTCGCCCAGTTGCAGTTTCGCCGCGGTGAAAACGACACGGCGAGAGAAAACGTCGATCGCGCCCTCGAATTGAGCCCTGACCTCGCGCCCGCGATGCTCTTGAGAGCGCGCATTCTGGCCAAGGGCGGGGATTCCGGCGAAGCGATCGAGCAGCTGAACCACGTCTTGCGGACCGATCCGGGCAATCGGCAGGCGATCTTGTCGCTCGCCGCCGCGCATATGCAGGACGAAAACTACGCCGAAGCGGAATCGCGTCTCGTGCAGGCGCTCGAACAGCGGGCCGACGACCCGATCATCAACGGCTTCCTCGGGCGCGTGCGTTTGCGGCTCAACGACTTCGTGGGGGCCGAGACGGCGACGCGCGCCTCGATGCAAAATCTTCCCAAACGGCAGCAAATGGGCAGGTCGCTGCAACTTGCCGAAGCGCTGATCGGCCAGAAGCGCTTCGACGAAGCCAAGAAGTTGCTCGATTCCTCGCCGAAGTTTGGACCGATGGCGGCGATGGTCAATGCGAGGCTTGGCGATCTCTATCTTGCGCAAGGCGCCTATCAGCAATCCGTCGCCTATTATCGCGCCGCGCTGCTGCAGACGACCGAAGGCGATAACGAGGTTCGACAGCTCGACGCGGCGATGGCGAACGAAGATCCGGTCCGCCGCGCCGAAATGTATCGGCAGGCCGCCGAGGAACGCCAGCAGGCGGCGCGCAAGGCGTTCGCCGAGCAGGACTGGCAGTCCTCGCTCGACAAATACCGTCCGGTGATCGCCCAGTTCATGGAAACCTGGCGCGGCGGCGAAGCGGATTGATCTGTCAGTCAGGGGTGCCGGGGGCGAATGGCCAATAATCTTGTTTACATCATCATGGATAGCTGTCGGTTCGACAGCTATGAGCGCGCGCGCACGCCCAACATGGATCGCCTCGGCAAGGCGGAGAAGCGCTACAGCTTCGCCTCATGGACCTCGCCCTCGCATCAGACGCTGCTGATGGGGCAGGTGCCGCACCATTCGCCGAAGCGCGTTTTTTCGTCTGAAGTGTACAAAGACGAGTTCGCCAAATGGGTCGGCCGCATCGGTGTTGCGAACCTCTCCTTCAAGTCGTTCGTGCCCCATTTGTCATTGCCCAAAGTGCTGCAAAATCACGGCCTGCGAACGGTCGGGCGGGTCTCCATGCCCGTGCTCAATCCGCTCGCCGGCTTTAGCCGCTTCTTCGACGACTACCAGCTGATGCCCGATCACAATGACTTCGCCGGCATGGTGCGCGACGCCGCTCTCGACGAGCGCACGCCGTCGTTCTATTTCCTGAATCTCGGCGAAACGCACTATCCCTACATGCTGAATGACGCCGAGCTGCCGCGCATTTCAGGCGTGCACGGCGTGTTCAAGGGCATGGACGACATGGCCCAGCGCGGCGGCGACGCCCTGAACGAGCAGACGAAGTTCTTCACCGCCGAGGCGATGCGCCAACTGCACGAGCAGCAGGTCCGCTGCGTCGAGCATGTCGACGCCCTTCTCGGCGACCTTTTTCAGAAGTCTCCGCCGAACACGCATTTCATCGTCACCGCCGACCATGGCGAGCTGTTCGGCGAGGACGACTATTTCGGCCACGGCCCGATCATGCACGAGAAGTGCTTCGAGGTGCCGTTCCTTGAAGGCCTGCGGCCGTCTCTTTGAGGGCCGCGATGCGTCATCCGCCGCCCCTCTTCATTCTTGCCCCGCCGAGATCGTTCACCTCGCTCGTTTGCGGCGCGATCGGCCAGCATCCGGAACTTTACGGTACGCCGGAGCTGAACCTTTTCCAGGCGCCGACGGTCCATGAGTTCTGGACCGGACGGCTCCCGGACGGCTCCTTGCGCACGCCCTTCTGGCGCATCATGCGCCACGACGGAATTCTGCGCGCGCTGGCGCAGCTTTACGCGGGCGAGCAGACGATGGACGCGGTCGAGATGGCCAAACGCTGGCTCATCGTCCGCTCGCGGAGGACGACCGCCGAGGCGCATGGCGAGATATGCGCGAGGGTCGGGGCGCGTATTCTGGTCGACAAGAGCCCGGGCTATGTGCGCCGGCGCGAGTACCTCGATCGGATCGTCGCGGCGTTTCCCGACGCGCGCTTCATCCATCTGACGAGGCATCCGGTCGGTCAGTGCGAGTCGGTCTTGAGCGCCGACAATGGGCGGCTCACGGCGTTCTTCATGGGCGCCGTCGATAATTCCGGCGCGGAACCGGTTATCGATCCGCAGAACGGCTGGCGGGATGCGCACCACACGATCCTGAAGTTCCTCGCCGACATTCCGCGCGCGCGCTGGATGCGCCTCAAGGGCGAGGACTTCATGAACGATATCGATGGCGGCGCGCGCGAAGTCTGCCGCTGGCTCGGCGTTTCGGACGCGGCCGCGGCGATCGAGGAGATGAAGCATCCCGAGCGCTCGCCTTTCGCCTGCATCGGCCCGGCCGGCGCGCGCCTCGGCAACGATCCGAATTTCCTGAAGGCGCCGATGTTGCGGCCCTATTCGGTCAAGGAGCGCACGCTCGAAGGGCCGCTTCCCTGGCGCCCCGACGGGAAAGGGTTCTCCACTGAGGCGATCAGGCTCGCTCGCTATCTAGGGTACGAATGATCTCGCCCGTCGGGGCTTTCGTGCGCCCGGCGATGGCGGCGCCGATGATCTCCACCAGCCGCCCGTCATTGCGCAGGAGCCGCGCGAGCTGGTGGCCGCCGCCGTCATACTCGTAGAGCTTCACGTTCGGCGCGCCGGCGACGCGGCGCGCATGGATCGGGTCGATGCGCCGGTCCGGGGCGAAGTGAACGCAATAGGTCGTCTTCGAGTCCGGAGCGGCGGCGAGAAGCGGCTTCAGATCGAAGTATTCCGGCTGCGCGTCGGCCGCCGCGTAGATCTCTTCCATGCGGTCGTCCATGAAGAAGTCGTCGTTCTCCAGCCGGTTGTCGATGTCGATATAAGTGCGCGGCGAAAAGGCATGCACTTCGTCGGCGCCCAGAAGATGGCCGAAGAGCATGGCGGCGAAGCCGCCCGCCGAAATGCCGACAGTGACGACGCGCCGCGGCGCGCGCTCGACGATGAGCTCGCACAAGAACGCCGCGGTGTCGTCCACGCAGGAGGTGTAGGGCGCAAGTCCGAGCTGGTACCAGGCGCGCCGGAGATCGCGGAGATAGATGCGGTCGACCTCAAAGCGCGAGGTCGTTCCAAGGAGCTGAAACGGCGCCGTGTTGCGAATGGGCATGCCGCCGAAGAGAAAGACCATGACGCCGCTATTGTCTGAAAACCGCGTGGCGATGCCCCCTTCGGTTGCCGAGAAGTTGGTCCCGAGATTGTGCCGAACGGAGAAGGGCGCGTCGTCGTCGGTCATGGTTCGACGCCCGCCCGCGCGCCGTCGGCGAGCTTGAGGGTCTTGAAGAAGTCGAGCGCTTCGGGATTGGCGAGCGCCGTGACGTTTTTGACCGGGCGGCCATGCAGGATGTCGCGCACCGTCAATTCGACCAGCTTGCCGCTCTTCGTGCGCGGCAGTTCTGGCGCCGCGATGATCGCCGCCGGCACGTGATTGACGGTGAGGTTGAGGCGGATTTCATCCTTGATCTTCTTGACGAGAGGCGCGTCCAGCGTAGCGCCTTCCTTCAGCGTCACGAAGAGCACGATCTGTTCATCGCCGCCGCGCTTCAAGCCGACCGCAAGGCTTTCCGTCACCGCGGGAATGCGCTCGACCTGCGCGTAAATCTCCGCCGTGCCGATGCGCACGCCGTTCGGATTGAGCATGGCGTCAGAGCGGCCATGGATGACGACGCCGCCCGAGGGCGTGATTTCGGCGAGGTCGCCATGCGTCCACACGCCGGGGTTCTTCTCGAAATAGGCGGCGCGATACTTCCCGGCGCCGTCCTCGCCCCAGAATCCGACGGGCATCGACGGGAAGGGACGCGTACAGACGAGTTCGCCCGCCGCCCCTCTGACGGGCTTGCCCTCCTCATCGAAGACATCGACCGCCATGCCGAGCCCGGGACCTTGAATCTCGCCGCGCCGCACCGGCGCCGACGGATCGCCGAGGACGAAACAGGAGATGATGTCGCTGCCTCCCGAGATCGAGGCGAGGTGAACGTCGGATTTGATGTCGCCGTAGACGTAGTCGAACGAATCCGGTGCGAGCGGCGAGCCGGTCGAGAGGACGCAGCGAAGGCTCTCGAGGGAATGCGTGGTTCGGGGGCTGAGCGCATACTTCCGACACGCGTCGAGATACTTCGCCGACACGCCGAAATGAGTGACGCCGCATTCGTCGATCAGGTCGAAGAGCGCCGCCTTGTGGGGGAAATGCGGCGAGCCGTCGTACAGAACGAGCGAGGCGCCGGACGAGAGAGCGGAGACGAGCCAGTTCCACATCATCCAGGCGCAGGTCGTCTGATAGAAGACGCGGTCGCCGGGGCGAACGTCGCAGTGAAGCTGGTGCTCCTTCTTGT
Source organism: Parvularculaceae bacterium (assembly GCA_040081755.1). Taxonomy (GTDB): domain Bacteria; phylum Pseudomonadota; class Alphaproteobacteria; order Caulobacterales; family Parvularculaceae; genus Amphiplicatus. Next base: position 7,217 of record JBEBFW010000118.1, read on the forward strand.
GCTGGAGGAGCGTGCCGCCGGCGCCGTGCACGATGCATTTGGGCGCGCCGGTCGTGCCGGAGGAATAAACGATCGTCAGCGGATGATTGAACGGAGTCGATACGAATTCGATGGGTCGCGGGCTGAACGGACGCCTGAAATCCTCCCACCAGACTGCGCCCGGAACAGCCGAGATGTCGGCTTCAGCTTTCAGCGTGCGCACCACGACGGTCGCAGCGAGGCCGGGGAGGCGGGCGGCGAGGTCGGCGAGTTTGTCCGTGCACACGCGCTCCTTGCCGATCGTCCGGAAACCGTCGGAGGCGATGAGAATCTTCGGTTCGGTTTGGCCGAGGCGCTGCGCGAGACCGTCGAGGCCGAAGTCCGGTGAGCACGACGTCCAGATGGCGCCGAGCGAGGCGGTGGCCAGAAACGCGGCGATCGCCTCAGGCCGGTTGGGCAAGACGGCGCCGACCCGATCGCCTTTGGCGACGCCAGCGGCGGCGAGCGCCTGCGCCAGAACCGAAACCTCTTCCTTCAGCCTGCGCCACGACCAGTCCGCGCGTTCGAAGTCTTCGCACCGAAAGTGCAGGGCGATGTCGTCATCGTCGCGGCCGAGGAGATTGCGGGCGAAATTGAGTTCGGCGTCGGGAAAGAACTGGCCGCCGCGCATTTCGTCCGCATGCGCAATGGCGATCGTCGGCGCGCGGTCAAGCTCGACGCCGCAGAAGTCGAGCGCGAGGCGCCAGAAATGCTCGGGCTCGGCGACGGACCAGCGCTGCAAGGCGTCTGCGTCCGCCGCGATCCCGTGGCGTTCGGCGGCGCGATCCCTGAATCTGGCGATCGCCGACGCGCGTGCGCGCGGCGGATCGGGGCGCCAGACGATTTTGTTGTCGGTCATGTCGGTCCCCGCGACGTGGGGCTCAGGCGACGCCTCTCTTGGCGAGCACGGCGAGGATCTCGTTCAGCGAGTACATCTCTTCGGTTTCTTCCTGGGTGAACTCGATGCTGAACTGCTTTTCGAGCGCGAACACGATTTCGGTGTGCGCGACCGAGTCCCACAGCTCGTTGTTTTCCATCGAGATGTCGGCTCCGACCTCGGCCGGATCCAGATTGAGCTCTTTGGCGACGATTTTGACGACCAGCGGTCGCGCCGCATCAACGGCCATAATTCTCCCCCTGAAAAGCGCAGCGCCACGGCGAGACCACGCGTCTCGCCGCCCGTTCAAAGCCTTAAATCATGGCCATAAACAACGCGTCAACCGATGAGAGTGGGATTCGCCCCCCTTTTTGTTGCAGGGCAACATTTTTTATGATTAGGATTTAGACGGGAGAGGTCTTTTGGGGGATCGATCCGGCGGAAATGCTTGTGTGTTGGGGCTCGCTCGACGTGTCGCGGGCCCGCAGCGCCTTCAGAAAAGTTCCCCGGATAGCCAGCAGTGACGGTGCGGCGCTCAGCCTCCGGATGCGCCCTTGATGTTTTGGCGCGGGACGCGGACGGCGTCTCGTTTTGAACGGCGTGAGGCTCGAGGTGAGCAAGCAAACGACAGATGCGGCGCCCGACGACGCGGAATTGCGCCAGTTGCTCGCCGAACTCGAAGCGACGCTCGACGCCGAGCCGCAGGGCCTCAATTTCGCGGAGTTGGCTGAGGACGCGCGCTTGCAGAGTCTCGCCATCCAGCTTTGGAAGGACGTCCAGACGCGGAGCGCGATCAGCAAGCAGAACTTCGAAGAGGCGCTTAAGAAGGAAGACCTGACGCCCGCCGATCTCTGGGCGCCGGGGATGACGGAACGGCTCGAGGTCTCGAGCACCCGGGCCGAGATCGACCGCTTCAAGACAAAACTTAAGTTTCGGTCCGATGTTCTCCAGGTCCTTCTCGAGGAAACCATGGCGGACCTCGAAAAGGCCGAGAACTGGATCGCCAGCGACGAGGCGTCTGTCCCGGAAGGAGACGGCGCGCCTCGGCATTGAATGTGAATTGTGGCGTTGGGGGAGTAATGGACTTCGATCGGTTGAATTTTGTCCTGTCGCCTGCCCGGTCGCGAACGGTCGATATCGCTATCGCCGCGTCGCGCGCCGGCTGGATCGGCGTGTTCAACGCCGAAGTCGACCGGGACCCCGACGAATGTTCCGCCTTGCTGGCGCGCCTTGTTCGGTTCGGCGGCGAGCGCATCGGTCTGAAGTTGCCCGCACTCGATGACGCCTGGCTCGCGCTGCTGCGCCGCGCCGAACGACCCATCGATTTCGTCATCGTCAATGGCGACGACGCAGATGTTGAGGGCGTCGCCGCGTTGCGCGCACTCAGCGGCAAGGTCGTCGTCGAGACAAGCGCCTGGAGCGATCGCGTCGCAGACTTTGCGACCGTCGCCGACGCGTTCTGGCTCAAGGGTCACGAGGCCGGCGGATTCGTCGGGGAACAAACGAGTTTCATGTTGCTGCGCGATGCGGCGCGGCGCACGCAAGCGCCGCTCTGCGTGAGGGGCGGGATCAACACGGACTCCGCCGCCGCCGCCATTGTCGGCGGCGCAGCGGGCGTGGTGCTCGACGACCAGCTGCTGCTGCTCGACGAGTCGCCTCTGAAGGCGGACTGGGCCGGGCGTCTCAAGCGCTTCAGCGGCGTCGAGACGATTTTCTGCGACGGCGGGGCCGGCGCGAGGCATTTGCGCTTCTGGTCGCCGCCCGGCCGAACGGACGCACGCGCGCTCGCCGCCGAGATCGCCCGCAACGGCGCGATCGAGCCGCAGCACGCCGCGCGTCCTGTCTCTTA
>JBEBFW010000119.1:0-9940 GCA_040081755.1 Parvularculaceae bacterium
GTTCACGGCGCTGACGAGCCGGGGGGTGCCGGCGACGGGAGGCGTCAGTCTGCCCCCCGTCGTCGGTGGTCAACGCCGGGGTGTCAGCCGCGCGTGCCGGCGCGACGGCCGCCGCGCTGCCGGTCGCCGCTATGCGACCCGCGCTCCCGGTCGGCCGCGCCGTCACGCCGACGATCACCGTCCGGCCGGGTGCCGGTCCGCGTGCCGCCGTCGGGGCGATCCTGCCCGGTGCCGGGCTGCCGGCCCACACCCGATGTGGTGTCTCCCTGTCGTCCGCTGCCTTGCGGCCGCTGTGCCCAGGCCGCCGACGCGGTGAGGACGAGGGTGGCTGCGAGGGCGAACGCGAGCGCTCCCCGCGTGCGTCGTTGAGTGGTCATGGTCCTCCTGTTCGAGGCGCTGGCGCGTCCGAACGGATCCACGGTAGTCCGGCCGTGCGGCGGCGGCGTGAGACGGACGTGACAACTCCATGGCGATCGGCGAGCCGGCGCCAGGACGACCCCGCTCAGCGGGCGAAGCAGTAGAAGCGGCCGGCGCCGCCGCGTGGCGCCGTGTTGCTGCAGTTCTGGTTCGTGTGCGCGGCGTTCCAGGAGGCGAGCGTGCCGGCCGTGCTCTGGCCGGGGCCGAGACCGTCCGAGTGGCCGACCTGCGCCGCCAGCGTGGCCGAATCGGAGGTCCAGTCGGCGCACGTCAGCCCGGCCGCCAGCGTGCCGTCGGCGTTCGACCCGGTCAGGATGTCGTGTTCCACCGGCGCCGGCGACCCGTTCCACTGCCCGTTGATCCGTGCGCCGCGTTCGTCGACGAAGATGGTGGCGTCGCCCGGTCGTGCATGCAGTTCGGCCACACTGCCGGCCACCAGCGTCCGGTTCGCGTTGTACCACGGGCCGCTCCCGATGCGATCGCGGGCGTGCGCCGGCTGGTTGCCGCTGGCCGCGTCGCGTTCGACGCTCAGATAGGCGCGCCACGTGCGGCCGCCATGTCCCGCCGCGGCCGCCAGCCGCTGACACGTGGCGTCGGCGCCGGCCAGCCCGCCGAGGTTGCCGGTCACGCTGGTGGTGCTGGTCACGAAGAAGCCGACCTGGGGTCCGGACGGCGCCGTCGGCGTCGGGTCATCGCCGCTGCAGCCGGTGGCGCTCAGAGCGCTGGCGCAGATGGCGGCGCCCACGACGGTGGCGAGAGCGGTCCCGCGGACGGTGCGAAGCGCAGAGCGCAGCATGGAGACTCCCGGGTGAATGCGCCGCCGGGGCACGGCGGAGCGTCGAGGCCGGCATTGTAGCCGAGCCTGATCAGTGCGCGAGGCGCGATCCCTTCACCGCCTCCAGATACTCCTCGACCAGCGCCGCCAGCGGCCGGTCGCCCACCGCCAGGCGTACGTTCAACGTGCGGAAGTACACGGGCAGCGCGTCCAGTCGCGCGGCGTCGGTGGTGTAGATGAGCGGCGTGAGTCCGCGCCCGTGCGCGTAGCCGACCTCGTACATCACGTTGTCGTTCAGATCCGTGATGTCGGCGACGATCGCCGACGCACTGCCCACCGCATCGGCGAAGCTCGCGTAGATCGCCTCGCTCTTCGGCAGCCGATCGAGCCGCACCGGCAGCATGTGCCGCGACACCGCCGGCTCGATGACGGTCCGGTAGAGGGCATCGTGCGCATCGTCGTAGGGCAGCAGCACGAGGCACTTGCCGACCCGCGCGGTGCGCAGCAGGGTCAGCACAGCCGTCGCGGCCTCGTCGGGTCTGGTCACGAGCGAGGCGGCGACCGCCTCGACGCACGTCTCGAGTGCGCCCGTGGAAAAGCTGGCGGCGATCCGCCGCCGGTGCTTGCGCAGCAGTTCCTGCGAGTCGCCGCCGGCGTCGGGCACCGGAAACACCGGCAGCCCCAGTTCGAGCGCCTGCTCGACGACCACCTCGGTGTGCTGCCGGCCGGAGATGGTGACGACCACGTCGACGCCGGCAACCATGGCGAGCCGGCGGCCGAGCGGCGTGCGCCCGGCCATCACGCGTACGGTGATGCCGTCGGCGTCGCTCATGCGCACGGCGCCGAGGATGTCGGGCCGGCTGTCGAGCGTCGGCTCCGGAATCCACGCCTCGAAACAGCCGCGCAGGTCGACGCCGTGTTCGGCGGCATACCGCCGCGCCCCGGCGAGCGCCGCCACGTCGGTCGAGATGGCGTGGGGATCGCTCCCCGAGTGGCGGGAGCCGCCGGTGACGATCACCGCCGGCATGGTGGCCAGTACCTGATAAGCGAGCGCCGAGATGAACGCCGTCGGCGACGGCTGCAGTCCGGTCCCGCCGTAGATACACCCCCGGGTCGGTCGCATGGCCGCGCCGAGCCTGCCACAGGACGCGCGCGTCTGCTGCGCACGGAATTCAAGCCGCGCCGGGGGCGGCCGATCTGGTCGCGCCAGCTGTCGCCGCCGAAATCGTCGTCCCAGTCGCGCTTGCGCGTCGTGTGGCGCCGCTCGACCTCGCGCCAGAACTCGTCGCGCCCGAAAGCGCCGCGCAAAAACTCGGCGATCAGAGCGCCCATGACATCGGCGCCTGGAAATTCCGAATACGGACTGTCGAAGCGCGACTGCTTGAATCGACGGCGAAGGTCCTCAAGCTCGGAGAGGCGCCGGCGGCTGGCGTCGTGCGTCTTGTGTTCCGCCTCGCGCGCGTGTTCGAGTTCGAGGCGCTCGCGGCGCAAGACGACAAGTTCGTCGACGACCTCGTCGTCCCGAGGCGAAACGGTTTCGGCGGCGAGTGTCTTCAAGTCCGGGATCGGACGGCCGCCGAGCGCGTCGGTCAGGAGCGTGCGCGCCTCGCCAAGCGGACCCGCCTTGCCGGCGGCGGTCTCGCCGAAGCGGGCGACAATCTCCTTGTGGCGCGCTTCGGCCGCGTCGATCTCCCCGTCCAGCGCTTCGAGGCGCGCGTGCGCCTCCGACGCCGCGTCGCGCAATTTGTCGACGCCGTCTCTCTCCAGCGCCTCACGCTCGTACGCCTCCAGCGCCTCCGAAAGCCGCGCGGCCTCCGCCTCGACACGCGCGGCGTGCTCGGCGAGGCGCTCGGGCAACTCAACGAGGCGGTTGTAGTTCAGTTTCGCGTCGCGATAACGGATGAGAGAGGCGACCCAACGGTCGAGCAGCGCGAACAGCGGAAAAGCGCGATAGTCGCGCGTGCCAAACTTGCGGCGTTCGAGATAGGCGAACAGGGGATCGGCCTCGTAAGGCCTGCCTTTCGTCTCGCGATCCGCGTGCGCGGTCTCGAGCTTCTGCGCCGCGCGCCGCGCGACGGCCTGACCGTTTTCGAGCGCGCCGGCGCGGCGCTCGTACTCCGCGTCCTGATCGAGCCTCGCGCGCGTCGCCGCGACCGCCCTTTCGTGCGCGGAGACGGCGTCGTCATGCGCGGTCTCGGCCGCGCGGCGCGCGTCCTCCAGCCTCGTTATCTCGGCGGCGGCCCTGTCCCGTTCCTCGGCGAGCGCGGCGAGCGCGGACGAATGCGAAACGATCAGTTCGCGGGCCTTTCGGTCCGCCGCGCCGAGGGAGAGACGCGCTTCGTCGTCGCGCAAATGTTCGATGCGCAGTTCAGCGAGCGCCTGATAGGCTTCGAGTTCGCGGCTGTCGAGCGCGGCCGCGCGTTTGGCGTCTTGAGCCGCCGCGTCCGAGGCGCGCGCGAGATATTTGCGCGCGTCGGCGAGCGTCTGATCCATCCGGTGGAGGGCGTCGCGGCCAGTGGTCATCTCGGGGTCATCTCACCATTCCAGAATGGCGCCGCCGGCGCCGTCGATCTTGCCGTATTCCGGCGCGAGCTTGCCCTTCGGTTTTTCTCCGATCACGGCGTTTTCGATGATGCTGTCGTCCTTCTTGTCGGCGGCGACGGCGTTGAAGACGCTCTCCGGCACGCGCACGCCCCACTTGTCGACGCGCTTTGTCGCCTGGTCTTCTTCGCTGGCGATATCAAGCGAGTGTGCGCGGCCCGATCCATCGACCGCCTCGACGATGAGGTAGTAATTGCGCGCGCCCGGCGCATTGTCGGGGATACGGAAGACGCCCGAATACTCGTTGGGGCGCGAAACGATGCGAACGGTGAGCGCGATGTTGAGATCGTCCTTCAGCTGCTGCAATTCGAGGACGGCGGCGCGCGCCTTTCTCGCGTCTCGGGCGCCCAAAGCGGCTGCGCCTGCGCGATGGGCCGCCTCGATTCGCGCCCGCGACGGGTCGTCAATCGCCAGCGACAGGGCGGCCTCGCGCGCCGAGGCGAGTGCGTTCGGCAGGCGCTGCGTCAGCTCGGTCTGGGTCTGTTCCAGTCGCGCCGCGCGCGGGCCCGCGTAACCGAACTCGTAAGCCCCCGTTGCGAAGAGGGCGACGCCGAGAAGGATCGCCAGCGGCTTCAGCCAGCGGTCGCGCGAGACGTAGAGTTTGGCCAGTCGCACGCCGACGCCGTCGCGCGGCGGTTCATAGACGAAGCGCTTTTCTTCAAGCGCCTTGACGCCGTCTTTGAGGATGGCGTCGGGCACCTCGATGCCCTGCGCCGCATAAATCTCCCTGAGGCGCTTGATCAGCGCCTCCTCGCGGGCCTCGCCGCCAAGCTCCATTTCAACGAGGCGCTCGCGGTGGCGCAGCGTATCGACGACGTCCATCGCCAGCATGACGTCGTCGAGTTTCTGCGTTTGGGCCGGAACGGGCGCCGGCTGCGCGGGAGCGAGAGCGGTTGCGGACATCGCTAGTACTCGATTTCAGAGCTGTGTAACACCAACAAGGCCTCATCCTGAGGAGCGCGCCCATCAACCTGCGTGAACGCGCCGCGAGGAGCGCGCGTCTCGAAGGATGGCGTTGTGCGGGATCTCGCAAAACGCCGTCCTTCGAGACGGCCCGCGAGGTGGCGGCGTATACGGAGCAAGCGGCGGGGCGGGCCTCCTCAGGATGAGGCTGGAGTGTGTTGACGCGAGAAAAGCAGACCCATTGCACCAAACCTGGGCAAAGGAAGAAACCAGGCCGGGTCGTCTAGCTCGCTTGCTCCCAACGCCCACTGCCGGTTGCCCAGCCTCACGTCCGGTCGAGCGCGGCGGACGCGCCCGACTGAATGAGCGCGGCGAGCCGCTTCTTGCCGTCCTCGACCGCTTCGCGGATCTCTTTCGAATTCTCCGTCGAGAGCTTCCTCATCTCGGCGATGATGGTCTGGCTCTTCTCCTGGAAATTGACGACCGACTCGACGAGCTTCTTGACCGCCGCAGCCGAGACCGTCGGGCCGTATCCGGCGCGCACCGCGGCTTCCTGCACCTTGCCGCCGATATCCGAGAGCGTTTCAAGGCTCTCGTTGATCCCCTTCTTCATCGCCTCGACAGTCTGCGTCGACTCATGAAGCCCGTGCATGCCGGTGAAGGTGGCGGTCAGCGCCGTCAGCACCGTCTCATTGGTGCCGAAGAAAGAGACGGCCTGTGCATAGACGCGCTCCTTTGCGTTGGTCGTCTGGACGAGCCGCGTCATGATCACTTCGGAGGTGTTGTAGCCGATGGTGATGTTGTCGGAGAGGTCCTTGGCGACCTGGTAGCGCTTTTCCTCGCGTTGAAGGGTGCGCAGCGACTCGTCGCGGTCGAGTTCGAGGATCGAGCGCTCGGCCGGGTCGGTGCCGGCGAAGGCGGCGACCTTCGCGGCCGCTCCGTTGAGATGGGCCTTGGCGTCATCGAGCTTGCCTTCGGCCGTCTTCAGGACTTCGAGCGCCAGGACCTCCGATTGCTTCAGCGCGCCGCGGAAATCGCGATAGGCCTCGAGAATGCGCGCCTCGCGATCGACCTGATCGCGCGTGTCGGCAGCGACCTCGAGATAGAGCTTCTTGATCTTGTCGAAGCGGCTCGCAATGTCGCCGCGCGTCATCTTCATCCAGGCATTGCCGACCCGCTCCATGGTCGAGATTTTTCCGTCCGCGTATTGATCGACGAGAGACTTGGCGTCGTCGCGGATCGAATCGAACGCTGCGGTCACGCCCTCATAGCGCTCGCCGACCTTCATGCTGGCGACCTCGCCGCGCACGACCTCGTTGAAATATGAGGCCTGATCGAGCGTGCGCGCGATCGCCGTCACCCGATCCTGGTCGAGATCGGCGATCTGATTGAGGAGAGCGATGATGGGTGCGGGCTCGCTCGATTTGGCGACGAGCCCCATGTCGCGCAGCTGCCCGACCGCCCGGTCGAGATACTGAAGCGCAGTCGATCGTCCGGAAACTGTCGCTGGCGCCGCCATAGGTCCCTCCAATCCTCACGATGGCGTTACATAGGAGCGGCGAGGCGGGGCGCCAAGCATCGCGCGCGGTCGAGGCGACGTTTTCTGCTGGCTGTGGCGGCCTCAGGCGCTCAGGCTGTCCGCGTTCGCTGCTATCGCCCGCGTTTCTGTCGGCGTAGCGAGCGCGGCGCCGGCCGCCTCGATCCTGCGCCGCGCCGCCGCAACGAGTTCCGCATTCGTCTCTTTGCAGCCGAACGGCGCGTCTTCAAGTCCGGTGCGGACATGGGCGCCGGCCTCGACCGCCGCTGCGATAATCGGCTCGACCGAACAATCGAGACCGGAAACCATCCACGGCGAGCCGGGCGCCTCCTCGCCCAGATGGCGGGCGTAGAACGTCACATTCTCCGGCGAGGGCCGGAGGCCGAACAGGAGGCCGTCGGAGAACATGACGCGATAAATCGGCTTTCTGAGGCGCGAAAAGCGCGCGGCGTGCGCAGCGCCGAGGCGGGCAAAACCCGGCTCGTAGATTGCGTAAGCCGGCCGCCAGCCTTTGGCCTCGGCGTCGGCGAGCAACGCCCGCAGATGCGCATCCGGATTTGCATAGACAAAGCCGTCGGCCCCGGCGGCTATCTGGCTTCGATGTGCGATGTTGACGCTGCCCGGATCGACGACGCCCCATTCGAGGAGCGCGCGCGCCGAAAGTTCGCGGATGGTCTTCAGGCGCGCGTCGAGATCGCCGAACAGCGCCAGGGTCGGATAGACGACAGCCTCGCAACGCGAGCGAATCTTCTCGATGAGCCGCCCATAGATGTCCGCATCTTCGACGGCGGCGCCTTGCCCGTCATAGGCGTGGAGATGGATGACGGAAGCGCCCTCGGCCGCGCAGGCGAGGGCGTCGGAGACGATGGCGTTCTCGGACACTGGAATCGTCGGCTGCAGCGCGCGCGCCGCGCCGTTGATGGCTGCTTCGAGAATGACCTTGCGCCGCGCTGTCATGACGGCGGCGACGATGCGCGCCGCCCGGAACGGCGTCAACTGGAGCGCGTTCCAAAAAGTGGCGTCCGATTTTCGGAATCAACGCGCGACAACTCAAGAACCTGGACGACGTTCTCCGACTCGCATTTTGGAGAACGTGGTCTAGAGGAGGCGCTCAGGATGCGGCGTGCGCCCGAAGGTCTGGTTGAACTTGCGCTTGAAGCGATAGGAGAACGTCTCGCGGTCGCTGCTCTTGTTCTTCGCCGGAAAGGGCGTCGACGGCGCCGCGACGCCGAGAAACAGCGCGAGCTTCTCCCAGCCATCGCCATTGGCGAGGTCCATTTCGAGAAGGTCCGCCGGACGCTCGGCGAAATGCGCGCGCACGGCTTCATTGTGTGCGGTCATCACCGCGATCCAGCGCTCTTTCGCTTCGCGAGCGCGCCCGTTCCCGGCGCCGTAGACGAACTGATGCATCGCCGTGTCCATCTCGCCGAAGTGCCGGTCGATCGAGGCGAACCAGGACTCCGGCTCGCGCGACGTAAGGACGAACTTCGATCCTGGAAACGCCTTGTCGAGGTCGCGAAAGAAGAGCGGCCAGGGCATGTCCTCGACCGCGTCGAACTTCCGCGCCGTATCGATGCAGAGCTGCGCGCCTTCCTTGGCGAGCCGTTGCGCGGGGAGGTGATGCCCAACCGTGCCGCTGACCCGATACCCAAGACCGGTCAGCGCTGCATAAAGCGAGGTGGTGCCGGTTTTGTGGAAACCGATGCAGAAAACCTTGGGGCGTGCCATGAGCGCAGACTAGGCGGAGCGACCTTAATCGGGCATTAACCGCGGCGTCGGAGCGGAAAAGAGCAAGGGGGCACATGGCGGGCATGCGCGACAGCGCGAGGCGCATCGTCTCAACGCTCGGCCTCGCCCCATTGTGGCTGCGCTACCGCGATTGGCGACGTGCCCAGGATGCGGAGACGGTCCCGTCGCAGGACGAGGAAGGCATTCCCCTCCCTCCGGCGCGCCTCATGAGCCGGGTCATCGCCAACGCGGACTGGCGCTATTTTCTCGATTCGGGCCGCCAGTCGCTCGAAGTGTTCAAGGGCGCGGCCGATCGAAATGGCGTCGATTTTTCGACGGCGCGGCGCGTTCTCGATCTCGGTTGCGGCTGCGGCAGACTTGCGCGCCATCTGCCCAAATTCACCAAGGCGGAGATATTCGGCGTCGACTATGACCGGGAACTTGCGAACTGGTGCGCGCGCCATCTTCGCGGCGACTTTCGCCGCAACGCCCTAAATCCTCCACTCGAGTTTCCGAACGCCTTCTTCGACGTCGTCTATCTCTATTCCGTGTTCACCCATCAGCGGCTCGCGACGCAGAACGCCTGGCTTGCCGAGCTTGACCGCGTGATCGCGCCCGGCGGCATTGCGCTCGTCACCATCCATGACGAGGACCATCCCGCGCTCGCCGGCGCCGGCCTGACGCGCGAAGAGGTCCTGCGACGAGGCTTTGTGGTCCACAACGACGCCGCGGAAGGCTCGAACTTCATGGCGACCTTTCAGTCGCGGGAGGTCTTCCGCACGCAAGCCGCGCCCTTTTTCGAGGTCGCCGAACTCGTTCCGGGCGACAAAAGCGGCGTCGAGCAGACTCTGGCGGTGCTGCGCAAGAGGCAGGAGTCCCCAACCGGCAACCGGCAGCCGGCAACCGGATAAGGGGTTTGCTTCGGTCGTCGGTTCGGCTGGCGATTTGCCGGTTGCCGGTTGCCGGTTGCCGGTCTACTTCGCTCGCAACAACGCCAGCACCGGAGCCGCACGCATGAACATCCACGAATATCAGGCCAAGCGCGTGCTCAAGGATTTCGGGGCGCCCGTGGCGGAAGGCCGCCCGGTGCTCATCGCGGCCGAGGCGGAGGCGGCGGCGAAGTCACTCCCCGGTCCCCTCTATGTGGTGAAGGCGCAAATCCATGCGGGCGGGCGCGGCAAGGGGAAGTTCAAGGAGGCTTCAGCCGGCGAGAAGGGGGGCGTCCGGCTCGCGAAGTCTCCGGCGGAAGCGGCGGAGTTCACCCGCCAGATGCTCGGCGCGACGCTCGTCACCAAGCAGACCGGGCCGGCGGGCAAGCAGGTCAACCGCATCTATATCGAGAACGGCGCCGACATCGCGAAGGAGTTCTACCTGTCGCTCCTTGTCGATCGCCGCTCGGCGCGCCTCGCCTTCATCGTCTCGACCGAAGGCGGGGTGAACATCGAGGAGGTCGCCGAGAAGACGCCGGAGAAAATCATCACGGTGCGGATCGATCCGGCGAGCGGCGTCATGCCCCATCACGGGCGGCGCATCGCCTCGGCCTTGAGGCTCGAAGGCGCGGCGTTCAAGCAGTGCGTGGCGCTGGTCGAGACGCTCTACAAGGCGTTCGTCGCCAAGGACATGGCGATGCTCGAGGTGAACCCCTTGATCCTCATGAAGAACGGATCCTTGCGCGTGCTCGACGCCAAAATCTCGTTCGACGACAACGCGCTCTTTCGTCATCCGAACATCATGGAGATGCGCGACGAGACCGAGGAGGAGCCGCTGGAACGCAAGGCCAAGGAGTTCGACCTCTCCTACGTGAAGCTCGACGGCGAGATCGGCTGCATGGTCAACGGCGCCGGCCTCGCCATGGCGACCATGGACATCATCAAGCATTACGGGAAGGAGCCGGCGAACTTCCTCGACGTCGGCGGCGGCGCGTCGAAGGAGAAAGTGACCGAGGCGTTCAAGATCATCACCTCCGACCCCGGCGTCAA
>JBEBFW010000319.1:0-2593 GCA_040081755.1 Parvularculaceae bacterium
GGTATCGATTGGGATGAGTGGTGGAAGAACTGGAAAGCTCAAGATCGGGTGATCGAGGAAGACTTTGAGCGCTCCCGGCTTTTCCCGCCCGGATTCGCCGAAGACGCTGTCGCTCGGTTTCGCGGTCCGCGCGGCAAATCGAAATCGCAGCGACGAAAATGACCGCTTATCTGCTCGACAGCCACATTTTCATCTGGCTGCAAACGGATCGATCGAGGCTGAAGGCCAGTTTGGTCGCCGAAATCGCCAGCACGGCCAATGAAGCCTATCTCAGCATCGTCAGCGTGATCGAACTCTTTGACAAATTCTCGAAGCGCGGCGGCACAGGGCTCGATCATGTGCTGGCGCGCGGGGCCGAGGCGCTCGAAGACGATCTTGATGAGGCGGGCCTGAAGATCCTGCCGATCGAAGTCAAACACGCAGCGGTCCTTCGAGCGCTGCCGGTTCATCACCGCGATCCATTTGATCGGCTCCTGATCGCGCAGGCGATTTCCGAAGGTTTGACGATGGTCAGCGGCGATCGCGCGTTTGAACGCTATGACGGGTTGCGTCTCGTGAAGTGCCAATAGATCCTGAAGGGAGCGTCCGAATGCCCGATCGATTGAACCGGATCGTCACGCGCGGCGGCGACAAGGGCGAGACCTCGCTCGCCGACGGATCGCGGGTGTCGAAGGCCGATCCACGCATTGCGCTCATGGGCGAGATCGACGAGTTGAACTCGTTCATCGGCGTCGCTCTCGCACATGATCCCGGCACGGAGGTTCGCGAAGCGCTCCTCCTCGCCCAGCACGATCTCTTCGATCTTGGCGGGGCGCTGTCGTTTCCGGGCGCCCCGGTCCTGTCGCCCGCGCATGTCGAGCGCATCGACACCGCCGCCATCGGGTTGAACAAGGACCTCGCGCCGCTCAAGGAATTCATCCTGCCGGGCGGATCGGCGCTCATCGCTGCGCTTCACGCCGCGCGCACGGTTTGCCGACGTTGCGAGCGGGCGGCGGTAGGATTCCTCAAGGATGCAGCGGGGGCCGCCGCAGTCGCCTATCTCAATCGGCTGTCCGATTTCCTCTTCATCGCCGCCAGGTTCGAGGCGCGGCGCACAGGCGTCGCGGAAACGCTCTGGCGGAAATCGAAGAGCCTTTCCGGTGCGGGCGGCGGATGCTGATCGCCGCCTTCAGGGGCTCAAGCGATAGCCGCGCGCTTCCGCGACGACGCCGAACACCCCGTCGAGCCGGGCCGCGTCGAGCGCCTCCTCCGGCTCGGCGTCGGCGAGGATGCGGCCGGCGTCCATGACCAAGAGGCGCGTGCAATAGCGTCGCGCGAGGTCAAGATCGTGGAGGGCTGCCACGATGAGACCGCCGACGGCGGACTTCGCCTTGAGTATCTCCATGATCTCGAGCTGGTGGCGCGGGTCGAGCGCAGCCGTAGGCTCGTCGGCGAGAAGGATTGGCGTTTCCGCAGCGAGCGCACGAGCAAGATGCAGCCGCGCCGTCTCCCCGCCGGAAAGTTCGTGTGCGTTGCGCTCGCAGAGGTCGGCCAGCCCCGTCGCCACGAGGGCGCGTTCCACCGCCGCGCGATCGGCAGGGCCAAGCCGGCTCGGCGATCCGTAGGCGAAGCGTCCGAGCGCGGCCACCGCCGTGACCGTCATCGACCAGGCAATTTCGCGCTGCTGGGGCAGATACGCCCGGCTCCGCGCCAGCGCCAGCGGCGACAGCGCCGAGATCGGCGCGCCGTCGAGAAGGACTACGCGCTGCGCCGGGCGCTCCAGCCCGGCGAGTGCGCGCAAGAGCGTCGATTTGCCGGCCCCGTTCGGCCCGATCACTCCAATGAACTCGCCGCGATGCGCGTTCAATCGCGTCTCGTGGAGAACTGTGCGTCCGGCGCGGGCGACCGTCAGGCCTTCCGCGGCGAGCAGCGCCGTCATGATGCGATCTTTCGGGTGCGGGCCGCGATATAGGCGAACCCGGGAGCGCCGATGAGCGCCGCCGCGACCCCGAGCTTCATCTCCTGATCGAAAGGCAGGCTCCGGATGACGAGGTCGCCGGCCGCGAGCATCGCGCCGCCGATGAGCGCCGAAGGCAGGATCGCTGCGCCGGGGTCGTGCCGGGCGAGCGGGCGCGCGAGGTGCGGCGCAACGATGCCGACAAAGCCGATCGCTCCGGCGAGGGCGACGCTCGCTCCGGTCATCAGGGCGGCCCCGAAAATGGCGAGCGCGCGCGTCGCCTTGAGGTCGGCGCCGATGGCGGCGGCGGCGTCCTCGCCAAGCGCCAGCGCAGTGAGGCCAGGCCTTGCTGCGAGCGCGGCGACCAGGCCAACCGCCATGAAGGGCGCGACAACGCTAATGTCCGCAAACGAACGGTTGGTCACCGTGCCGAACAGCCAGTTCACGAGATCCGACATCACGAACGGGTTGGGTGCGAGGTTCATGACCAAAGCGATGAGCGCCCCGGCGAACGAGGAGAGGGCGACGCCGACAAGAATGAGGCGCGTCGCCGACAGGCGTCCGGCGCCGAGAAAGAAAAGGATCGCCACCGCGCCGTGCGCCCCCAGCATGGCGGCAAGAGGGGTAGCGGCGGGAAGCGCCGCGGCGAGATTGAAG
>JBEBFW010000120.1:0-9931 GCA_040081755.1 Parvularculaceae bacterium
CGATAGAACAAAAAGAGAACATAAGAGTCAAGCGGAAGGTCGAAAAAGCCTAAAAAGCCTTATCCGGCAGCCTTCTCGCGCATGAGAACCAGCTCTTCCGCCGCGGTCGGGTGGAGGGCGACGGTGTCGTCGAACCCGGCCTTGGTAACGCCCGCTTTGACCGCGATGGCGAGGCACTGGATCATTTCCGGCGCGCCTTCGCCGACGATATGCACGCCAAGAACGCGATCGCTCTCGCCATCGACGACGAGCTTCATCAGCGTGCGCTCCATCGAGCCTGACAGCGTGTTCTTCATCGGACGGAAATCCGTGCGGTAGATATCGACTTTCCTGAAGAGCGCGCGCGCGCGTTCCTCCGTATACCCGATGGTTCCGACCGGCGGCTGCGAAAAGACCGCGGTCGGAATGAAGGCGTAATCGACTTTCGTCGGCCGATTCCTGAACACGGCATCGGCGAACGCCGCGCCTTCGCGAATGGCGACCGGGGTGAGCGCGAGGCGGTCCGTCACGTCGCCGACGGCGTAGATATTATCGACCGTCGATCTCGACTGCGCATCGACAACGACGGCGCCTTTGTCAAGCTTGACGCCCGCCGCCTCAAGACCGAGCCCTTCCGTATTCGGACGGCGCCCGATCGCCCACAAGACAAGGTCGCAATCGAGCGATGTCCCGTTCGTTAGCGAGACGCGTCGGCCATCGGCGCCGACGCCCTCAATCCCTTTGAAAACCGTGTTGAGGACGATCTTGACGCCGCTTCTCTCCATTTCGACGGCGACTTGCGCCGATACGTCCCGGTCAAAGCCCTTGAGAATGCGGTCGCCGCGATAGACGAGCGACACTTCCGATCCGAGGCCCCTCAAAATGCAGGCGAACTCGACGGCGATATACCCCGCTCCGGCGATGACGACATGGCGCGGCAGCTTGTCGAGGTGAAACACCTCGTTCGAGGTGACGCCCAGTTCATGGCCGGGGCAGGTCTCGTCGATCGAAGGCCGCGCCCCGGTCGCAATGAGGATGCGGTCGGCCGTGACATCGCGGTTCTCCGCGGTGAGATGCACCGTATGCGCATCTTTGAGGACGGCCCGCGAGGCGATGATTTCGGCGCCTGCGCCCTTGAGGTTCTTGATGTAGGCGGCGTTCAGCCGGTCAATCTCGCGGTCTTTGTTGGCGATCAGCGTCTTCCAGTCGAAAGACGGCGCGCCAGCGCGCCAGCCATAGCCCTCGGCCTCGTGAAAGGCGCGGCCGAATTCGCTGGCGTAAACGAGGAGCTTTTTCGGCACGCAGCCGCGAATGACGCAGGTCCCGCCGACGCGATACTCCTCGGCGACAGCGACGCGCGCGCCGGCGGTTGCGGCGATCCTCGCGGCGCGCACGCCGCCGGAGCCGGCGCCGATGACGAAAAGATCGTAGTCGAATGTCATCGCTGTCCACTCTTTGCGTCGCGCGTGGGCAGAAAACCGATGCCGGTCTTGAAGCGCTGGTCCTCGAACTCAAGCACCTGAAGCTCGAACGTGTCGAGAAACTCCCGGTGCATCGCCTTGAACACGTCGTCGAGCGAGGGCGCGAAATCGAGCGGGATCCGGAGCGCCGGCTGCGCGCCGACAAAGACGTCGAAATGATCGCCGGCGATTTCCGCGGCCACCACGGTTCTGAGCCACAAGGCGCCGGAATCCTCAAGGTTTCCGACAATCAGCGAGACGCCGAAACGCACGGGCTCAAGAATAATGACGTCGCGCCCGTAATAGCTGAAGGCCTTCTCGCCATAATCCTCGCGCGGATCGAAGGGACCTTGCGCTGGAACTCCGGCGACTTTCTCGCGCTCGCAGCCGAGATAATTATGGAAGCGCGCGATGACCGCCTCGCCGAGCGCGCGCGCCTGCAGAAGATTCTGGAACGCCGCCGCCCCATAGTCCCGGATCGAGGTCTTGATCTCATCGTATGGGCTGGCGGGCATGCGAGGGCCTCCGGGCAAATAGCGGGCGAAGGATGGTGGGCGCGACAGGGATCGAACCTGTGACCCCCTCGGTGTGAACGCCACAAATACCAAGAAAATCAGAGGCTTGCAAGTATCTCTCAGGGTCATCAGCAGCCCCAAAAAGCAGGGAGATGGCCGATGATGCGTGTTAATCGCGTTCGAGGGCTCGAACGCAATTCCGTAGACGATCATTCGTGCACGGAAAAGAAAAACCCCCCGGCGTGTTATTCCGAGGGGCTTTCCAAAAAGCAAAGAGCCGGGGCTGATTCCGGCCACCCGTCTGCTAGGGCGCTTTGCGTTGTTGTGCAAGCGGCTATTTGCGACGGGGGCGCGTCATGAGCGACTCCGGTTTTGCCTTTGTGCGAGCCTCCGAAGTAGCTGCGCTGAAGTCTCTGTCGCCCAATGCTTCCAAACTCTGGATTGCGGTTCGGGCGGGGCGGGATGAGGCCAAGCCCTTCGATTGCGGCGCACGCGATTTCAGGGATTGGGGTCTGTCGAAAGACCAGACATCGAGAGCGCTGGCCGAGTTGGTCGCGATCGGGTTGTTAGAGCTCGAAGCGCAAAGCAGCTTCGGCGAGAAGCGCCGCCGCGCTCGCTATAGGATCGTTCACCGCCGCGATGGGGAGAAGCTACAGTCGCACCAGTGCGACAAGGCCCCGCACGACAGTCGCACCAGCGCGACAAGACAAGCGGCTACAGTCGCACCAGCGCGACATTCCTAAGGAAGCTCTTCGGCCTACGGCCTCAGAGCCAGTAGGACGAAGCGCTTCCGCTTCTCCCGACGAACCGTCGCCAGCTCGCAAGGAGCGGCGCGTAGCGCTAGCGCGGGCCGAGAAGGCAGCGGCGGCGGTGGCGTTGAGCTACTGGGGGTTTCTCGACAAGGCAGGCGGCCCGAGGGCAGCCGACTTCCTCGCTCGATCATTCGCCAGCGGAAACCTCAACGCCCTGCAACTGGCGGCGAAGCTTGCGGATGGGCCGGTTGGCCTTGGAAATGGAGCGGCGGCGAGGGCTAGCCCTGCCGAAAGCGCGGAACGCGTGGAGGCCGCGTGATGGTCGCAAAACCTCCCTCATTCGCGCCAGCCCGCGCCGGTGCGCCCGCTTTCGGCGGCGATCGGCCGAGCGCGGCGCGACGCGGCTATGACCGCAAGTGGCGCGCGATCCGAGCCGCGTTCCTAAGGGCGCACCCGCGTTGCGCCTGCGGCTCGCCGGCGAGCGAGGCCGACCACGTGACCCCGCTCGCCGCCGGCGGGACGCATGGTTGGTTGAACCTCCGGGCGCTGTGCAAGCCTTGCCACTCGCGGAAGACCGCCGCGCGCGACGGCGGCTTCGGCAATCAAAAAATCTCTGACAGCCGGGGGCGTGGACCGCGCAGGGGTCAGACTCTTGATTCCACGAAATTGGTGTTTTGAGGGGCATACGGATCATGTCACGGCCCCGCACGCCCTCGAACGTCCTGGAGCTGAAGGGCGCGTTCGACAAGAACCCGCAACGCCGGCGAGAGGATCCGAAGGTGGACCTCGGACTCGGCGAACCCCCGGAATATTTCGAGGCGGAGGAGCGCGCGATCTGGGAAGAAATCGCCGGCCAGGCGCCCGAAGGCGTGCTGGCGAAGTCCGACCGGCTGTGTATCGAAATGCTGGTGCCGATGGTGCTGCGGCTACGCCGACGCGAGCCCATGAAGGCGGCGGAGCGAGCGTTCATGCTCTCGACGTTGACTCGCATCGGCTGCACCCCGGCCGACAGGAGCCGGGTCGCAAAGCCGGCCGAGCCCCAAGAGCAACTCGACATTTGGGGCGTGCTCGCCGCCAGCAATGACAAGGGCGCGGCGTGAGCATCGACCTCGAAACCTACGGCCGCGCCGCCATCCGTTACGCGAGCGCCGTCGTCGCCGACGAAGTTCCGGCCTGCAAGTGGATAAAGCTCGCCGCGAAGGCGACGCTTGAGGACTTTGCACGCGAACAGGAGGAGGCCTTCCCGTGGCGCTTCGATCACGCCCGCGCCTGGCGCGCCGGCGCGTTCATCGAAGCTCTTCCGCACGTGAAGGGCGGGTGGGCGGCTCGAGGCGAGCGCATGCGCCTTGAGCCGTGGCAGGTCTGGATTATCGCCTCGCTGTTCGGCTGGGTGCGGAAGGATACCGGGCGCCGACGCTATCGCCGCGCCCTCATTCTCGTGCCGCGCAAGAACGGCAAAAGCCTCTTCGCGGCCGCGATCGGCCTCTACATGCTCGCCGGCGACGGTGAGCATGGCGCGGAAGTCTACGCCGGCGCCACAAGTGAAAAGCAGGCCTACGAAGTATTCCGCCCCGCTCGCGCCATGGCCCTTAAGACGCCGCGCATGTGCGACCGTTTCTCGCTGGAAGTCGCCGCCAAGGGAATCGTCAGTATAGAGAACGGCGCGCGTTTCGAGCCCTTGATCGGCAAGCCCGGCGACGGCGCCTCGCCGAGCTGCGCAATTGTCGATGAGTACCACGAGCACGCCGACGATGCGCTTGTGGAGACAATGCGGACAGGCATGGGCGCGCGGGACGAACCGCTTTTGCTCATGATCTCGACGGCCGGCGATTCGATCGGCGGACCATGCTTCCAGGCGATGCTCGACGCCCGCCGCATCCTTGAAGGCAACGAGCGCGACGATGCGCTATTCGCCGCGCTCTACGGCCTCGACGATGAGGACGATTGGACTGCGGAAGAGGCGCTGACCAAGGCGAATCCGAACTTCGGGGTTTCCGTCTCAACCGACTTCCTGAAGCAGGAGCGTGAGGACGCGCTCGCCAACGCGCGTCGTCAGGCCGTCTTTCAGACCAAGCACCTGAACCGTTGGGTCGGAAGCCGCGCCGCGTTTTTCAACATGGAGAACTGGCGGCGCGGGTCGCGCGCGGACCTCGCCCTCGACCGCCTCGCCGGAACGCCCTGCACGATCGGCCTCGACCTCGCGAGCAAGAGCGACCTCGCCGCCATCGGCCTCGTCTTTCCGCGCGACGATGGAACGCATGCGGTCTTTGCGCAGTGCTACGCGCCCGAAGATGCGCTGCGCGGCCCGAACGGCCAGCGCTATCGCGGCTACGCGGCCGAGAAGCGCTTGATCCTCGCCGAAGGCGCAATGATCGATCATGACCGCATCGGCGACGATCTTCGCGCGATGCTGAGGCGCTTCGCCGTCGCCAAGATCGCCTTCGATCCATGGAACGCCACGGCGCTCATCACGCGCCTCATGGCCGAAGGCGCGCCGGTCATCGAGTTCCGCCAGACGACGCAAAACTTTTCGGAAGGCATGAAGCTTCTCGCGGCCGCCATCGATGACGGCAGGATCGTTCATGACGGCGACGCCTGTCTCGCGTGGCAGATAGGCAACGTCACGGCGCGCGCCGACGCGGCCGATAACGTCTTTCCACGGAAGGAATCTTCTGAGTCCAAGATCGACGCCGCCATTGCGGTTATCCAGGCCTATTGCGTGGCGCTCGCCGACGGCGCCGCCGCAAGCCTTCCCTATGTCGGTTCAACAGCAACGTGAAATGGAGCATGCGCCGTGCAATCTTCCGACATCTATATTATTGACGATCCGTGGACGACCTTTTTGGTCGGAGAAGAGGAACTCGCGAGCGCGCCGGCGCTCGTCGGAGTTCCGGGCGTCTCGCTTTATCAGCTCGCCCGTCTCGGCGAGAGCGTGGTGGAGGCGTTGGTGAACCTCCCTCAGGACACCCATGGCCATCGCTATCTTGCGCGCATGACCTATCGCGAGGAATTCCCCATTGAACGCGATTGCGCCCGCGTCGATCTCGGCCGCTCGCCGGCGACGGCGACCTCGGTTGAATTGAACGGAACTACCCTCGACCCGGCCGAGTATCGACTGCACGCGGCGAGCGGGGCGCTCACCCGCATTGGCGGGCTCTGGCCCGCCAGAGCGAACCTCACCGTCGCCTATGAGGGCGGCTGGCGCACGCCGGAGCAAATCCGCCAAGGCGCGCCGGCCGACGCGCCGATGATGCCGGCGTCCTTTACGGCGGCTGTCATCCGCGCGGCCGCCCTCGCCTGGTCCGACTGGCGGCGCTCCGATCCGGCCGTGCGCATGCGTCGGGAGGAGGACGCCGACGCCGGCGCGGTCGAACAGGCCTTCGCCGCGCCGCCGCTGGAGAACGGGACGGACGCCGAGCTATTCCGGCTGCTTGCACCCTGGCGCCGGCTTGTGCTGGCGTAGCTGCTCGCGGCACCCGGAGGCGCAAAAGCGAAGCATGCTTCGTTTTTGCCGCCAGCGCTTCAAGCGCGGCGGCAAATTCTGAGCATGATCAGAATTTGAGAGAGCGACAAGGCGCTGTGCTGGCGTAGCGGGCTACTCGCGCCGCGCAAGCGCAAACCCCGTAGGCCTCAGTTCTGCCTCGGAGATTTCCGGTCGGCCGGCGACATATTCGCCGACCGACCGCGAAAGGTGCTTGAACGAATAGTCGGGGTCCGGATTTTCGTGATTGAATGAAAGTCCATAGTCGTATTCGACGATCAGAACTAAGCGCGCTTCGACCGCTCCAGCGGGATTTCGCGCGAATCTAGTGATGAGGTAGGCGCGCTGCGCGTCGGGATGACTGAAGGGCATGCAGCAATAACGGCCGAGTTCGCCCGCCGTCGCAAGTGAATAACGTCCGCCCGCCGAAGGTCGGGCGTGATCTCGCCGCGCTCCATCGCCACGTCGAACTCTGCCAGACTGAGCTGCGCCAGCTCCCACAGGACGTTTTCATCTGCCGGAAGGTGCCGAAAATTGAGTCGGTCAGTTAGGCGCGCGTGCTTTGCGATCCGTAGACGGCGGGCGGCTTTGAAGCGCGATACTCCCAACTGGCGGCAGAGACCGATCCACGCACCATGGCGCACGGATGCCTTCGCCCGGGAGAGCAATTCGCACCCCTCAATTATTCCGGCGATGATGTCACAATAGGACGTGGTTATCTTGGCGGCCCAAAAAGCCAAGGCTGTTCCTCTGGCGTCGAGCTTCATCCCGCCGAACGTCATCTGATTCGTCAAATGTGGTCGGCCCAAAATGTGTCAACTCAAGGGGGCGGGCGACGTGAGAACATCGCCGCATGGAAAGCGAATCGACCTCGACCGCCGTCGCCCTTGAGCTGACCGCCTTCAACGTCGCCGATATCGAGCGCCTGGCGGGCGTCTCGCGGGACGCGCAGCGCGACCGGCGCCGCCGCAAGACCGCCGTCGCCATGCCGCGCGGCGCGGGGCACGCCCGTCACGCCAAGCATGTCGGCGACCTCGTCCAGTTCGCGCTGATCGCTGAAATCGCTGGCCGTGTGGGGGGCCTCGGCCCCGCCGCTCGCGTGGCCGCGATGCTCATGCCGGCGGTGCTCTGGCGAATCATGAGCGATCCGCGCGCCTGGGAGGAGAGCGGCGTCGTCGCGCGTCGCCCGGAAGAGCGCGTCGATCTCGTCCTGGCGGCGCTCGGCCAGAAAGCGAGGCCTCCGGAACATCTCGCCTGCGGCGTCTTCTGCGGCGGGCACACTTTGCTGTTGCCCGATCTCGACGCCGCCAGCGAGTTTGCGAGGCGCATCGGCGCGCCGGTCAAGGTCTGCATCGATCTCGACCTCTTCGCCGCCAATTTTCTGAAACGCGCGAAAGGCCAGCCCTTCGCGCGCCTCTCGCTCGCCTCGCCGGAAGAGGCCGCCTTCTTGAAACCCCGAAAAGGAGACTTGCTGCAATGACCGTTCGTGAACTGATGGAAAAGCGCGCTCAGTTGCGCGTGAAAATGCAGGCGATTAACGAAAAGCCTGAGGGCGAGGCGGGCGATCTTTCCGAGGCGCAGGAAAGGCAATTCGCCGAATTGCGCGCCGATTTCGAGAAAAACGAGAAGGCGGTGGAGCGTCAGACGCTTCTCGACGAAGCCGACCGGCGCGCGGACGGCGTGGCCGTAGGCGGCGAAGGCGACGCCGATTTCGACCGGCAATGCCGCAGCTTCTCGCTGACCCGCGCCATCGCCGGCGCTGCCGGCATGGATGTGGACTGGGGCCGCGAGCGCGAAACCTCTCAGGAGCTGCAGAAACGCTCCGGCGGGGCCTTCAAGGGCGTCGCGGTTCCGATGAACGTCTTCGAACGGCGCGCAACGCCGGCCGATTACGAGCGGCGCGTCATCACCACGGCCGCGCCTGCCGGCGGGCCGGGCGCGAACATCATCGGGACGGATTTCCGGGCCGACCAGTTCATCGACATCTTGCGAGCGCAGCTCACAACGCAACGGCTCGGGGCGACGGTGCTCTCCGGCCTTGTCGGCAACGTCGATATTCCCCGGCTGAAAAAATCCGCCGTCGCCGGCTGGGTCGCGGAAAACGCCGCGATCTCGGCGAGCGACGCCGAGTTCAACAAGGTCAGCCTCGCTCCGAAGCATGTCGGCGCCCTCACCGAATTCAGCCGCAACATGCTCCTGCAATCGACGCCGGCGATTGAAGCGCTGATCCGCAACGACTTCGCTTTCGTGCTCGCTCAGGCGCTTGATGCGGCCGGCATCAAGGGTGGCGGCGCCAATCAGCCGACAGGCGTTCTGGCGACCGCCGGCCTCAATACCAGCGTTTCCATGGCGGGTGGGCCGACCTGGGATGATGTTCTTTCCCTCATCGACGCGGTTGAAGAGGCGAACGCGGTCGGAAGCGGCTTCCTCATGCGCCCGCTGGCGGCGAAAAAACTCCGTTCAACCGTGCGCGTCGCTTCGACCGATTCGCGTTTCATTATGGAAAGCCCGGACAGCCTCGCCGATTATCCGGCGGTGCGCTCGACCTTGGTTCCGATCGACACCGCGCCGACGCCCGACGCAACATCGATCATTTTCGGTCAGTGGTCTGACCTTCTGATCGGCTACTGGAGCGCCTTCGACCTTCTCGTGAACCCCTACGAATCGAGCGCCTACGCCAAGGGCAACGTCTCGGTTCGCGGCATGCTGACGGCCGATATCGCCGTCCGCCACGTCGAGAGCTTCGCCGCTTCCATCGACTTCCCGGCGGCATAAGGGGCGCGCAATGCTGGAGCATGGCAGCGCGCCGGCCGAGCGCCGGCGCTCCCTCGAAATCCGCCGGGTCAGCGGGCGCAAGCTCGCCGGCCTCGCCGCCCCCTATGGCGCGCTCGCCAATATCGGCGCGTATCAGGAGCGCATCGCGCCCGGCGCCTTCGCCAAAACCTTGCGCGGCCCGGAGGAGGTGATCGCCCTTTTCGATCACGGCCCGACGCGCCTGTTGGCGCGGCGCTCGACCGGCACGTTGCGCCTCTCGGATAGCGCCGAAGGCCT
Source organism: Parvularculaceae bacterium (assembly GCA_040081755.1). Lineage (GTDB taxonomy): Bacteria > Pseudomonadota > Alphaproteobacteria > Caulobacterales > Parvularculaceae > Amphiplicatus. The sequence continues at coordinate 9,239 of JBEBFW010000120.1, forward strand.
CGCCTTCGAAATCGAGTTGCCGGTGACAACGGCCGGCAATGACGCGCTCGCACTCGCCGAACGCGGCGATCTCGGTGGCGCCTCAATCGGCTTCGTCGTGCGCGAGGACGGCGAGTCCTGGTCGGGCAACATCCGCACTCTGACGGATGTCGGTCTCATGGAGATTTCCGTCGTTTCCCCATGGCCCGCCTATGCGGAAACCTCAGTCGAGGCGCGGCGAGGCCGCATGCTCCAGGCGGCGAATACGCCGCGCCGCGACGCCTTGCGGCGCTATCTCGATACCGTGTGACGCCATGGGCTTTCTCCGGCGCCTCGCCGACCGCTTCGACGCCCCGCGCGAGACGCGCGCCGATCCGTCCTGGGAAGCGCTCGCCAGCGGCGCGGCCGACTGGACCGCGATCAAATCCGGCGTTACGCCGACGGCCCTGACGCCGCGCCTTGCCGAAAATTTCGCGACCGTCTCGGCATGCGTCGCCGCGATCGCCGGCGCGTTGGGAAGCCTCCCCGCCTTTGTATACCGGCTTTCGAAAGATGGCAGGGCAGTAGACCAGGCGCACGCCGTGGCCCGGCTCATCCGCGACGGCGCGAACGCCCGCCAGTCCTGGCCGGAGTTTCTCGAATGGTGGGTGGCGCAAGCGCTCCTCTTCGGCAACGGCCTCGCCGAAATCGTCGCCGATCCGCGCAGCGGCGCTG
>JBEBFW010000121.1:0-9883 GCA_040081755.1 Parvularculaceae bacterium
AAAGCGCCTCGACGTCTCCGAAGCCATGATCCACGTCGCCATGGGCGGCCTCTTGCTCAGACGGATCGCGCATGAGTAGTTCTCAAACGGACTCTCAGGTCACGAGGAACAGACTGATGCGGACTATGAGACCAAGGAGGCGGTGCTCGGACACGCGGTGGATTCCGGCGTGGTCAGAGCCTATCAGCGGTCTGATCGCTTCGAAAAGCGGCGGGCGGTTATGGCGCGGTGGGCGGACTATCTAGTTTCGCGAGGTTGACCTACGCGTGTCGGCTAGCTGGCGCCCTTCATCTACGTCGATGTTTTTTGTCGTCTTCAGCGGGGGAGGACAGATAATCTCTTCGTGAAGGACTGCTTACCGCCGTCCCACCACTCTAAACGTCATTCTCTATTCTAATGCTAAACAAGGGCCTTTGTTCTCTTCCACAGCTATGCTGAAATCTATTTGTTCAGAGTGTGCTGATGTCACTCTTCGCACTCGAGATCGTACTTCATCGACACTCTCCATTGATTTGAGAGCACAGTACTCAATAACTACAGAATTCTCGTGATCTATCACCCGAAAGACCTCAAGTTCTGTCGATCGAAAAAGTCTTTCGTCGAACCGCCAGTCAGACTTTTCCTTATCACGGCATCTAATGCCGACAGTCCAATAAGACTCTGGAAAGGGATCGCCTTTTGGCACGATGCGCCGGGTTACTATTTCACACGCGTTCCGCGCAGCAACTATTTCCTCGCCGTGTACAACCGGTTGTTCAATACACGAGGCAATTAGTACGGACAACAACCATAACAAAATTAGGCTTTTACTTGGTACACCCATGGTCATAATACTGCTGTCCTGACTTGTTGTAGAACCAATCTTTGATGTCATCTCCAAGCGTCGCGTTAGGCCGTGATCCGGTAAGGGGAATTTTCCAATCAACGGCGAGCGTTGCGCCACCAGGTAACGGAAGCTCAAGGGTTCCATGGAACTCGGTGCCATCATTAGTCATTCCGGCGGCGGCATCAATCTCAAACCCAGAAAGACCAACAGCTCTCCCTAGTGCGCCGTAGAGAAAATTCCCATAATCATCTCCTCCGGCGACGCCGTATATTGCCTTCATATCGTATGTTCCCCCATTTCCAAACCACCGCACCATCATGCGATAGGCATCGATGCGCCCCTGCCGGCCGGCGCGGGTTTCGGCTTCGAGCCTGTTGACGAGATCGACGACGTTGAAGAAGCGGCCTCTGGCGCCGCCGCGGATGCAAGAGCGTGCAATGGCGATGGCGAGATGCGTCTTGCCGGTTCCCGTTCCGCCGACGAGGACGACGTTGCGTTGCTGCGCCAGGAAGGCGCCGGTCGCCAGCTCGCGCGCCAGCGTCTCGTTGATGGGCAAGCCGTCGAAGGCGAACTGCGTCAAATCCTTCGCGAGCGGCAGCTTGGCGATGGTCATCTGATATTTGATCGAGCGCGCCTGCTTCTCGTCGATCTCGGCTTTCAGGAGGTCGGCGACGATCTTCTGAACCGCGTGCTGGCGCTTCAGGCCGTTGGCGATGATCTCGTCAAAAGCCGACCGCATGCCGTAGAGCTTCAGCGTCCCCATCAGGTCGAGAATGTCCTGGCGTTCCATCTTTCCTCCTCAAGGCGTCATAAAGGCTGCAATCGGCGATCGGCTCATGGCGCAGACGCAACGCATCCGGCGTCATGATCGTGCGCGGCGGCTCAGGCTGACGCTGGCGCGTCAGAATGTTGAGAATGACGTCGCTGCTATGGGCGCCTTGACCCAGCGCCTCAGCGCAAGCGGCTTCGACCGCCGGCAATCCATCGGTCAACACGGCGGCGAGCAGATCGACCATCTGCCGATCGCCGTCATTTGATCCCGCGAGCTTTGCCTGGACCCTTCCGAACGCGCCCGGCAGCGTCCAGTCCTTGAACGGCGCGCCCTTGCGCAAGGCGCCCGGCTTCCTGATCAGCACCGGCACGTAATGCCAGGGATTGTAGGTCGTCTGCTCCCGCCCGAACGTGCGGCGATGCTCGCCGTCTTGGCGGATGACGATGCGGTCGGCGTAAGCTTGCACCTCGACCGGCCGGTCGACGGCCCGCGCCGAGACCGAATATTTGTTCGAATCGAAGCGGACGAGGCAGGTCTTCGACACCGCCGCCGGCGTCGCGTGGAAGCCGTCGAAGGGGCCGCGATGGGCGACGAGCGCAGGCCGCTCGGCCTCGAAGACGTCCCAGACGGTGCGCGACTTGTCTTCCTGGTGCTCATGGAGTCGGGCGTAGGCGACGCATTTGTCGAGGAGAAAGGCGTTCATCTCGTCGAGCGATTTGAACTTCAGACGCGGCGTGAAGAAGCGCTCGCGCACCAGAGAGACCTGGTTCTCGACCTGGCCCTTCTCCCAGCCCGCCGCCGGCGTGCAGGCCGTCGGCTCGATGAGATAATGGCCGCACATCTGCGAGAAACGGCGGTTGAATTTGCGCTCCTTGCCGACGAAGATCGCGTCGATCGCCGTCTTCATGTTGTCGTAGATGCCGCGCCGGCAGGTTCCCTTGAAGAAGGCGAAGGCCTTCTCATGCGCGTCGAACACTATCTCCTGCGTCTCGCGCGGATAAGCGCGCACGAAAAACATCCGGCTGTGGCAGAGCCGGACATGGGCGACCTTGATGGTCACCGTGGCGCCGGCGATCACCACGATCTCGTGGCTCCAGTCGAACTGGAACGCCTCGCCCGGCGCAAACGACAGCGGAACATAAGCCTCAGCCGTCGATCGGCCGCGCTCCTTCAACCACCGCCTGGCGTAGCGACGCACCGCGTCGTAACCGCCCTCGTAGCCAAGCTCCTTCAGCTCTTCGTAAAGCCGGATCAGCGTCAGCCGCTCGCGCGCCGCCTTCCCCTCATTGCTCTCCAGCAAGCGATCGAGTTCAGCGCGCCAGGCCCCAAGGCGCGGCAGCGGCTGGCGCTCCCGGTCATAGGTGAACTCCGCCTCCGCCGAGCGCAGCGCCTTGCGCACCGTGTTCCGCGACAGCCCGAGTTCGCGCGCGATCGCCTTGATCGGCTTCTTCTTCACATGAAAGTCGCGCCGGATCCGCGCAATCGTCTCCACAACCAGCATCCCTGTTCCCACCCGCTTCCCAAAAGCGAGCGGCGTGGAACATCAAACCAAGAGGGGTCAATTTTGGAAGCCGATCACCCCTCAACAGGGGTCAATTTTGCACGCCGATTCACACCCCAAGGATTTGAATGGAGGTCTGCGTCCATGGCAAAGCGATGGAATGCGCAAGCCGCGAATGACAACGAGGCGAAAGGCGGGCGCCGGATCGTCAATGCTCTGCCGGCCGAGCTGCCATTGATGGAGGTCGAACTCCTCCTTCTTGAAGCCTTTTGCGGATATTCGGGCGCTTGCCGGAGGCGGCGAACGACAATCATGTGAAGACGAAGGCGGAGACGGAGCCATGATGCGAGCGGCGATCTACGCGCGGGTTTCGACCGCCAGCATCCGCTGAAGACGTGACAAGCAACATTCTGCTCACTGCAGTCGCCAAATGCGGCGAATGCGGCTCCCCCTTGCGCAAGCTCTCCGGCAAATCCGGGGCCTATCACTATTACAGATGCTCGAAGAAATTCGAATCCGGAGCAGCCATTTGCAAGGCGTCTCCATCCCCATGGGCGAGCTGGACGAAATCGTCCTTGCGGCGCTGGAGAAGGCGGTGCTGGCGCCGAAGCGGCTTCAGAAAATGACTGAAGCCCTCGTCTCGCGCGCCGCCAATCGCACTGAGGCGTTCACTGCGAGGGGCCGCCAGCTCGACGGCGAGCGCCGTAAGGCCAAGGCGCAGACGAGCGAACGCTATCGCCTCGTCGGAACCGGCGAGCTGACTTTGGACGCGACGCTCGGGGCGCACATCAAGGGGCTGCAAGAGAAGGTCGATACGCTCAACCGCCAGATGGCCCATCTCGACCGCGAACGGAGCCTCCCGCTTGAGCGCATTGACGCCAGCGCGGTCGAGGGTTTCGGCCGGGCTGTGTCTGCGGCTCTCAGAAACTCGGACCATCGCGCCTTCGCGCGGGCCTACGTTCAGGCGCTAATCAGCGAGGTGACGGTCAGCGACCGTGAAGTGCGCATCTCAGGTCCTAAAGAGTTCGCCGCCAAGGGTGAACTGGTTCCATCTTTTGCACAAGATTGGCGCACCCGACAGGATTCGAACCTGTGGCCTCTGCCTTCGGAGGGCAGCGCTCTATCCATCTGAGCTACGGGTGCGGCGCAGCGTGTTCTTAGGCCATGAAGGGGACGGCTTCAACACGCAGGGGCGGGCACGCCGCTCCGGACCTTTGGCGGCCGACCGAGAACCCACGCGTTGCCACCGGACAGCCGAAGATCGCGTGCCGCGACCTGCGATGCGGCGGCGCTGTGAGGCCGACCGCGGCCCGCCGGGCTGTTCCTGGCCGCGCAATGGTCGGCTGCATTCATCAGCCGCACCGAGCGCATGCGTCGCCGCGCAAGCGGGCGCGCCCCGCTCAGGGCCGCAGGCCGTCGGCCGCAGGAAGGCTTTTATTCGTGTCGCTTATCGTTCTATCGAGAGCGGAGGGTGAGGCAACGCGATGACCGAAGCGATTACCACCGCACTGCGCCGATGCGCCTTCTTCGCGACCTTGCCTGACGAGGCTGTCCGGGCGGTCTCACGGCAAAGCCGCGATCTGGCGTTGAGCAAGGGCGAGTTGCTGTTCGCGAAGGGCGACACGGCCGACGGCGTCTATCTCCTCGGCAGGGGCGAGATCTCCATCGAGGCGACGTCCCCTTCCGGATTGGCTGTGTGCTTCGCCGCGCTCCGCCCCGGCGCTGTCTTCGGGGAACTCGCCGCTCTCGACGAAGCGCCGAGAACCGCGGATGCACGCGCTCGAACCGAGGCCGCGCTCATCAAGATTTCGGTGCGCGTCTTCAAGCAGGCCGTCGGCGAGAATCCGGAATTCGCCATGGCCGTGATCCGGGATCTCATCGCCAAGCTGCGGCGCACCGACGCGCAGATAGAAAACATTTCATTCCTCGGCCTTCAGGCGCGCCTCGCCCGGCTGCTGCTTGAGCTTTCAGACTCCGTCAACGGACCGATTTCCATCACCCAGGCCGAACTCGCCGAGATGCTGTCGGCGACGCGCGAAAAGGTGAACGGCCACCTGCAGTCCTTGCAGGCCTCCTCGGCGATCGCGCTCCGTCGCGGCGCAATCGAGGTTCGGGACCGGGCTGTCCTGAAGGCTTTCGCCGACGCCGACTGAAAGCAGCTCAGGGCGTCAGGATTGCGAGGACCGCGACGACGCAAAAGCCGCAAGCGAAAGCCGCCTTCCGGCTCAAGGGGCGGACATAGGCGAGCGAGGCCATGGCGAGAGCGGCGAGAGCGGCGACGCCGAGAACATGCGCAACCGGCGCGGAAATCGCCGCGTCGGCGCGCAGGCCGAGCCCCGCGAGGCGCGACAAAAGCGCCGTCTGCGGCGCGTTGAACGCTTCTACCAGCGCCGCCAGACCGGCGCCCGACGCGGCTGACAGGTATTTTTCGGCGACGATAGAATATCCCATAACATCCAGCAAAATAATCGATAATCAGCCTTCGGTTCTTCGTTCGGGCGGCGCGATTGTGGTGACTTCAGGCCGTACGGTCTGTAACATCGGTTACTTAAAGGTCGCCGACGGCGCGCCTTGAGGGGCTGGCAGTATCGTTTGAATGAGCCTCGTTCGACGAAGGATCGAGCGACAATGAACGAGAGCGCGGCGGCTTTCCCGCCGGACATTGAGCGACGCAGGCTGACGACGGTGGTCGCCGTCGATGTGTGCGGCTATTCGCGCCTCGCCGAAGTTGACGAACCCGCAGCCGTCAAGACTGTGCAGTTTGTCCAGCAGATCTATGACGGGATCGTCGCGCGCCGCCGCGGCCGCATCTTCCACCGCGCTGGCGACGGATTTCTCGCGGAGTTTCCAAGCGCCACGGACGGCGTGCTCGCCGCCCTCGAGCTCTGCGAGGAGCTGCGCCGCCGCGACACTCTCTCGCCGACCGGCGTCTCGGCCAAGATAAGGGCCGGGGTCCATGCTGGCGACGTCATCGACCAGCCGGGCGGGGATCTGCTCGGCCATGGGGTCAACATAGCGTGCCGCCTGCAGGGCGAAGCTGAACCCGGCGGCGTCCTCGTCTCCATCCACGCCGTCAATTTGATCCGTGGGCATATCGAGGCGGCGTTCCGACGGCGCGGCCCCCTCGCCTTGCGCAACATCGACGAGCCGGTGGTGGCGTTCGACGTGCATCGAGAGAACGGGAGGAAACTGCTCATTCCAACCAGCCTGCGCAGGATGCGCGCGGTTAGTCCGGCTGTCGCAAGCATGACTCTTCTCGCGGCGTTGCTCGTCGCCCTCAATCTTTCGATGCTCGACGGCGTCGGCAGGCTGCAGAAAGGAAACGACAGAGCAGCAACGGCTGCGGATAGCTTGATCGCGAACCGCGGTGGAGAGACCTCTCGTTACAATCACGTGGATCGCGATTATCTTCGGCGGGTTCTCAGCGACCTCGTAAACTCCAACCAGAAAAGCGACGCGCTGGTCTTCGCCCTCATAGAAAGAAACGACATCGGCGCCGCTGTGGGGAAACTGGAGCAGGCACTGAAGCGCAGCGACCTTTCACCTCAAAGGCGATCGGAGCTGCTCCATCAGGTCGGGGCCCTGTCTTACGAGAGAGATCCGGACAAAGCCATCGCGGTTTACCATGAGGCGTTGCGGCTCAATCCCGGCGACTTCCCGGCGGCTGTCCGGCTCGGCCGCGCCTATGCGCTGCAAGACAAAATCTCCGACGCGGAGCACTACTTTGATCTCGCGCGACGCATGGGCGGTCCCGACGAGCGCGCAATGCTGGAACTGGACACCCATCAGGCCTCGCTAAGCATGCACCGATACGACATGGAAGCTGCAATCCCGATGCTGAGCCGCGTCGCCGAGCGCGCCGCCGCCCTTGGCTTCAGCGATCTGGTTTCCCGAGCGCGAACGAGCCTCGGGTTGGCGTATTTCGCTCTCGATCGGAATGATTTGGCGAAGAGGCAGCTGAATTCGGCGATCGCAATCCAGAAGTCTTTTGAAAGTGTAGACCCCGAGCATGCGCGGGCGTTGAACGTACTGGGCCAGATCGAAGCCAAACAGGGCGACTTTGAGGCGGCGATCGCCCATTTTGAAAGCCAATATGACATCGAAAGCCGGATGCGGCGCGCCCAGGGAATTACGGACGCGCTTTATTTCTGGGGCGACGCCTATTTGGCCCTCGGAGAAGTCGATCACGCCCATTCCAAGTTTCTGGAAGGGTTGCGTGTTGCGACCGAACATCGGATCGCCGACCTTGTCTTCCTCCACTATGTCGGCCTGGCGCGCGTAGCTCAGCGCGAGGAAAATCGCGAAGGCGCGTGCCTCAATATTCGCGAGGCCGAGCGCGCCTATAATGGCGAGTCGAAGGTCGGGCCGAAAACGCGCGCCGATCTGGTGGGCGTCGGGTGCGGCTTTGGTCCGCTCGGGATCGAGCCCGCACTGGTCTCTGCTGCGAAGTGATCTCAGTCGCAGGCGAGGTTGTAGACGCTGGAAAACGTGTTGACGATTCCCATGATTTCCGTGTCGTCGTAAAGATCCGGCGACAAGGCTTGGGGGATAATGCCCCTCACCGCTTTATCCGGATGAATGCTGAAATCGCTCAAGTGAACCTTCACTTCCGTCACCGCAAAGCGTTGAGGCGCAGACAGCCGGGGCAAGCCAGTGCCGTCGTCGCTTTCCTGCAACGTTTTGTGCACGAACTGCCCGGCCCACAGCATGAGAACCTTGAATATGATATTCTTGAATTTCTCGATTTCGGCGATGTCGCCATAAGTGATTCCCGGGAGTCCCGGAACTTCGCTGCCGACGGCGCCATCGGTAGATTTTATGTCAGAAGCGCGAGCGAGCTTGTCGAACAAATCCTTGCGGAAGATACCCATGTTGCGTCCTCTCTTAGTTTTTCCAATTCAATCTCGCGCGACCTCAGGTCGCCACGTCTTGTTTGACAAATCCAGAACGAACGCCGCGGCCAATTTGGCGAACAGGAGCCCCTGCTCTGCGTTAAGCCCATCCATCCGATCGGCCGCCGTGTGGGCAGCGTCGTACTTCGCCGTCTCAGTGATGTGCGCCGCCGCGAACTTTTGCGCATCCCATGATGCGTGGTCGCTGCAGGGGTAGCCGCAGCGATAATCGACGACCTTCGCGCCGACGTAAGCGCAGTTCAGATCGCTCATGTACTTGCGCAATTGAAAGTTCGTGTAGTCGGGCTCTATGGCGATCGCACCGTTCTCCGCGCCGGGGCCCATCGTCATATCGAAATTCAAAACGCCGACGACGTCGTATCTGTCTTCCCACTTGTACTTTTTCGCAAGAAATTCCGAGCCGATTAGCCCGACGCTCCGGCCCGGGGCCACTTCTTCGGCTCCGTACCAGATAAAATCGACTGTTCGCGCAGGCGGCGCCCGCTGAGACAGTAGGGCTCTGTACGCCGCGAGCACGACGGCGGCGCCCGAAGCGTTGTCATTGGCCCCGGGCGCCTTCGCAGAATCGCTCACTGAATCGAGATGCGCCCCGACAACAACATACTCTGCCGGCCGTGTCGCGCCGATGATCCGTGCACGCACCGACAGCTGCTGTGTGCCCCAACCGGGTCCGTTAGGTCCGGGGCCCAGCGGCTCAATGACGATCTGCAGACCGGGCGCACCGGCGATCGCGCGAAGGCGATCGATCAAATCGCGCACCTGCGCATTCGGATCGCTTAGCGTATGGAGCCGCGATTCATACGGCTCTGAAAAGGCGCTCGCGTCGTCCCAAACGCCTTGACCTGACATGCTCGCAAGAACCGCGACAATGTCCGGATTGGGATTGCCGCAATTCGTGTCCGCACCGGCGGATTTTGTCCGCGCGGCAGCCGATAAATTCAGATCTCTGTTTTTCAAGAGCACATCGAAGGCGCGATCGATGACCGGCCAGGAATCGGCCGCTGACTTCGCCAGGAACTTGTAGGGACCGCAGTTCTTCGATTTGTTCGCTAGCCCTTCCATTTGAGCGTTGCTGACCCAGGCGGCCGCTAACCCGAGGGAGGGTTGCTCCTTGAGGATTGTTGCGCCGACACTCCTCAGCTTGTCCGCCTCAGCGAGAACGACGGCGCCGGCCGCTGCTTCGACATTCTGTGCGCGCGCGCTCTCGCCCCCGAGATTGGCGCACCCGTTGAGGACGATCGCACAAAGCAACATCGATCTGCAGATCACGACTGGCACCAACTCGCGTTAGACAATGTTGCACCTCTCGCAGCTCTCGGCATCGACATATGTGACCCTGGTAACAAACCGTCCTCGACGGCGCCCGGTGTAGAAGACGCCTGACCGGCCACCCTACCGTTGATGAGACGCGCGGGCGCCGCCTCTCAACTTTGCGGCTAGTCGGAGTCGACCCAGGTCACGCCGTCGAACACTTTGGCGCCGTCCTGGCCCTTAGCGCCGAAAATCGCAGCGGCAATCATTTTCGCCGAAGATGTCGGCGCCGGAGCGATGGGCGCCGCGAGACCTTTCGAGTTTCGGATGCTTGAGCGTGGTCCTTGAAGTGCGCCATGCATTCTGGCGGTCTGGTCGCGGGTGAACATGACCATCGCGCGATCATCGACATAATCCATGAAATTCATGAACATGTCGCCGGCATTGCCGCAGCTCTCGTGCGGATGAGACGGCGCGCGGAAATTCGGGCCTCCTTGATTCGGCGTATCAGCGACGTTGTCAGAGTCCGTTTGAGAACTACTCATGCGCGATCCGTCTGAGCAAGAGGCCGCCCATGGCGACGTGGATCATGGCTTCGGAGACGTCGAGGCGCTTTTCGT
>JBEBFW010000122.1:0-9734 GCA_040081755.1 Parvularculaceae bacterium
CTCCGGCGGCGAAGGCGAGCGTGCCTGCGCGCTCGGCGTCGGAGAGCGCCGGCCGGTAAAGCGCAGCCGCCTTCGACGTGGCGAGAAATTCTTCGAGCGGCGTTTCCTGAACACGGCCCTCGCTGCTGACGGGATCCCCGCCGGCATGAATGACGACGAGCGCGCCGCCGACGCTCTCAGCCACGAGCCCGACATGGCCGAAGCCCTCGCCTTGTTCCGAAAAGCTGTCGGCGATGCGGCCCCAGAGGCCGCCATCCGTCTTGAACAGCACGTCGCCGGCCCGCGCGACGAGCGCCGCCTCCGCGGCGAGCCCGGCATGAACCGTCTGCGGTCTATCCGGCGCCGCCGGCCGGGGCGCAAGGAAAAGCGCCGCCGCCCCGGCGAGGGCGGCCGCGCCGAGCGCTGATATCAGGAGGCGGTTGCGCAACTCTTGGCGGCGCCCATCATGCTCATCATGGCGGTGTCGCTGAGGCCCTCGACCTTGGCGTTCGTCTCGAACTCATCTTCGGTCTTCGATGTCTTCAGGGCCTTGGCGAGGGATTTGAGATTGGCCTCGCTCATGTCGGTTTTCAGCTTGCCGGCGAAGCAGGCGCAGCTTTTCTTCGCCTCGCCCGCGCCCGGAATCTCGCTCATCATGTTGAGACGGACGCAGTCCTTCTCGATCGACTTCTCGGGCGGCTGCGTGCAGGCGCCGAGCGCCAGCGCTGCGCCGACGGACAAGAAAAGGTGTGCCAGTCTCATGTAGAAATCCTCCCGCTTTGAGCCGGGACCATCGCCCGAGCCCTTCGCAGCGGCAAGAACAATCAGCCGTTGCGCCCGGTTACACTATCACGCGGAAGTTGGCGCGCTGCGGGGGCGTCAGGCGGTGGCGTCCATCGTCATGTGCCGCGCGCGGGCGGCCCGCTCGATCGACTGGGCGCCCTCATCGCCGACCTTCAGCGTGTTGCGGACAAGCTCAAGGACGCGGATTTCCGTCATCGCGAGGCCCTCATCGGCGGTGATCACGTCTACGACCGCAGCGTAGGCGGTCTCGTTGAGGTGCTTGGGGAGAGCGGCGGCCGCAGCCGCGAGCACCTTGTGCATGCCGTCCTGGCTGCCCATCAGCTTGCCGCAGTCCTCGGCGATATCGACGAGGTTTTGCTCATCGGCTTCCGAAAAGAGCGGAAAGGAGCGCACGACGCGCCCGATCGTTCTGAGCTCACGGTCGGTGATGCGCCCGTCGGAGGCGCCGGCCATCACCATCAGATAGATGATCGCCTCTTGCGGCGTGAGCGCGGCGACGCGTTCGGCGGACATGTGCTTCTCCGGCAGCTGACGCGCCGGAACCTAGAGAGATGTTCGGCGCCCGGCAACCGGCAACGAACGCGAGGGCCGTCATCCGGCAAGGCCCTGGTTCGTGACCGGGCCAAATGTGAAAACAAAAATTCCCCTTTCCGGCTCGGCGCGCTAACGGAACCTGACACCAACTGATCTCTCCGGTTGCCGATTGCCGGTTGCCGGTTGCCGATAACCGCGAGATCGCCATGCGCACTATCACCCGCTCCGACATCCACGCCGCCAGGGCCTGGCCCTTCGAGGAGGCGCGAAAGCTTGAAAAGCGCCTCGCGCGCATGAAGCACGACGGCGTCGTGCTGTTCGAGACCGGTTACGGCCCATCGGGCCCGCCGCATATCGGCACGTTCGGGGAAGTCGCGCGCACGACCATGGTGCGCCGCGCCTTCGAGAAAATGACCGGGCGGAAAACGCGCCTCGTTTCCTTTTCCGACGACATGGACGGCATGCGCAAAGTGCCGCCCGCCATGCCGAGCCAGGAGATGCTGGCGAAACATCTGCAAATGCCGCTGACAAGCGTGCCCGATCCATGGGGGACGCATCAAAGTTTCGCGCATCACAACAACGCGAGACTGCGCGCCTTTCTCGACCAGTTCGGCTTCGACTACGAATTCATGTCGGCTACGGATCAATACAGGTCCGGCAAGTTCGACGGAACGCTCCTGCGCGTGCTCGAACGCTACGATCAGGTGATGGAGATCATGCTCCCCTCGCTCGGCGACGAGCGCAAAGAGACCTATTCGCCGATCCTGCCGATCTCGCCATCGTCAGGGCGCGTCCTTTATGTGCCGCTTATCGAGCGTGACGCGAAGACCGGCGAGATCGTGTTCGAGGACGAGACCGGCGCGCGCGTGAAGGCGCCGGTGACCGGCGGGCGCGCCAAGCTCCAGTGGAAAGCGGACTGGGCGGGGCGCTGGCTGGCGCTCGGCGTCGATTACGAAATGGCGGGAGAGGACCTGACCGAATCCGTGCGCCTCTCGCAGCGCATTGTGAAGGCCTTGGGCGCGGAGCCGCCGGAGGGCTTCAACTACCAGCTCTTCGTCGATGAAGAGGGCAAGAAAATCTCCAAGACCAAGGGCAACGGCATCTCGGTCGAAGAGTGGCTGACCTACGCGACGCCCGAGAGCCTCTCGCTCTTCATGTTCCAGAATCCGAAGGCCGCCAAGAAGCTCTATTTCGACGTGATCCCGAAGACGGTCGATGAATACTGGACGTATGTCGAAAAGTATCCGGCGCAGGAAGGCGCGAAAGCCCTCGACAATCCCGTCTGGCATATACACGCCGGCGATCCGCCGGCTGAGACGACGCCGGCGAGCTTCGCCATGCTGCTGACGCTCGTCTCTGCCGTCGGCGGAGACCCGGAGGTGTTGAAGGGCTTCGTGCGGAAATACCGCCCGAACGCGTCGCCGGAGTCGCTAGCCGCCGGCGACCGGCTGGTTCAATACGCCGCGCGCTATTACAAGGACCGAATCGCGCCGGCGAAGACATTCCGTGCACCAACGGATCAGGAGCGCGCCGCTCTCGCCGATCTCGCCGCGCGGCTGCGCGCGCTCGGCGACGACGCGGAGGAGGACCTCTATCACAGCGCCGCCTTCGACGCCGGCAAGGCGCATGGCTACGAGAAAAACCTGCGCGACTGGTTCGCCGCCATCTACGAGGTCGTTCTCGGCCAACACGAAGGCCCGCGCATGGGCCCGTTTGCGAAGATCTACGGCGCAGCGGCGACAGCGAAGCTCATTGAGGGCGCGCTGGGGCGGACGTTTTGACGGCGGCGCCGAGCCGCATTCCGGTCTGGACGATCGTCGCGCCTGCATCGGCCTTGCTCGTGCTGGGCGCCGCCGCGTTCTTCGGCGCGGAGGGCGTCCTTGCGGGGCTGGCGACCGCGGCGCTGATCGGGGCTGTATTCGCCGCCGTCTTTCACGCCGAGCTTATCGCCCATCGCGTCGGCGAGCCTTTCGGCACGCTGATCCTCGCCGTCGCTGTCACCATCATCGAGGTCGGCCTCATCGTGTCGGTCATGACGGGCGATCCCACCGGCAAGGCGGCGCTCGCCCGCGACACCATCTTCGCTGTCGTCATGATCGTCCTCAACGGCGTCGTCGGGCTTTGCCTTCTATCCGGCGCGGTTCGCCATCACGAGCAGGGCTTTCAGCTTCAGGGCGCGAGCGCGGCGCTCGCCGTGCTCGCCGCGCTCACGATATTGACTCTGGTCGTCCCCAACGTCACCAGCAGCGCGCCGGGCCCCTATTTCGACGAGCGCCAGCTGATCTTCGCCGGCGCTGTATCGCTATTTCTCTATGGCGCGTTCATCTTTGTGCAGACCGTGCGCCATCGCGACTATTTTCTCTCGGCGCCGGCCGAACCGGAGCGGACATCGGCCGCGCCCTCGGGGCTGCTGACCTCGGCCAGCGCCGCGCTCCTCACCCTTTGCCTGATCGCCGTGGTCGGGCTCGCGAAATTGCTGACCCCGACCGTCGATGGGTTCATCGCCGGGGCCGGCGCGCCCAAGGCCGTGGTCGGCATCATCATCGCCGCGATCGTCCTCCTGCCTGAAAGCATCGCCGCGGTGCGCGCGGCCAGAGCCGACCGCTTGCAGACGAGCCTCAACCTCTCGCTCGGCTCGGCCCTCGCCAGCATCGGCCTCACCATCCCGGCCGTCGCCGGGGTCTCTATTCTCCTCGATGCGCCGCTTGCGCTCGGTCTCGAAGCGAAGGAGCTGATTCTCCTCACGCTCACCCTCTTCATCAGCGTCATCACGCTCGGAACGGGGCGCACGACGGTCCTCCAGGGCCTCGTTCATCTTGCCATCTTCGCGACCTTCGTCTTCCTCGCATTTGTGCCGTAACCGTCGAGGACCGGCGCGGCTTCGGGATGCGCACCGCAGGCCGGCATCGGCGTTCACGCGCATTCCGGGCGCCTGAACCGGCTGAAATTTGTCGGCGCTCGGGGTCACGGCTGGAACTCATGCGCCGTGCAGGCGTTTGCATGCTGTCAAGAATGGAGATGTTCATGAGAAAGCTACGCCTCGCGGCGCTGGCGGCCGTAAGCGTGCTGGCGGCGGCCGGCTGCACGACCGCTTATAATGGCGACCGCTATCAGGCCGCCCAGCACAGCGGAGACTATGGATACAGCGAACAGCGTCTCGAGGATAACCGCTACCGCGTCAACTACCGGACCGAGAACGATCGCTATCTGGCGGAAGACTTCGCCATGCGCCGCTCGGCGGAGCTGACGCTCGATCGCCGCTACGACTGGTTCCAGGTGATCAGCCGAAACCGCGCCGTCAGCGACGACATGTTCCGGCGCTACGATCAGTACGCCTCAAAATATGGCGACTCTGCGGCGAGTTCGCAGGACCGCCCGGCCTACGGATCCGAATATGGCGAGGGAAGTGGCGTCGCCGTCCTCGACATCGTCATGGGCAACGATCCGCCGCCGCGCGGAGCAAACGTCTACAATGCGCGCGAAGTCCTTCAATATCGCTCCGACGATCGCGGCTATAGCAACAACTGAGCCCAAGGCGCTACGGTCGCGCAGTCCTCAAAGGACATGAGGCGGCGGCAGAAGCCGCCGCCGCTCTTGTCCGGCGGCCCTTACCAAAGTCGGGGCTCAAATATCGCTGCGCCGGACGCCGCGGCACTCGCGGAGAGGCCGCGCCGCTCAATCCCGTCACGCCCCGTCACGCCGCTTTCTTGAAGGCGGCGTCAGCCTGATCCCAGCGCAAGGCCGACATGAATGCATCGACATAAGCCGGCGCGTCGGCGCCGTAATCGAGCGCGTAGGCGTGCTCATACATGTCGAGCGCAATGAGAGCCGGACCGTCGGCGGCGGTCATCGAATGGTCGGCGGACCAGCCGTTGAGGAGCCGCCCGGCCCGCGGACTGAAGGTCAGGAGAACCCAGCCGGAGCCGCCGCCCAGCGCGCGCCCAATCGCGGCGAACTCTGATCGCCAGCGCTCGACCGAACCGAAATCCAATTCAATTTGTGTGCTGAGCGCCTTGCCGGGCGAGGCGCTCCCGGCAAAACTGGCGAAATAGACCTCATGAAGGATCATCGAGTTCAGCGCGATCAGCTCCTCGCGCTTGAGCCCGTTGAGGAGGAAGCCCGGCTCCACCGCCAGGTCACGCGCGGCGAGCTGCATCTGAATGGCGCCGAGACGCTTCACCGCGCCGGCGTAATTGTTGTCGTGATGGCTGGTGAGAAGGCGCTGCGAAAAGCCGGCGATCGAGCCCGGCGCGAAGGGGAGCGGCCTCGGCGCATAGGCGATTTCCTGGCCGGCGGCGCCCGATGTCGAACTGGCTGCCTCGCCCGCGCCGGCGGCGATAATTGTTCGTCTTGTCATTAGCGCCTTGCTCTGCCGTCAGCATCTCGCCCCAAGCGCGGGACGCAACTATTGCGCCGAACAAAAGGGCCTTGCAAGCTCGTGCGATCTTGCGGCCGCCCACGGGTGTGGCTTGGCTTTGCGGGTCGCTCCTGAGAGGCGGGAAGGTCATGACTCTTGCGGAGGCGAAGCGCCTTCTCCAGCGCATCGTCGATAGCGTTCAGGCGGCGATCGACCCGGCCGAACTGCTGCGTCCGCATCTGCGCGCGCTCAAGGCGAGGCCGTATGTTGTTTTGGGCGCCGGGAAGGCGTCGCCCGCCATGGCGCGCGCCTGCGCAGAAGAATTGCCGCAGGCGAGGGGGCTCGTGGTCGCGCAGCACGCCGCACCCGGCGCCGCGGAAATCCGCATTCTCGCCGGCGCTCATCCGGTCCCGGACGATTCCTCGGTCGCGGCCGCGCAAGAAGTTCTCGATCTTTGCCGCAGCACCCGCTCGGACGACGAGATTCTCTTCGTTCTCTCCGGCGGCGCCTCGTCCCTCATGGCCATGCCGGCGAACGGCGTCGCCCTTGCCGAGAAGCAAGCGCTCACCCGGCGGCTCCTCGCCTCCGGGGCCGGCATCCACGAGATCAATACTGTCAGAAAGCACTTGTCCGGCATCAAGGGCGGGCGACTTTCAGCGGCGACGCGCGCGCGCGTGCGCACCTTCGCCCTGTCGGACTTGCCCGGCGACGACCCCGCCGCGATCGGATCGGGTCCGACTGTTCCTGACACCTCGACGCTGGACGAAGCGCGCGAGATTTTGGAGCGCTGGAACATCGCGGCGAGCCCCACGGTCGCGGCGGCGCTCGCCGATCCGCGCAACGAAACGCTGAAGCAAGAGCCGTCCGGGCTCTTGCGCATCTTTACGTTGATCGGCGGACCGGCGACCGCAATCGAGGCTTGTCGGACGTCCGTCGAGGTCGAGGGTTACAGGCCCATCGTTCTCGGCGCGCTCTCGGGTGAGGCGAAATCCGTTGCAAGAGGCCACGCTGAACTGGCGAGGAGCCATGCCGCCAGCGGCGAACGGGTCGCGCTCATATCCGGCGGGGAGCTCAGCGTTGATCTCGGCGAAGCGGCGGGCGGTGCTGGAGGACGCTGCCGCGAATACCTGCTCGCGCTCGCTGTGGCGCTCGGACCCCGGATCGGGGGCGTTTGCGCGGCAGCCTGGGACACCGACGGGATCGACGGCGCAGGCGATGACGCCGGCGCCTTCCTGTTCGCGGACTCCCTCGATCGCGCATCTCGTATCGGCATGAATGTGCAGGACTTTCTGCGCGCGCACCGCTCCGGCGACTTTTTCAGCGCCTTGGGCGATGCGATGGAAATCGGCGCACAGACAACCAATGTCGGCGACATGCGCGTCGTGCTTGTCGAAAGCGTCGCTTGACTGTCGCCGGACCCGCGCAAGAAAATCGCGCACGCACGCGACTTTAGGCAAGCGGATTGAATCGGGCGCGGCGCCGGCGCGACGCTCCTGACGAAAAAGTGACGCGAATCGAACGTGCGTCACGAAAGCTGTCGCGCGCCTGCCTCAATTTTGTTACATTATCCGCAGACACCAATTGTTAAGTTGGCGGCATTAACCTTGTGGCCGAAGACGCCTCGGCGAGGAGCCGACACGAAACGGAAGAGTAAAGACGGAGCGATACGAGAAACGGTCAGTTGCGGGCAGGCGATGACATACAAAGGTCAAACGGGGCTGAGGCGGCGTCAGACGGCGCACTTGCGAGCCGGCGATTGCACCCCAGATTTCAATTGTGTCGTCCGCGTCGCGAAAAGATCGGGTTTTGCGTCGATTGCAGACTGCGCCGGAGGGCTTTCAACGCCGGCGGCCTTGGTTGGGGAATTGGGAAGCGGTGGGGCGCACGCGGCTTTTTCGGCCGCCAGCGCCCTTTTGCGTTTCCGGACGAGTTGCGTTTCGAGTATTCGGCGGGCGTGGGCCGGAGCCTTTCAAAACCGGCCAGTTTCCAGGTGAGTGAAGCCAAATGAGCGGTTCCAGTCTCGACGTTTTCGATCTCTTCTCGGAGAGCTACACGCGGGTGAAGCAGGAAGCGATGTCGCTTCGCGACTACCTGCTCGCGGCGCGCGACGATCCGATGCTTTACGCCTCGCCGGCCGAGCGCATGATCGCGGCGATCGGCGAGCCGGAGATGATCGACACCTCGCGCGACCAGCGCCTGTCGAGAATCTTCTTTAACCGGACGATCCGGCGCTACAAGGCGTTCGAAGGCTTCTTCGGCATGGAGGATACGATCGAGCGGATCGTCTCCTATTTCCGTCACGCCGGTCAGGGTCTCGAGGAGAAACGCCAGATCATCTATCTCCTCGGCCCCGTCGGCGGCGGCAAATCCTCGCTCGCCGAGCGCCTCAAGGACATGATGGAGCTTCACCCGATCTATGTCCTCAAGGCCGGCGCCCAGATCTCGCCCGTATTCGAGAGCCCCTTGGGTCTCTTCCAGTCCGAGGAGCTGAAGTCGCTGCTCGATGAGAAATACGGCATCGAGAAGCGCCGTCTCACCGGCCTCATGAGCCCGTGGGCGGTCAAGCGCCTCGATGAGTTCGGCGGCGACATCTCGAAGTTCGAAGTCGTGCGGCTCTTCCCCTCGAAGCTCCGCCAGATCGGCATCGCCAAGACCGAGCCGGGCGATGAAAACAACCAGGACATCTCCTCGCTGGTCGGCAAGGTCGATATCAGGAAGCTTGAGCACTTCTCGCAATCGGATTCAGACGCCTATTCCTATTCAGGCGGGCTCTGCCGCTCGAACCAGGGGCTTCTCGAGTTCGTCGAGATGTTCAAGGCGCCGATCAAGGTGCTGCACCCATTGCTCACGGCGACGCAGGAAGGCAACTACATCGGCACGGAAGCCTTGGGCCCCATTCCGTTCAACGGCGTCATCCTCGCGCACTCGAACGAGGCCGAGTGGCAGCTCTTCCGCAGCAACAAGCACAACGAGGCCTTCCTCGACCGCATCAGCGTCGTCAAGGTGCCCTATTGCCTGCGAATCACCGAGGAGCGGCTGATTTACGACAAGCTCGTAAAGAACTCCGAACTCGCCTCGGCGCCGTGCGCGCCCGAGACCCTCGATATGCTGGCCCGTTTCTCCGTGCTGACGCGTTTGAAGGAGCACGAGAATTCCACGCTCCACGCCAAACTGCGCATCTATGACGGCGAGAAGCTGAAGGATTCCGATCCCAAGGCCAAATCGCATCAGGAATATCGCGACGCCGGCGGCATCGACGAAGGCATGGACGGCGTCTCGACGCGCTTCGCCTACAAGGTGCTGTCCGAGACCTTTAATTTCGATACGGATGAGGTCGCGGCCGACCCCGTGCACCTCATGTATGTGCTCGAGACCGCCATCAAGCGCGAACAGCATCCCGACGAGACCGAAAAGCGCTATCTCGACTTCATCAAGTCGGAATTATCGACGCGCTACGCCGACTTCATCGGCAAGGAGATCCAGAAGGCGTATCTCGAATCCTATGGCGAGTACGGACAAAACCTCTTCGATCGCTACATCGGTTACGCCGACGCCTGGATCGAAGATCAGGATTTCAAGGATCCCGACACCGGCCAGTTGATGGATCGCTCCAGCCTCGACGCCGAGCTGTCGAAGATCGAGAAGCCGGCCGGCATCGCCAATCCGAAAGACTTCCGCAACGAGGTCGTGAAGTTCGCGCTTCGCGCCCGCGCGGCCAATAACGGCAAGAATCCGTCATGGACGTCCTACGAGAAGCTCCGCAACGTCATCGAAAAGCGGATGTTCTCCCAGGTCGAGGACTTGCTCCCGGTCATCTCCTTCGATTCAAAGAAGGACGGCGACACCGAGAAAAAACACGACAACTTCGTCGCCCGCATGACCGATCGCGGCTACACGCCGAGGCAGGTGCGCCGGCTGGTCGAGTGGTATATGCGCGTGAACAAGGCGGGATAGGCGTGAGTCGGCAACCGCCAGCGATTCCTCAAGCGGGCGCGCGCGCAGATCAAGGACGCGGTCCAGAAATCGCTCCGTGAGCGGTCGATCGAGGATATCGACAAGG
>JBEBFW010000123.1:0-9730 GCA_040081755.1 Parvularculaceae bacterium
GGCGCCGCGCGCGGCGACACGAGGCTCATGTCGGGCGCCCGCGCCGCGTCGCTGGCGCTGCTTGGTTTCGCCGCCGTCGCCTTTGGAGCGCTCGCTTTCGCGCACGCGACGGATGATTTCAGCGTGCTCAACGTCGCCGAAAATTCGCATACGGACAAGCCGTTCGTCTACAAGCTCTCGGGCGTCTGGGGGAACCACGAGGGCTCCATGCTGCTCTGGATCCTTGTGCTCGCCGCATTCGGCGCAGCGCTGGCGCTCTCGCATCGACGGATCGACGCGCTGCGCGCCCGGGCGCTTTCCGTGCAGGGGCTCACAGCGGCGGTCTTTCTTGCCTTCATCCTCTTTACGTCAAACCCGTTTGCGCGACTGGTTCCGCCGCCAGCCAACGGCGCCGACCTCAATCCATTGCTTCAGGATCCGGGTCTCGCGCTGCATCCGCCATTTCTCTATTTGGGGTATGTCGGGTTCTCCGTCGTTTATGCCTTCGCTGTCGCCGGACTGATCGGAAAGCGGATCGACGAGGAGTGGGCGCGGGCTGTGCGGCCATTCGCGCTTGCCGCCTGGACGTTCCTGACCATTGGCATCGCGCTCGGAAGCTGGTGGGCGTATTACGAACTCGGCTGGGGAGGCTTCTGGGCTTGGGATCCGGTCGAGAACGCGTCCTTCATGCCTTGGCTCGCCGGCACGGCGCTCATCCACTCCCTTCGCGTCACCGAAGTGCGCGGCGCGTTTCGCGCCTGGACCGTTCTCCTCGCCATTCTCGCCTTCTCGCTGAGCCTGATCGGCACGTTTCTCGTGCGCTCGGGAATCCTGACATCCGTCCACGCCTTCGCGGTCGATCCGGCGCGCGGCGTTTTCATCCTCGCCATTCTCGGCGTGGCCATCGGGGGCGCGCTGCTCCTCTATGCATTGCGGGCCGCCGATCTCGGCGAGGGCGCGCGTTTTGATGGCGTGAGTCGGGAAGGCGGCCTTCTCGTGAACAACGTGCTGACCGTCGCGTCGCTCGCGACGGTCTTCATCGGCACGTTCTACCCGCTCTTCGCCGAGATGACGGCCGGCGCGAAAATTTCTGTCGGCGCGCCGTATTTCAATGCCGTCTATCTGCCGTTTATGGGCCTGACGCTCCTCCTCATGGCGCCCGCGTCGCGCCTCCCCTGGAAGAAGGGAGATCTCAAGGGCGCGCTCGTAGGTCTTTGGCCGGTGGGCGTTGCGGCGGCGGCGCTCGGCGCGATAGCCCTCTTCGTCGCCGCGCCGAGATCCAGCGCAGCGGCGGCCGGCGTCGCCGTCGCCGCATTCGCCGGCGGAGGAGCCGTCCTTGACTTCGCGAGGCGAGTCCGCATGTTCGAACGCGGCGCGCCGGCGCGTATCGGCGCGCTCCCGCGCAGTTACCTCGCCATGACGCTGGCGCATTTTGGTCTGGCCGTAGCCGCGCTCGGCGTCATCGGCGCCGGCGCCTGGAAGCAGGAAATAGTAAGCTACGCCAATATTGGCGATGTCATCCGGTTGGGTCGAACCGAAGCGCGGCTCGATCGGGTCGAACGGCGCGACGGCCCAAACTACGACAGCGAAATCGCCATCTTCAGTCTCAAGAGCGACGGCCGGCCGCTCGGCGTTGTCGAAGCAGAGCGGCGATTCTACCCGGTGCGCGGCATGCAGACGACGGAGGCCGGCATTTTGACGCGGGCGACGGGCGACTATTATTTCTCCATCGGAGAACACAAGGAGGGGCGCGGCCATGTCGTGCGCGCCTGGACCCATCCGCTCGTTCTCTGGATGTGGATTGGCGCCGGGATCATGGCGGCGGGCGGCGCCGTCGCCTGGCTGGGCAGGTCGGGGGTTGGAGCAAAAACATCGAGGACTGCGAGCGGGCAGAGCGCTGCTCGGTCTCAGATGGTCCAATCGGCCCGATCCCCGGCCGACGCGGGGGTCTGATCCGTGCGCCGGATTATCTTCCTCATGCCGCTCGCTCTCTTTCTGGCGCTGTGCGTTTACTTTATCGCCGGGCTCGGGCGCGATCCATCTTTTACACAGTCCATGCTGATCGATCGTCCGGTCCCGGAATTTTCCCTCAATGGCCCCCCGGGACGTGAAAAGGGACTCGCCGCCGCGGACCTGCGGGGAGAGGTGACGCTGGTGAGTGTCTTTGCATCCTGGTGCGGGCCTTGCGAAGCAGAGCACCCTCAGCTGATGTCGATCGCCAGACGCGACCGCGTGCGCATCGTCGGGATAGACTGGAAAGAGAAAGAGCCCGGCGCCGGCGCCGCTTTTCTGGCGCGCCTCGGCGATCCCTACGCGCTCGTTGGCGACGATTCTGACGGGCGCGTCGCTGTTGATTTCGGCGTCACCGGCGCTCCGGAGACCTTCGTTGTCGATCGGGAGGGCAGGGTGCGCCACAAGCATGTCGGCCCGATCACGGAGGAGATCTGGCGGGCTCAGCTGAAACCGATGGTGGAGGCCCTGGGACTGGAATGAAGAACGCAATCACAGAGTGCGGGCGGCGCATTCGCGCCAGAGTCAGAGTGGCGGCTGCGCATTGCCTGTTGCCGCTCCTTCTGGTCCTCTCAGAAGCCCGCGCCGTTGAGCCCGACGAAATGCTCGCCGACCCCGCTCTGGAGATGCGCGCACGCGACGTGAGCCGGGACATCCGCTGCCTCGTTTGCCAGAGCCAGACCATCGACGATTCCGACGCCCCGCTTGCGAAGGATCTGCGCCTTATTGTGCGGGAACGGATCGTCGCGGGCGATAGCGATGAGGACGTCAGGGATTTCATCGTTGAGCGTTATGGAGAGTTCGTGCTGTTGAAACCGCGCCTGTCGGCGGCCACGGTCGTGCTGTGGTCCGCCCCGGCGATCTTGCTGGCCGCTGCCGGAATTTCTGCCGTTCTGGCCTTGCGCGGCCGTCGGTCCGCGCCGATGCCGCTCACGCCGGACGAGGAGGCACGCTTGCAGGGGATGACCGAATGAATCGCGAGTCCCTGCCGATTGAGGGGCCTCTTGAGGCCGTCGGATGATCTACTTCATGGCGGCCGCATTCCTTCTGGCGACTGCCCTTGTCGCCGCGCTGGCGGTTCCGCTCATCCTGAAGCGGGAACCTGCGACGGCGCCTGCAGCGTCGGGGCTTGCCGATCGACTCGCGGCAATCGAGAGCAGTCGCGCCGCCGGACTGATCCGCCCGGCGGAGGCCGCCGAGGCGGAAATCGAAATCAAACGCGCCATGCTGGCGGCGGCGGATTGCGCGCCTGAGGCGCCGCGCGTGTCGAGGCCGGGGCGCTTCGCCGCACTCGCATTTACTGGCCTGACGCCGCTCGCCGCTGCATGGATCTATCTTGAGATCGGCTCACCGGAGCTTTTCGGCAATCTGCCGCTGCCGGTTCCGCAATCGATCGTGGAGATGGCGCCTGAACAGCAAGGCGCCGCCATCCGCAAGATGGTTGAGGGCCTCGCCGCGCGGCTCGCGGCCAATCCGGAAGATGCGGAAGGCTGGCGCATGCTGGCGCGGTCCTATGACGTGCTTGGCGACAAGGCGAATTCGACCGAGGCCTATCGTCAGCTTCTCGCGCGCGTCGATGGCAGCGTCGAGGATTGGCGAGCGTTCGCCGGCGGGCTCATGGCGATCGGGCCCGGAGAAGGCAGGGAGGCAGAACTTTCGAAGGCGATGACGAGGCTCAACACCTTCAATCCGGACGATCCCCTGGCTTTGTACTATCTGGGGGCGGAAGCGAGCGACGATGGGGACCACGAAACCGCCGTCCGACATTGGCGCCGGCTCCTCGAAGTCATCCCGGACGACGCGCCCGTCAGGGCGGCGATCGAGAAGATGATCGCCGAGGCCGAAACCGGCGCGAAGGCTCCCTAGTCGGCGGCGCGCTTCTTGCTTTGCCGACATGAAGAGATTCGTCCGCGCGGCGGCTTATGGTTAAGATCGGCCGGCGCGGTTTGCCAGGAGATTGAAAATGAAAGCGGAATTCCTTGGGCTGAGCGTCACCGCACTGATGATCGCCGCGGCCCCGGCGGGGGCTGAGACCTTCACCGCCAGCAAGATCCTGTTCCAGGATGTGACAGGCAAGGTCGAGATCACAACCACGGCCGCCGAAGAGATTGAGGTCGTCATCCGCCAGGGCAAGAGCCACAAGGCGGTCGAGCTTTCGATGAAAGACGGCCTTGTGACCGTCAAGGGCGAGCGCTGGAAAGACGACGACCACCATGATTGCTGCAACGACCGCATTCGGCGCGAAGTGCATTTGCGCCATGACCGCACGCTCTCCACGGGGGCGCCTGTCGATGATGCTTTCTTCGCCGACTATCCGACCATCGTCGTCTCGATGCCGCGGAAGGGCGCCGCGACGTTCGTCGATGCGCGGATGAAGCTCGCCATGGACGATCTTGACGGTCCGCTCGACCTCGACGCCTGCTACGTCTATGGCGAAGCGGGCGCCGTCAGCCAGGCTGCGATCGGCGTGCTTTCGGGCAGCCGTCTCATCGTTGGCGATGTCGGCTCGGGCCTTGAGATCGATGTCTCGGGCGACGCCGATGTGAAGGTGGGAAGCGCCGCGACGGTCGATGTCGATATTGCGGGACCTGGCGACGTCGTCCTCGGCGCCATCGACGGCATGCTAGATGTGTCGATCGCCGGCTCCGGCAATGTCCGTGCAACGAGTCTCGATGGCCCCATGATGACGCGCATCGCCGGGTCCGGCGAAGTCGAAGTCATGTCGGGCAAGGCCGACCGACTGAAAGCGATCATCGACGGCTCGGGAACGGTTCGCTTCAACGGCACGGCCGTCCAGCCGGAAGTCAAACTCTACGGCTCCTCCGAGGTCTATCTTGGCGCAGCGCAGGGCCGGATCACCCATTTCGGCTCCGGCAAGGTCTTTGTCGCCGGCAAACTGCACGAGAAAGAATAGGATTCGGGCGTTTACCCTCTCGGCCGCCCGATTGAAACTTGCCCCGTCCGGTCGTATGTCATTGGCGGCCTAGGGGTATAGCTCAGCTGGTAGAGCGACGGTCTCCAAAACCGTAGGCCGCGGGTTCGATCCCTGCTGCCCCTGCCAGTCGTCCCTGCGAGCCGCCCGGGCGACTCGCTTCAGGCGCTTTTCATTTCAGATGCGCTAGCCCACGTGCCGTGGAAGCCCAGCGGAACGCGTTGCGGGATTTTGACGCGCGCCAGCGGCGGCGCGGAGAAATTCTGCGCATCGATGATCAACGCCTCGCTTGCCCCCGTGTCCCCATCCGTGACGAAGGTGATGAGGTAGCCGTCGTCTTCAGAGCCCGCGTCAAGCCGCGGGGCGAAGGCCGGTTCGGTTCCGAAGGAGTTGTGCGGAAACACGTGCATTTCGCGAGCACCGGTCTTCAGATCATACTTGTAGAGGCCGTCAAACTTCTGCGTTTCGAGATCAGGAATTGCAACGTGGTAGGAGTATCGGCCTTCTCGTCCCGCATAGCCGAGGTTGACTACGGGGAACTCGCTGATCGCGTCATCGACCTGTTCTTCGCGCGTCGCGCCGGACTTCAGGTTCATCCGCCACTTCGTCAGAACCGCGCGCAGCGCCAGCACGCCGACCATAGGCGCATAGGGTCCGAATTGCGGATTGAGCGGTCGGCCATTCTCCACGTACTTGCAGCAATACATGACGATCTCGTCGCCTTGCTCCCAGGCGTTGACCACGTGATAGATGTAGCAGGGGGCAAACTCGAACCAGCGGATGTCGCTGCCTGTCCCGCGGCGCGGCAGCACGCCGAACCGCGTCGGCAGCTTCGGGTCGCTGTGGATGTGCCAGACCTTGTTGCGCAAGCCCGCCTCGGTGAAGACGACGGGAAGGTCCATCAGGACCACGTGATTTTCCGTCATCGCCATGTCGTGCGGCAGACGGGGGCCCGGCAGGTCTATTTTCGTGAAATGAACGAGCTCGTTGTCCTTCGATACGACGCCGTAGGAGTACCAGGGCTCGTAGAGCGCGTAATCGAAGAACAGCAATTCGCCCGTGCGCACATCGACTTTGGAGTGCGCTGAAATGTTGTTCGGGAGCCTCCCGCCGAACGTCTCCTCGCGCAGCGTTTCAAGCGTGCGTGGATGCATGCGGACGGGCCGTCCGCTCACATACCACAGCGCCATCATCTCGCCTGCATGGCAGACGATGTCCGTATTCGCCGTGTCTTTGTAGACCGTGGCGTTTCCGTCATCGGCGGCATCCGAAAATATGCCGGCTCTCTTGAGGACGCCCGCTTCATCCGCGTTGAAATCGCGCGAACGGATGTAGCGATTGCGATACTCGGCCTTGCCGTTCTCGAAATAGACAGCATGCACCATGCCGTCGCCGTCGAACCAGTGATGCATGCCGGCCGGAGCCGTGCGCGGGTTCGGGCCGTTGCGATAATAGGCGCCGCAAAAGTCTTTCGGAATTTCCCCCTCGACCTTGAGGTCGAGCGCCGTCACCTCCTCGCTCACCGGCGCGAAGAGCCCCTGCAGGTAGGGATTGAAGCTATTGAGGTCGGCTTCGTCGCGCGGCATCGAGAGGTCTCCACTATGGTGGAGACTACGGCTCCCCCCGGGCGAGATCAACGGCGAGGGGCGCTAATGGCGAAATCGCCCTCGGGCGCGGCAGCCGATTCGCCATTGCGCGCCGCCCCACCGCGGCGCCGCGGCGATTGAACTCTCTGCCGAAGGCGTTCGGTCGCTGCTATGACTTTGCGATGACTTATCTGGAAGTGAACTTCGACGGCCTCATAGGCCCGACGCACAATTACGCTGGCCTCGCGCTCGGCAATGTGGCCTCGGCAAAGAATGCGGGGGCGGTCTCGAACCCGCGCGCAGCGGCGCTCCAGGGCCTCGCCAAGATGCGCACGCTTGTCGACCTTGGCTGTGTGCAGGGATTCTTGCCTCCGTTGCAGCGGCCTGACTTGCGGACGCTGCGCGCGCTCGGGTTTTCAGGCTCGGACAATCAGGTGATCGAGAAAGCGGCGATGGCATCGCCGGAACTCCTCGCCAATGTCTACTCTGCATCGTCCATGTGGACGGCCAACGCGGCGACGGTTGCGCCCTCGCCCGACACAAGCGACGGCAAGGTTCACTTCACGCCGGCCAACCTCGCCTCCAACTTCCACCGCTCGATCGAGCCCGAAGGGACCGCGCGGGCGCTGCGCCATGTTTTCCGAAGCGAGCGGCATTTTGTTCATCATGCGATGCTGCCGGGCGGCGTTCATTTCAGCGATGAAGGCGCCGCCAATCACGGCCGGTTCGCGCGCAATCCCGGAGACGAGGGCGTTCATCTCTTCGTTTGCGGCGAGGACGGTGCGCGTTTTCCGGCTCGACAGAAGCGGCGCGCCAGTGAAGCGGTCGCCCGCACGCACGGCCTGAAAGCCGAAAATACCGTGTACGTCTTTCAGGGCAAATCGGCGCTCGACGCGGGCGCCTTCCACAACGACGTCGTCAGCGTCGCCAACGGCCCGGTCCTGTTCACCCACGAGAATGCGTTCGAGAACCGTGCCGCCGCTCATGCTGCTATCCGCAGTGCAGCGCCTTTTGTCGAGATTGTTGAGGCCAAGGCCGCTGCGGTCTCGCTTGAGGACGCTGTTTCATCCTACCTCTTCAACTCGCAGCTCGTATCCCTTCCAGGGGGCGAAATGGCGCTGATCCTGCCGAAAGAGTCCGACGAGAATGTCCGCGTCAGGACCTTCATCGACGAGACTTTGGCGCAGAACAACCCGATCAATCGCGCCGTCTATCTCGATGTGCGCGAAAGCATGCGCAATGGCGGCGGGCCGGCGTGCCTGAGACTGCGGGTGGTTCTCTCCGAGGATGAGCGGCGCGCCATGGATCAGAACTTCCTGCTTGATGCGGCGAAAATCTCTGTGCTCGAAACCTGGGCGGCCAGGCATTACCGGGATCGCCTGGCGCTCGACGATCTCTGGGATCCGAAGGTCAAGGACGAGGCCTATGAAGCGCTCGACGCGCTCACGGGTTTGCTCGACATGGGCCCATTTTACGATTTCCAGAAGTAGCGGCCGCTACAGCATCTTGCCGGGATTCATCACGCCCTTTGGATCGAGCGCCTTTTTCACGGCGCGCATCATAGCGATTTCGGCCGGCTGCTTGCGTTTCGCGATATCCGCTTTGCGCGCCAGACCGACGCCGTGCTCAGCGGAGATCGAACCCTCATACCTGTCGATGACATCGTACACAGCCCGCTCCAGTGTGGGTTGCGCGATCGCGAAGGCTTCCCTCGTCGAACCGACCGGTTGGAGAATGTCGTAGTGGATATTGCCGTCGCCCATATGTCCGAAGGCGACAATGCGTGCAGCGGGGCAGGCTGCGATCACCGCGGCGTCCGCATCGCGCAGGAAAGACGGCACTGAGGCGACCGGCACCGAGACGTCATACTTCGCCTGGCCGCCTTCGGGCAGCATCGCGGCCGCCATCGAGTGCCTCAGCCGCCAGAAGTCCGCCGCCTGACGGTCGCTCTCGGCGATCGCCGCATCTTCGATTTCGCCCGCTGCGAGCGCTTCTCCAAGCAAACCCTCAACCAGACTGCGCAGGCGTCCTTCATCGCCTGCCGAAAATTCGATGAGGACGCTCCACTCGCAGCTCCCGCCGAGCGGGTCGCGCGTGTCGGGAATGTGCCTGAAGACGAGCGCGAGGATCGCGTGCGACATCAGTTCGAAGCTGGTCACGCACCCGCCGCTTCTGTCTTGAGCCCTCGCAAGCAATGACAGCGCTGCGTCCGGCGATTTCACGGCGGCGAAAACCGTCGCTTTCTCGCGCGGCTGCGGGAAAAGTTTCAAGGCGGCGCCGGTGATGATCCCCAGTGTGCCTTCGCCGCCAATGAACAACTGCTTGAGATCGTACCCCGTATTGTCCTTGCGTAGGCGCTTGAGGCCGTTCCACACCTCGCCATTGGGTAGAACGGCCTCGATCCCGAGCACGAGATCGCGCGCATTGCCGTAGCGCAGGACATTGACGCCGCCGGCGTTGGTCGAGATGACGCCGCCGATCTGGCAGCTGCCTTCCGAGCCGATCGAAAGCGGGAAGAGGCGGCCCGACGCCGCCGCAGCGGACTGGACTTCGGCGAGCGTCGCGCCGGCGTCCGTGGTGAGACTGTTGTCGAGCGGCGAGACGCTGCGAATTTTGTTCAGGCGTTTGAGGGAGACCAGCACCTCTCCTGCTGTCGCGATCTGCCCGCCGACGAGACCTGTATTGCCGCCCTGCGGCGTGATCGCGATGTTGTGATCGGCGCATATCGCGACGAGCCGCGACACCTCTTCGACGTTGGCCGGCGCGACGACGAGGCTGGGGTCGGCCTTCCAGCGGCCGCGCCATTCGGTCAGGAGCGGCGTGCGATCATCGCCCTCGAGCGTGCCTCTCGGCCCGAGCGCTTTGCGGATGAGATCAAGGGCGGCGTTGTCAGTCGGCATGCGGCTGAGTCTTTGCTGCGGCTATCGACGCGTCAAGGAGCAATTGTCGGCGGCCGACGATGGTGAGCGGGCCAATTCGAGCCTATACATGCCGCGAAATTGGCCGGGAGCACGCAACATGAGAGACCGTCGGACGAACGCCGCACTGCTGGCGGCTGCGGCAATGATCGCCTTGATCGCTTGCGATCGGAAAAGCGAGCCGCCGAAAGCGCCCGATCCCGGCAGCGGCGATGACGTTTCGCTGGTTCGTGAAGAGACCCTTCAGGAGCAGGACGAGGCCATGGGCAAGGCCGGCAAGGACGGCGTGATCACGGTCGAGGAGG
>JBEBFW010000124.1:0-9726 GCA_040081755.1 Parvularculaceae bacterium
ACGCATAACACCGACTTCGGCGGCGCGATGGGCGGTTTCTTCGACGACTGGACCGCACAGATCGATCTGCTCTACACGCGCGGCCGCAACTCGGTCGATTTCGTCGATGTCTCGCTCGACCAGATCGGGGCCTCGATCGACGGTCGTCCGATTTACACGAGGATCGATCGCCGGCTCAACCCGGGCTGCGCCGCTGTTCCGACCGGCAATCTGCGCGATCCGTTCACCGGCGCGCCGACCGGATGCGCGACGGTCACGAACCAAGCGTCCGAGGACACGATCATTCTGACGAACGCGCTCGAGGGCAACAAGGCCTTCACGGTGTCGGGGGCCTTCACCAAGGAGTTCGAATTCGACTCGCCGATCCTCAATAAGCCGGCGAGCCTCAACGTCAACATGGGCTACGCCTACACGACGGCGGAAGACTCGAACCCGGCGACCAGCTCGGTCTCGACCTCGAACTACCGCAGCGTCTCCTCAGCCTATATCAATCACAACCCGCTGCAGACGTCGAACTACGAAACGCGCCACAACATCACGGCGAACTTCACGTATACGGAAGAGTTTTTCAAGGACCTCGACACGAAGTTCTCGTTCTTCTTCCAGGCGCGCTCCGGGCAGCCCTTCTCGCTGACCTTCAACAACACGGGCGCGTTCGGCGACACCTCCTCCGGCGGCGGTTCGCAGCGCGAGCTGCTTTACATCCCGACGGGACCGACGGACCCCAACGTCACCTTCGGCGGCGGCTTCAACCAGGCCGCGTTCTTCGCTCTCCTGGATCGCGTCGGCGCCATGAAATACGCCGGCCAGATCGCGCCGCGGAACGTCTTCACCTCCGGCTGGTTCGTCGATGCGGACTTCCGCTTCCAGCAGGATCTGCCGTCGATCTTCGGCATCCGCCCGCAAATGTACGTCGATCTCGAGAACTTCCCGAACCTCTTCTCGGACGAGGCGAACATCCTGCGCCAGGTCGGCTTCCCGCAGAACCTGAACATCGTGACGATCGGCAACGCCGCGAACCCCAATACGGGCGCCGGCAGCCCGAGATATCAGTACACGGCCTTCGCCCTGCCGACGACGACGCTCGAAGGCCGCAACGTTGATGAGTCGGTGTGGCAGGCGAACTTCGGCCTCCGCTTCGAGTTCTAGGCGAAGTCCATCCCGGTCAAAAAGGGCGGCCCTTGGGGCCGCCCTTCTTCTTGGCGCTGGCTTCCTGTGCGAGGCGACGCTGCGCGAGGGCACGCCCTATCCCGTAATCGCCCGACCGGGGCTAGGGTGGCACTCCGCGAACATGGGGAGAGACATGGCTCGAACACGGATTCTGGCGCGGCTGCAGCGGGCGCTGGCGCTGGCGCGCAAAGCTCAAGGCCTTGCACTCACGCCGCGCGCGCTGACGCGGCGTCAGGCAATGGTGCTGGGGGCGGCGGCGGCCAGCGCCTGCGCCACGGCCAGGCCCGGGGCGCCCGCAGCGCCCCAACAAGCGCCCTCCGCCGGCCCCGTCGTCATCATCGGCGGCGGGACGGCCGGGTTGACGGTCGCCTACCGGCTGGCGGCCGCCGGCCGCAAGGCCGTCGTCTATGAGGCCCAGCCCCGTTTCGGCGGGCGCATGCTCACCAAACGAAACTTCACCAGCGAAGGGATGTTCTGTGAACTCGGCGGGGAGCTGGTCGACACTGGCCACGAGGCGCTGATCGGTCTCGCCAATGAACTTGGCGTCGGCGTCCAGCGGATCGTCGCCGAGAATGCGCCGTCGGCGGACGTCTACGACATCGCCGGAGAGGTCCGCCACGGCCGCGAGATGATCGATCCGGCGACCGGCGAGGGCGCATTCGTGAAGATCGCCGCGGTGATCGCGCGGGACCAGGACGTGCTTCTCGACGGCGATGAATGGACTGCGCGCGCAAGGGATCTCGATAATACAAGCCTCAAGGACTATCTCGAATCGTTGCGGCCCCTGACGACCGATTGGGCGATCATGGCGCTCGATCTCGCTTATCTCGGCGAATACGGATTGCCGACCTCGGAACAGTCTGCGCTGAACCTCATCGACATTATCGGCGTCGATACGGCGAAGGAATTTTCCGTCTACGGAGACAGCGACGAGGCGTTCCGCATCCGCGGCGGCTCCTCCTCGCTGCCGGATGCGCTCGTTGCGGCCATCGGATCGCGTGCGGAGCTAAAGTCCAGACATGAGCTAAAAGCAATCGCGCGCGACGGATCGGGCGTGCGGTTGACCATGGAGGGCCCGGACGGCGTCAGCGAAATTTCGGCCGAACGCCTGGTCCTCACGCTGCCTTTCACCAAGCTGAGGCAGGTTGAGGGGATCGATACGATGGGGCTCAGCGCCGAAAAGCTCGCGGCCGTGAAAATGCTCGGCTATGGTGTCAACTCCAAGCTTATGGTGGCGACGAAGAGCCGGCCCTGGCAGGCCGCCGCGCAGTCGGCGCGCCTATTCGACGGCGTCCTCTACTCGGACCGCGGCATGCAGTGCATGTGGGAGACGAGCCGGGGGCAGGCGGGCGCCGGCGGCGTCTTGACGAACTTCCTGTCGAGCGATGCGGCGCTCGCCGACGAGGCGGGCGCCTATGCGACGCTGGAATGCGCGTTGCAGGAATTGGCGCCGGAGATCGGCGAATCGCTCGACCCGAAGACGCGCGCTTCCATGTTCTGGCCGCGACACCCCTTTGCACTGGGCAGCTATTCAACTCCGCGCGTCGGTCAGTATACGACGCTCCTTGACGCTGTGGCGACGCCGGAGCTTGGCGGGCGCGTGCACTTCGCCGGCGAGCACACAAGCGCCGAATTTTTGGGCTTCATGAACGGCGCGGTCGATTCGGGCGAACGGGTCGCGCGGGAGATTTTGGGCAACAACACCTGAGCCGTCAGTTCAGAGGGGCGTCGCCTCGGCGGGCCGAGGCCCATTCGGGCGAGAGCATCGCTCCGGTGACGCCGAGGCCCTCGAGGGCTCTCTCCCAGGCGGCGCCGGGCTTGTCGGTAAAAATGAGCCCGGGATCGGCCGGCGAATGAACCCACGCGTTCACGGCGAACTCGGCTTCGAGCTGACCCCCGCCCCAGCCAGCGTGCCCGATGATGACGAGGAAGCGCGACGGCGCGAGCCGGGGCCGGTTGCGGCCGCCAATGTCGGCGAGAATTTCGCGCGATGTGGTGAGCCCGACGCCAGGGCATATTTGAAGCGTGTTCTCACCCTTGTAGTCGAGCGTGTGAAGAACCAGCCCGCGTTCGGTCTGCACCGGTCCGCCGAAGAACACCGCATCTCCGCCGACGCCTTCGCGTGGATCGATGTCGAGCTGTTCGAGCAGCTCGCCGAGCTCCACGTCCCCGAGCGGCTTGTTCACGATCACGCCCATGGCGTGGTCGCGGTCGTGCGCGCACAGCAAGATGACGGAGCGCTCAAAGCGCGGATCGCGCATACTGGGCATGGCGATCAGCAGATTTCCGCCGAGGAAATCGCGGGCGTCCTCGTTGGACTTCGATTTTGGGTTCTTCGCCGCCGGCATGAGGCGAGGCTAGCGCGCCGGGCGACAAAGGGGAATCGGGTTTTTCGCCAGAAGGCGCGCAGAGCATGACTCTGCAGCGGGCCTTGACCGCAGATGATTTCCGGGCTTGGGCTGCGCCTCAACTTACTCGCGCAATGGGAGAAAATGTCATGACCATCAAAGTCGGCGACAAGGTTCCGGATGTTTCGGTGATGCTGGCGACCCCTGACGGGCCGCAGAAGACGCAGACGAGCGACGTGTTCGGCAAGGGCAAGGTCGCCCTGTTCGCGGTGCCGGGTGCGTTCACGCCGACCTGCTCCGCCAAACATTTGCCAGGCTTCGTGCAGCAGGCTGAGGCCATGAGGGCGAAGGGCGTCGAGAAAATCGTCTGCATGTCGGTCAACGACGCCTTCGTGATGAAGGCTTGGGCCAAGGACCAGAATGCCTTCGGCAAGGTCGAGATGCTGGCCGACGGCAATGGCGAATTCGCGACGGCTTTAGGCCTCACCATGGACGGCAAGGGCTTCGGCATGGGCGAGCGCTCGAAACGCTTCTCGGCGATTTTGGAGAACGGCGTCGTCAAGAAGCTCAATGTCGAGGAGCCCGGCGCGTTCGAAGTCTCGAGCGCCGACTATATGATGAAGCAGCTTTAGCGCGAGGCGATCCGGAAGCTGTCTGTATAGAGACAAACTACGCCTCACCCTGAGGAGCGGCGCGCGATGCGCCGCGTCACGAAGGGCGCGGCGGATGTCCGATGCGGCGACTATTGCCAGCGCTTGGTCGTCTTCTGCGCGACGATGCTGAATCCCGCCTGTGGCCTCGCGCCGCCGCCCATCACTTCAGAGCGGCGATGGCCGCAGTGAATGCCTTCACCAGCGCCTCGACCTGCTCAGCCGAGTAACCAGGATTTGCGCCAAGCTTCGCCGTTAGGGCGTTCGCAAGGTTTTCGCGGCTGAGGGAGTTCTTGCTTTTGGCCGTGACCAAGGCGTCCATCAAAACGCCGCACTTTTCACCGAACTCTGAAAGCTGGGCCGAGTTCGAATTCGCCGGCGGTTGGAATTTTTGCAAACCGATGGGCAATCCTAGAAGAATCGACGGTTTGACTCCCTCCGCCTGCCCCTCAATCGACGCATAGCCGGCGAGGCACAGCTCAGTAAATTCGTCCGTGTTCAATACTGCATCGACGATAACCCCCACCGTCTTGGCCATCTCCTGCAGAGACTGTTCAGATCTTTGGCTGGGCATCCCGACGCTGCTGACTGCGGCATATCCAGATCCTCCAGCGACAAGACCGCGTGCGTGCGCGATTCCGGCTTCGGCATCCGCCTTGTCCTGTTTGAGATAGGCGATTTCCTCTTCGAGGTCTTTCACCTTTTTGGCGGCCGCGTCGCGTTCCGCCTTCGGCTTCTTGTCGTCGTCGGCGATCCCTTTCTGCTCGACCTTCTGCGCTTCCTTGCGTTCAATTTCCGCATTTGTCGCCTCGATACTGGCGCGGAGGGCTCGAACCGTCTGTCCCGCCGCCGCCTGTCCTTCGGTCGTTATCGTGACCGCAGGCGCCTTCACGGCGCCGGTCAGCTGCTCGATGCCGAGGAGCGCTACCATGAAGCGCTGATGCCGGCGCGTCAGGATGTCGAACTGTTCTCTCGATAGGGCCCCGCTCATATAGCCTTCGCAGACGCGATAGAACGAATCTCTCAGTAATTGAATGCTCTGCGTGCGGAGCCCGACGAAGGATGCGCTCTCCTGCATGGCTGCGGTAAGGCTCGCTGAAACTTGGCCGTTGCCGCCTTCGGCGGCCAGTTCAGCCGCGTAAGCGGATAGGGCATCTGGGCTGGGCTCGGCGCAAACAATCGAACGCT
The DNA here is from genome assembly GCA_040081755.1 of Parvularculaceae bacterium. Classification (GTDB taxonomy): domain Bacteria; phylum Pseudomonadota; class Alphaproteobacteria; order Caulobacterales; family Parvularculaceae; genus Amphiplicatus. The sequence goes on from JBEBFW010000124.1 coordinate 5,357, forward strand.
TATCGCCGTTGGCGTCTCTCTGCCGTGAAACGATCACGGCGCGTTGCTTGATGTCCACCATGGCCCCGGCCCCGTCGTCGATGTCGAAATCGCGATAGGCAGTATTGAAGTTGGCGCAGCCGGCGAGCGAGAGCGAGATGGCGAGAGACGCGGCACGATACGCGTAACGCTTCATATAACCCCCATCGCGTGCCGGCGGCGGGCCGCGAGGACCATCGCGCGACCGCGCCGACATCATGTTTCCTGGTCGCCGGAAAGGGTCCGGCCACGGACGAGCGTTACGAGTGCGCGGCGTTTGGCGCTGTAACCTACGTCACATTGGCCCGCTCGGGAATTATCGCCCTGCGGCTTTGGGCGTTGAGCGTGAAATCCGTTATTGCCAGCGCTTGGTCGTTTTCTGCGCGACGATATCCGGCGCGGTCGTTTTCGCCCCGCCGTAGCCGGTGATGCTGTCGGCGACGAAAGGGTTCGACTGCCGTTCGCGGCCGAAGGTGGACATGGGGCCATGGCCGGGCACGAAGCGCATGTCGTCGCCCAGGGGCCAGAGCTTTCCCGTGATGGAGTTGATGAGGGTCGGATGATCGCCGCGCGGAAAGTCCGTGCGGCCGATCGAGCCAGCGAAGATGACATCGCCGACGAAGGCGATCTTCGATACGCGGTTGAAGATGACGACATGGCCCGGCGTATGCCCGGGGGTGTAGACGACCTCGAATTTGATCCCGTCGAGGTCGAGCGCATCGCCGTCGTCTAGCCAGCGATCCGGCGTGCAGTCCTCGCCGTCCTCGATGCCGAACTGGGCCCATGAGGAGCGGATCTGATTCAGCCAGAAGACTTCCTCCTTCTGCGGACCGATGATGGGCGCGCTCGTGCGCCGCTTGATCTCTTCCGCCGCGCCCGCATGGTCGAGATGTCCGTGCGTCAGCCAGATCTGCTCGATTTTCGCGCCCATCTGCGAAGCCGCCGCCATGATCTTGTCCGCCTCGCCGCCCGGATCCACGACAGCCGCCTTGCCCGACGCCGCCCTGACGATCGAGCAGTTCTGCTGGAACGGCGTCACGGGAACGATCTTGACGGTGAAGGGCGCGGGCGAGGTCATGGGCCGGGTATAACTGCGTCCAAACCATGCCGCAACGCGACAGAACTGTGGACATCTCCGCGCGCGGAGCCTTTGATCTCGCCGCTGATGGAACGCCGGACATGAAGCCGCAGACGCTCGTTCACGCCCGCCGCCTCGAACTCGCCGCGCTCGCCTTGTTCGTGGCGGTGGCGCTCGTCGGCCTTCTTGCCTCCGGTTGGGCGCACGCCCTTCTCGCGGCGTTTTCCGTCACGGCGCTCGCCTACGCCGCGCTCGTCGCAGCAGCCCTCCAGAGCTGCGAGGAATCCGACCTGCCCACTCTCGCGGCGCGGCACGATCAGCGCGCGCCGCTCATCCTCTGCTTTGGGCTATTGCTTGACTTCGCCTCGCTGGCGCTCGTCGTCACGCTGATGGCGACGAGAACCATGGACGTCTACGCGACCGCGCTCGCAGGCCTCTCGATCGCCAGCGCCTGGGTGCTGCTCAATATGCTTTTTGCGATTCACTATGCGCATGTGTTTTTCACTTCAGAGCAGACGCAGCCGTTATCCTTTCCCGGTGGGAGACCGCCCGTGTTTTCCGACTTCGTATATTTTTCATTCGTCGTCGGCATGACGTTTCAGGTTTCCGACGTGGCAATCGTCGATTCTGCGTTGCGCCGTCTCGTGCTCGCCCACAGCCTGCTTGCTTTTCTGTTCAACGTCTTTGTGGTTGCGCTCGCGGTGAATGCGCTGGGGCGCGTGATGTGACTCGCGCGTCCTCGGGCGGGATGAACCAGAGTTGCAGGGCACAAGGGAGCGGACGCTTATCGTGTGTCAGATCGCCGGGTTAGGACGTGGACTCCGGCTCCTTCGTCGCGGCGGGCTCGGGCTTCGCCGCCAGCGCGTCCTTGAGGCCGGCGAGGACGGCGAAGGGCGAACTCGGGTCGGCGGTCTTCCGATGCTGCGGCATGGTCATCAGTGGCGATTCCTGATGGCGCGGCGCCCGTGGCCCCTCGTGGCGCGGCCCCCGGTCGCGCTCGCGGTCGCGGTCGCGACGTGGGGGCGGCCCTCGCTCGCCGTCGCTCCGCGGCGGACGCTGGCTGCGATCGGCGTTGCGGCGGTCCTGACGCGGCGCGCCATCCCCCTTGGCGTCGCGCCGCTCGCGCGGGGCGCGCTGATCGGATTGTTGGTCTCTCGGCTCACGCGGTTTGCGGTTAGGCTGGCGGCGAGGCGCCATCTTCCAGATGACGACGTCGATGACGTCGCTCGGCGCGGCCGCTGGCGGTTCATTTGCGGTGGGGGAAACGGAATCTGGCTCGGGCGCGGCAAGAGCTTCAGGCGCAGGCTGGGCAGCCTCGACTTCCGCTGCCGGCCGATCCGCTTCGGCTTCGGTCTCGGGCGGCAGCGAAAACTCTAAGGCAGTTTCGGAAGCGGGCGCCTCGCCGCCTGTCGCGACTTCGGCCGGGGCGGAGGGTGCGCTGGCGTCCGCGCTGACGGCGGGAGCCGCCGCCGGCCGCTTCACCTTGATAGTCTGCTTTCGATAGCCGAGCGAGGTCAGTATCGATTCAAAGTCCTCGCCGGAGCAGCCGACCAGCGACATCAGCTGCTGGCTCGCTTCGAAGCCGCCCTGATACTCGCCGTCGCGGCGCTCTGAACGGATCTGCCCTGCAAGCCTTTCGAGCATGTCGATGCGGACGGCGCGCGAGCCCGATGGACGGTAGCCGGACGCGTAATAGTAGGCAGGCGGAATATTGGCGTCCGTTGCAAAGGAGACGAGCCCCGCTTTCTGCGGCGTCACGGCGCCGGGCTCGCGATCCGTCCACAGCGCCCAGAGAAGGGTCAGGAGTTTCGCCGGTTGCGGCTTCAGAAGTTTCGGCATGAAGAGCGTGTACTCACCGAAACGCACGCCGAGATTACGCAGCTTGGCCCGCTCGTCCTGCCCGAGCTGCTTCAGTTCCTCGCCGAACTGAGAGCGGGACATCGCCCCAAAATTCTCGACGAGGCGGAAAGCGATGCCGCGGGCCGCGCCGCCGAGCGCCTTCTGGGCCGCCGCGCCGTCTCCCTCTCCAGCGCCCGCCGTCTGACCGAGCACGATGAGCTCGCCGAGCAGCGCTTCGACCCTGGCGGCGAAATAATCCTTGAGCCGGTCGTGAATGCGCCCTCGCAGATGCGGCGACAGAACATCGAGACCCCGAACGACAATGTTCGGACGAAGAGGCGTCGGACCTTTTTCGAGGCGAGCGACCGGCGAGGATCGCCAGGTGATCGCGCCGTCATCCTTGAGACTTAGATCCTCCGGCGCGGCTGTGGCGAGCGCAGCCGCACGCGCCGCGAGCACCGGCGCCAACGCACGGTCGGCTGCGCTCCGAATGCGCTTGGCGTCGAGACCCTTTGCGCGGGGATCGACGATGAACTCGAACCCCATCAAGCGGCCGACAAATTGGCCTTCCACGATCACGTCTCCGTCTTCGCTGACGCCGGCGAGCACCGGCGTGTCATCCTTGAGTTTCTTCAGCAGCACTGAGGTGCGCCGATCGACGAAACGCTGCGTCAGCCTATCGTGCAGCGCGTCGGAAAGGGCATCTTCTATAGACCGGGCCTTTTCTTGCCAATAAGCAGCTTCCTCGATCCAGGAGACGCGATGGGACAGATATGTCCATGTGCGGATATGGGCGATCCGCTTGGACAACCGGTCGATATCGCCCTCGGTGTTCTCAAGGCCCGCGATACGCGGCGCGATCCAGGAAGAGGGTATGGGCCCTTCCTTGGCGAGGTGAAGAAATATGTCGCCGATGAGACGAGCGTGCTGGTCGAGCGAGGTCTTGCGGAAATCCGGGATCTGGCAAATCTCCCAGAGGAGGCGCAGGGAATCGCCGCGCACCGCGAGGCGCGCGATCTCCTCGTCGGCTGCGAGCGCCGTCAACGCCAGTTCATCATCGTCCGCGCGTGCGCGTCGCAACTGCGGGCGCGGCGGGGGCGCTTGCAGGGATTCGAGGAGGTGCGGGATGCTGTTGAAGCTCAGATCCTCGTTCCGCCACTGAAGCGCGCGCGCGGGCTCGAACACATGCTCTTCGATGGCGCCGACGGTCTCCTCATCGAAGGGCGGGCAGTCTGCCGTGACGCCGAAAGTTCCATCGCGCATGTAGCGCCCCGCTCGTCCGGCGATCTGCGCGAGTTCGTCGTGGCGAAGGTCGCGGAAGCCGCGCCCGTCGAATTTGCGCCGCGAAGAGAAGGCCACATGGTCGATGTCCATGTTGAGGCCCATGCCGATGGCGTCGGTGGCGACGAGGTAATCCACCTCGCCCGACTGGTAG
>JBEBFW010000320.1:0-2530 GCA_040081755.1 Parvularculaceae bacterium
AAGAACAACAGCTCCTGAAAGAATCCGCGCGCGGATTTCTGGACGAAAAAGCGCCCGTCGCGGCGCTGCGAAAATTGCGCGACGCCCGCGACGAGACAGGCTTCTCGCGGCCTCTCTGGAAGGAGATGGCGGAGATGGGCTGGGCCGGCATCCTCGTCGAGGAGAAGCACGGCGGCTCCGATTTCGGCTTCGTCGGCGCCGGCGTCATCGCCGAGGAAATGGGCCGCACGCTGACGGCTTCGCCGTTCCTCTCGACCTCCATTCTCGCCGCGACGGCCTTGCGCAAGTTCGCGAGCAAGGCGCAGCAGGACGCGCTGCTTCCCTTGATCTCTTCGGGCGACACGCTGTTCGCGCTCGCCGTTGACGAAACGAGCAAGCACCGCCCGGCGAAGACCGCGATGAAAGCGGAAAAGGTCGGCAACGCGTTCCGGCTTTCCGGCGACAAGACCTTCGTCGCCGACGGCCATGTCGCCGACAAGGTGATCGTCGCGGCGCGCACCGCCGGCGCGCCGGGCGAGACGGACGGCCTCACGCTCTTCCTCGTCGATGCGAAGGCCAAGGGCGTCTCCGCCGAACGCACCGCGATGGTAGACAGCCGCAACGCCGCGCGAATGAAATTCGATCGCGTCGAGGCGACGGGCGACGACGTGATCGGCGCCGTAGATAACGGGTTCGAGGCGCTGCAGGGCGTGCTCGCCGCGGGCTGCGCCGGCCTCGCAGCGGAAATGTCAGGTTCCGCGCAAGCCGCCTTCGCGATGACCGCGGACTATCTCAAGCAAAGAAAACAGTTCGGAAAGGTCATTGGGACCTTCCAGGCGCTGCAGCACCGCGCCGCCGCGCTTCATGTCGAGATCGAACTCGCGAAATCCGTCGTGCTGAAAGCGCTTCAGGACCTCGACAATAATTTCGGCTTCGCCTCGATCACCTGCTCGCTGGCCAAGGCGAAGGCCGGCGAGGTCGCACGGCTCGTGAGCCAGGAGGCCGTGCAGATGCATGGCGGCATCGGCATGACGGACGAATTCGACATCGGCTTCTACATGAAGCGCATCCGCGTCGCGCAGGAAATGTTCGGCGACTTCGCCTATCACGCCGACAAGATCGCGCGCACGCGGGGGTATTGATGAAGCCGGTCAAGACATCCGAACTGCAGAATTACGTCGGCAAGGAAGTCGGCGTCTCCGACTGGCTGCTGGTCGATCAAAAGCGCATCGACGGCTTCGCCGAGGTGACAGAGGACCGCCAGTTCATCCATGTCGATCCCGAGGCCGCGAAGGCGACGCCGTTCGGCCAGACCGTCGCGCATGGGTTTCTGACGCTGTCGCTGCTGTCAAAGCTCGCGTCGGATTGCGTACTCGTCTGCGAGGGCATCAGGATGGGCGTCAATTACGGCTTCGACAAAGTGCGCTTCTCGACGCCGGTCAAATCCGGCAAACGCATTCGCGGCCGCTTCGCCTTGATGAGCGCGCGCGAGCGCCTGCCCGGCCAATGGGCGCTCAAATACTCGGCGCGAGTCGAGATCGAAGGCGAGGAGAAGCCCGCTCTCGTCGCCGAATGGCTGACGATGCAGGTGGTGTAAGGCAGTGGTCTGTGGTCAGTGGTCAGTGGTCAGTGGTCAGGAAGGGCATGTGACCGGCATCAAGAGCTTCGAAGATCTTGACGTCTGGAAAAAGTCGATTGACTTGGCGGAGGCGATTTACATGGCGTCGAGCGGCTGGCCGGACTCGGAACGTTTTGGGATCGTCCAACAAATTCGGCGCGCCAGCACGTCGGTTTCAGCGAACATCGCTGAGGGCGCCGAGCGTGACGGAACGAAGGAGTTCTTGCGGTTCATCAGCATCGCAAACGGATCGCTCGCCGAAACGCGGACTTTTGTCGTTCTGGCGGAGCGCTTGAAGTACCTTTTGCCCGCAGACGCTCGAGTCATAACGGAGCAGATTACCGAAATCAGGCGCATGCTCGCCGGCCTCACGAAATCGCTACGGCTACGCCTAGACACTGACCACTAACCACTAACCACTCACCACTGACAATGTCCGAACACGTCGCCTCCATCATCTGGAAACGCACCAGCGCCGGATTCGCCTATGAGGAGTACAACCGCCACCATGTCTGGAGCTTCGACGCCGGCGTCGATGTGCCGGCGGCGGCCGCGCCCGCCTATCGCGGCGATCCCGATTGCGTCGATCCCGAGGAGGCTTTCGTCGCGGCCATTTCGAGCTGCCACCTTCTGACCTTCCTCGCCATCTGCGCGAAGAGACGCATCGTCGTCGATTCCTACGAAGACCGCGCCGTCGGCCATATGGAGAAGAACGAGGCCGGCAGGCTCGCGGTGACGCGCGTGGAACTCCATCCCCGCATCAAGTTCGGCCCCGGCGTCGCGCTCGACGCGGCGGCGCTCGAAAAGCTGCACCATGAGTCGCACGAGCAGTGCTTCATCGCCAATTCCGTGAAGACCGAGATCGTCGTTCATCCGTAGCAGCGAGTTTGATCCGGAACCCCAAAGCCCCATCCCGCTCATCCCGGCGAAAGC
>JBEBFW010000125.1:0-9663 GCA_040081755.1 Parvularculaceae bacterium
GTAGAAACGTCTCCTAATCCTAATCCTAATCCTAATCCTAATCCCTAATCCCTATCCCGCATCGGCTTACCGAAAGGTGTTCCCGAGCATCATCAAGTGCTTTTTGAACCAAATCGGGGGCGAACTTGATCACCTTCAAAAAACTAGTGATTGATGCGTCGGGTTGCACGCTACCCTGCTCCCAGTTTCGTACTGAACCAACAGCCAAACCGAATGCTGTTGCGAACTGTAGCTGTGACATTCCCAAGGACTCCCGCAAAGCCCGCACATCAATCTGTTCCGGCGCAATGCGAAAAACCTCAATGACGTTACTTGAGATTGATACGATCGTGGGTTTCGGATCCATAATAATCATCTCCATTCATGGCGAATTGGGGGTGCCGCTTGGCACCCCCAGAGACACCAAGACATCAACTGGCCGTTCCCAACATGCCACCGACAAAATGCCCGGAGAGTCTTGCCAATTTTTCCAAGACGCCCTCATCTGCTTTTTGAGATTGGACGCCAATTTTCAATAGGACGATACCAACTGTCGGATGATCGAACTCTGCGAACCAGAGGACTCGCTTCGAATTCCGTTCTAACTGAGTAGATAGGGACATGAAGCATGCACCGTCTCCAAGTCGCTCAAAGTTACCGAACTGCCACTGCTCACATGCAAACGCGGCAAGATATTCTTTACCTCTTATCTGCGTTTCTTTTGCACAACTTTTCCAACAAATCTCAGTAATTACAACATCTAAGCAAAATATTTGCTCGGACATTGCTAAACACTTCCAAGCCGGCTGCGGTTTAATGCGTGCGGCATAAAACGACTCCTTTGCTAACTCGAGGCCTTAAGCGCCTCGCCTTCGTAAAATGCGTCGCCTGCTTCAGGGTTCAAGATGCGACATGTGGAGCAGTCACTGACTGATGCCTTTGAGCCACATTTGGTTAGAACAGCAGCCAGCTAATCTAACCTTAGTGCGCCCATCATCCAGAGCTGTACATCGACCGTAATCTTCTCATCAAACACGGAATCGCACATCCGTCGTCGGCGCTCATCCCGTAATTTTTGGCGGTTGACGCCTTCTGGCTCGGGGTTATGGGCGCTTCTATCCGCAGCACGGCGACCTAATCCCTACTCGCCAATCCCTCGAACGGCGCTTTCAGACGCGGAATGGCGAGGCCCTTCCCCGCGCGATCGCGCAGCGCGGGGCGGTTGGCTCGGAACATCGAGGCCGGGCGCCCGCCGGTCTGCTGCGTCGTCTCGCGCGTCCGCGCGACGAGCCCTGACTGCTCGACGCTGCGGCGGAAATTCTGCTTGTGGAGTTCGAAGCCGGCGATCGCCTCGACGGTGCGCTGCAGAGCGAGCAGCGTGAACGACGGCGCCATCAAGTCGAAGATCACGGGGCGATATTTGAGCTTGCCCCTGAGCCGCCCGATCGCGGTCGCGAGAATGCGGCGATGGTCGGACGCCATGTTGGCGCCGAGGCCGGCGATCGGCGCGATGTCGGAGCTTCTGGCGCCGCCGCCGAGGAGCCGATCGCGTTCCGCCTCGGCGACGAGCCCCGCCTCGTACATAAGTTCGTAGCGATCGAGCGCGCGTTCTTCCTCCCAGCCGACATCCGACAGGCCGAAGGCGAGCCGCGTGCGCGTCATGCGGCTCTGCGCGACGGGCTCGTCCAGCGCGGTTCTCGACCAGCGCTCCAATGCGCCGAGGATTGAGGAAAGCGCCGCCGGTTCGCCGCGACGCCAGTCCTCCCAGGGGAAGAAAGAGTACCAGTCGCACCAGGACGCGTCGGCGGCGTCGACCGGCGCCGCCGACGGCGCCAGCGCCAGATAGCCGACCGAGACAACCCGGTCTCCTGCGGCGCCGCCGATCAGCGCGGCGGCGGGCGCCTCGCGGCCCTTGTCGCCGAACGTGTAGAGCTGCTCGACATAGCCGAGCGTGACCTTGGTCTGCCGTTCGACCCAATCGCGAAGGCCTATTTCAAATGTGCGATGATGTTCCGGATCGAAGGGACCGTACGGAAGGCTGGCAAGCCCACGGTCGCTCTTCACGCAGAGCACTTTAGGCCGTTCGTCCTCGACGACGGCGAGCACGGCGCTGAGGCCGATTGCGACGCGCGACTGCAGGTCCATGACTCTCCCGTCGCCACTTATCTCCGAGGCCGCGGTCGGCGACAAGACAACGGAGCGTTCTTACCGCGGCGCAATAACGACGACTGGCGCCGAAATGACGGCCGATGGGGGCGGCAGATCCTCGATCGCTTCGATCATGCGCCCGCCGCGACCCAAAATCTCGTCCGCATAGGAAACAAGCAGCGGGCAGGGATCGGCGAAAGGCGCGGCGCGGCGCAGCATTTTCGCGATTTCGACTTCTGTCCCCGGTCCGGCCGCCTTGCACAAAATGATGTACGCCGCCGCCGTGGAGCGCGAGACGCCCCTGTTGCAGTGCACGAGGATGTCCTCGCCCGGCGCTGAGTCCTTGAGGAACGCGACGATCTGCGCAGCCCGATCCCTCGCCGCCTGATCGATGGACGCGGCGCAAGACTCCCGATCGACATAGAGACGAAGATGACGATCGGCGCGCAGTCCGGGAAACTCGGGGACGCCGTCCTCTTCCGACGCAATCGAAATGACCCGCGCCGGGCGATGTTTGGCGTAGGCGTCTACCGCGCCCGCCAGAGAACACACGATCACCATGTCATTTTCATAGGCCCGGTCGCGGCGTAAATTAAGTCACGCTTGTTCAAAACCACGTTCACCGCCAGCCTTGGCCGCGCGCTGGACCTCTGACGACAGGGCGGCGAAGCGCTCGAGATATTCTGTCTGGGCGATTTGCGAGGGCTTCACCACGAGGCTCACCGGTTCGACGCCGGAGGGCTCGCCGAAAAACCGCCGCGCCTCCTCCGGTTCGAAGCCGGCAAGCTGGATCGCCTCGAAAAAAGCCGAAGCGCGGTCGGCGCGTTTGATGGTCTTCTCGACGGCGTCCGGGAGATCCGCCGGCAAGGCGAACCGCAGGTGGATAGCGCGCATGAGGCGGCGCTCGATCGCCTTGTAGTCGCCGCCGAGCGCGGCCTTGAACGGGCTGATGAGGTCGCCGATCACGAATTCCGGGGCGTCATGCAACAGCGCGGCAAGCCGCCATTTGGGCGGCCAGCCCGGTTTCAGCTGGCTGCAGAATTCCTCGACGACGATCGAATGCTGCGCCACGGAAAACGGCAAGGGTCCCCGTGTCTGGCCGTTCCAGCGCGCGACGCGTGCGAGGCCGTGCGCGATGTCCTCGATCTCCACATCGACCGGCGACGGATCGAGGAGATCGAGGCGGCGCCCCGACAGCATGCGCTGCCAGGCTCTGGGGGCCTTCTCCTGCGGGGACGATCTGCTCACCGGCGATCTTTATGGCGGCGCAACGTGCAGCGCCACCCGGCTCCACCCTGCCGAACCGGCGACGAAAGGGCGCGCGCCCGCGCCGAACCGGCTTGATAGCGGCTCCGTACGCGTCGAAAATGCCCTCACTCAATCAGCGGGAGAGCGAGGGGATCATGGCGAGCGGGCATCAAGACGGCGGGCGAAGCGGCGGAGGGGTCTGGTTCTGGGCGCCTCTGATCGTGATTTTTGTTTCGGGCGCGGCGCTTTCGGTCGCGGCCTATTTTCATTCGGACAACGATCTCTCCGTGATCGAGTCGGTCGGCGCCGGATTTACCGGCGTCGCCGCCCTCATTTTCGGTCTCTTCGCAGCCTTCTTCGGCCTGATCATGGCCGGCGGCGCGATCGCCTTTTCACTGTTCCTGGTCGCCTCGCCGATCCTCGTCATCATCTTGCTGTTCCTCCTCCTGCGGAAGAACGGCCGAGAGAAATCGGCAGGCCACTGACCGTCTCTGAGCTGAACCTCCGCCGTTCGCGGCGCGGCCTTTCGGCCGCGTCACAGGCGGCGCAGACTAGAATCTCAGGGTGTGTCCGAGGCGGAGCGCCAGGCTCGTTCCCTGCGCGCGGAAGGATTGCGGGAACCGCTCCTCTTCGATGAGCGCCGTGTGGCCGAAGGAGATGAACACCTCCTGATGGGGCTTGGGCTCCCAGCTGAACCGGCTGAAAAAGGTGAAATTCTCCGAGATGTTGTCGTACTGAAGATCCGTGCGCAAGATCATGGTCGGCGAGAACGCCACGGTTGAATCAATCGAGCCAACGTGAATGCCGACCGCGCCCGTCGGAAGAGAGAACTTCGTGTACTCGTACGCCGCCGCAAAGCGGAAGTGCATGCTTGGCGTCAGGTTCAAGCCGAACTCGGTCGACAGATAGTCGCCATTGTAAACATCTCCCCAGCGCACCTCGGCGCGCCCGCCGACGGGTCTTGCGCTGGTGAGCGAAACGCTCGCCTCGTACTGCGTGAATCGATACTCGCCGACTGGAACCGGAACAACGCCGGCGATGTCGAAGGGCTCCCGGATGTCGAGAAATCCGTGTTCGATTTCGACGGAGGCCTCGTCGCCAGCGTCGTTCGCGGCCATCGCCCAGGCGCCGTAGAAGCGGTCCTCGACCTCGTCGTCGAGATCGGTGACGACATCGACCCAGGCGCCAGTCTCCGCAAACCGGATGAAACTGTTTTCAGGCCGCCAGGCGCGCCAATAATTGGCCTTGTAGCGACGCAAGGCGGTGCGGTTGGCGAAGCCGAGACGCGGGCGATAATCCTCGCCGATGTCTTCGAATCGCGCCGTCCAGTTCCACATGAGGCTCCGGTAGGAAACATCGCCGGCGAACATCGCGCCGTCCTCGCCGCCGTCAAAGCTTCGCAAATAGGCGAGATCGGCGAGAAACGTTCCCTCGAAACGGGTCGAGTTCTTGTACTGAAAATCGACCCCGCCAACCGTGTTGGTCTCGCCGCCGGCCGGGTCGCCATGAGTGAAAACGATTCCGGCCTTCGATTCGCCCAGCACTGGAACCGACACACGCGCCGCCGAGAGATATTGCCCATCGACGGCGCCGGAGGCGCCGGTGCGTGCGCTGATGAGGCCGACATTGGCCGGCCCCAGCTTGCCGCTGAGCTTGGCGCCGGCGACGATATCGACCGGCGCGCCGTTGACGATGCCGATGCGCCGCGAAAAGAAGGGAAGCCCGTTCGGATCGTCTTCGAAAACGCGTCCGCCGAACTCGAACACGGCCGCGTCCTGCAGGAAGAAGTCGCGCGTCTCAGGAAAGAACAGCGAAAACCGCCCCGTATTCACTTGCCGCGCATCGAGCGGCGCGTCGGAGAAGTCCGTGTTGAAGGTCAAGGACCCGGTCAGCGACGGCGTGATCTTGTAGAAAATGTTCGCGCTCGGATCGAGCGCGGCGTCGGTCTCGCCGGTTTCCCAGTCAAAGGCGCCGGACCCCGTCACAAAGAGCTGGGCTTCGAGCCCGAGGCCGGCCTCAACGTCCGTGACGCCGCCGATGCGGCCCGGATTGGTGAGGTCCGTCCGCCCGCGCGAACGGTCGATGTTGGACCAGCGGATCTCTTCGTTGTTTCGGCGGATGGTGCGCAGGATCTGAAAGCCCCACTCCGGAAGCGAGGCGTCGAACGAAATCGACTGGAAGGGAATGGCGAACTCGGCGATCCAGCCGTCCTCTACGATCCGCGACTTCACATTCCAGATCGTGTTCCATTCGCCGCGAAAGGCGGAGTTGTTTTCAAGAAGCGCGTCGACGCGCGCGCCGTTGGGGTTCGTGCCGAAGAAATAGCCGTCCCTGAAGGTGCCGAACGAGTCGATAAATACGCGGACGGCGTCTTCATCCTGCAGCCTCGAATCGCGCTCAAGGAGCCGATGCACGATCTTGTCGGGCTCGGAATCGTAATTGTAGACCCCGACATAGAGATATTTCTCGTCATACATGACGTAAGCTTTTGTGGGCTGGGACGGCGCAGCGCCTTCGACCGGCTCGACCTGATAGAATTCCTCGATGACAGCCGCCTTCGCCCAGGCACGGTCGGACAGATCGCCATCGATCGTCGGCGCCTCGTCCGCTCCTATGCGCGGCGCTGAAAATCGCGGCGCATAGGTGGCGAAGTCGCGGGCCTCCTGCGCCGAGGCCGTCGCCGCTCCGAAAAGCGCCAATGGGCCGAGGACGGCGCCCGCAACCGAATTCATCGAGACTCCCCGCATCCGCACCATTTACAGCGCATTCATTTCTGTTTGGTGTGCGGGTCTTTCTAGCCGTCATCGGGCGGGCCGCGCTGCCGCTCGCGGGCAACTACGGCCGGATTATTGGGATGCCGGCGGCGCCAGCCCGTCAACAGGCGATTAACCCTGAAACCCTAGGTTCGCCGCGAGAGAGAAACCGCCGGAACTCCCATGGCCACTGGTCAGAATCGCCAAGCGCAGGGCGTCACGCTCGCGCTCGAAGCCGAAGACCCCGCAGTCGCCGCGGTGCGGATGATCGCATCCACCAGCGCGATACGCTACGTCCACATCTCGATCTGGGGCTTGTGTCTTTCGACAGTCGCCGCGATCGAGGCCGTTGTCGTCTGGTACTGCCTCACCATGGCGGCCGGATTCTTGCGCTCCCTCGTCGAGAAGGAAATCAGCAAGCGGATCAAGGCCGACGACTGGAAGCTGAAGCGCATTTACGCGTTCGTCGCGATGACTTCATGCTCTTTCTGGGCCGCCGCGTCGATCATCGCATGGCGGAGCGACCATGCTTTCGGGCCTGTGGTCGCGGCGTTCCTCGTCTTCTCGGGTTTCATGCTGGCGATGTCGCAGTTCCGCTCGACGCCGGCGAACGCGCTCATCGTAACGGCGCCCTACAGCGCCGTGTTCTTGTGGATGACGAGCACGAGCCTTGGCGGCGCGTCGAGCGCGGCGATGCTCGCCATGTCGGCGGTCCTCGCCTCGACCATCTCCTACGCGCTCATCTTCGGCGCCGTGCTGCAAACGGACATGAAGAAGGCGAGCGCGGAACGTCTGCGCCTGATCGCCGATCTCGAGGCTGCGCGGCTCGACGCTGAACGCGGCTCGGAAGCGAAGTCGATGTTTCTGGCGAATATGAGCCATGAGATACGGACGCCGATGAACGGCGTCCTCGGCATGGCCGAGCTTCTTGCGCACACCGATCTCGACAGCCGCCAGCGCCTCTACGCCGACACCATCCACAAGTCAGGCGCCGCGCTCTTGACCATCATCAACGACATCCTCGACTTCTCCAAGATCGAAGCGGGCCGTCTCGAACTCGATCTGGCGCCCTTCGACATGCGCGCCGCCGTCGAGGACGTCGCGGCGCTGGTCGCCCCTCGCGCGCAGGAGAAGCGACTCGAAATCGTCGTGCGCGTCCAGCCCGACCTGCCGACCCAGTTCGTGGGCGACGCCGGCCGCATCCGTCAGGTCATCACCAATCTCGTCGGCAACGCCGTCAAGTTCACCAACGCCGGCTATGTGCTCATCGACGTCTCCGGCGAAAGCACTGCCGATCGCGCAGCCTTGCGCGTCGAAGTGCAGGACACCGGCGTCGGCATCGACGCGGAGCACGTGGCGCGCATTTTCGACGCCTTTCAGCAAGCGGACGCCACCACGACGCGACAGTTCGGCGGCACCGGTCTCGGTCTTTCGATCTCGCGGCGCCTCGTCGAGGCGATGGGCGGCCAGATCGGCGTCAAGTCAGCGCCCGGCGTCGGTTCGACTTTCTGGTTCACAATGACGCTGGCCGTGCACGACCGCGCGCCGGCCCAGCATCGACCGACATTCGACGCCTACGGACGGCGCGTTCTCATCGTCGATGATATCGAGGTGAACCGTCGCATCACGGCCGAGCAGCTCGCGGCGTGGGGTTTTTCGCCCGATACGGCCGCCAGCGGGCAAGAAGCGCTCGACGCGCTCACCGCAGCCGCGGCCGCCGGAAAGCCTTACGAGCTGACCATCACGGACTTCTTCATGCCGGAAATGGACGGCGAAATGCTCTCGCGCGCCATCCACGCCAATCCGTTGATCGCCTCAACGCCAATTCTCGTGATGAGTTCGGTCGATCAGGAAGGCGGCGCCGCCGCGTTCAGAAAGATCGGCGTCGAAGGGTATCTCGTCAAACCGGTGCGCTCGGCCTTGTTGATGCAGACCGTCGGCGACGTGCTGGCTACGCGCCGCCCTGCCGCGCCGCCGGCGCCGGCGGCTGTTAAGCCCGCTTCGCCGGTCGCCGCCGATCCGCAGACGCGCGGCGATCAGGTGCGCGTCCTCATCGCGGAAGACAACGACGTCAACCGCCTCGTATTGCGTCACATGCTGCCGCCGGCCGAATTCGACCTCCTCATGACGGCAGACGGCGCGGAGGCGCTGCACACATTTGAAACGCGGGCCGAGGGATTTGACATCATCCTCATGGATGTCTCGATGCCCGTGATGGACGGTTACGCCGCGACGCGAGCGATCCGGGCGCTCGAGGCAGCGGCGAGGCGACCACGCACGCCGATCGTCTGCCTCACCGCGCATGTCCTGTCGCGGGACGTCGATCTCAGCATCGAGGCGGGCATGGACGATTTTCTCGCCAAACCCATCAGCCAGGATCGGCTTCACGCAGTGATCTATCGCTGGACTGCACAGATCGATTGGGCGGAATCCGACGCGGCGGCGGGTTGATCGTCCGCGCAAGGCTACGGCCGGCCGCCGGCAATCCTCTCCAGCTCATCGGCGGCGATATCGAAGTTCGCATAGAGGTTCTGCACGTCATCGCAGTCTTCGAGCGCATCCATCAGCTTGAGAAGCGTTTCAGCCGCGCCGCCGGTCACCGGCACGAGGCTCTTTGGTTTCCAGACCGGCTTCACGCTTTCTGCTTCGCCAAACTTCGCCTCAAGCGCCGCGGCTACGTCTGAAAGGCTTTCCAGCGCGCAATAGACCTGGTGGCCGTCGGCGCCCGAATGCACATCGTCGGCGCCCGCTTCGATCGCGGCTTCGAGGATGGCGTCGGCGCTGGCGGCATCGACTTTGCATCCAACGGCGCCCACGCGGTCGAACATGAAGGAGACCGAGCCGGTCTCGCCGAGATTGCCGCCGTTCTTGGTGAAGATCGAGCGCACCTCGCCGGCCGCACGGTTGCGATTGTCGGTCAGCGCCTCAGCGATGACGCCGGCGCCGCCCGGTCCGAAACCCTCATATCGGACATCCTCGTAACCGGCGCCGTCGGCGCCGGTCGCCTTCTTGACCGCCCTGTCGATATTGTCTTTCGGCATCGACTGGGCCTTCGCCGCCTGAATGGCGAGCCGTAGACGCGGGTTGAATGCTGGGTCCGGCGCGCCAAGTTTGGCCGCTACCGTGATCTCCTTGGACAGTTTTGAGAACATCTTGGAGCGCTTGGCGTCCTGCTTGCCCTTGCGGTGCATGATGTTCGCGTACTGCGAATGGCCGGCCATGGCGAAACCTTTGACGTCGCTGGAAAGCGGGCCGTTTACCGCAGCGCCCCGCCTGCTATCAAGGGCGGCGCGGCGACGAGCGGGCGACCATGCTTTCATTGCAGGGAAGAACGGTGCTCGTAACCGGCGCGGCGCGCGGCATCGGCGCCGCCGCCGCGAGGGTATGCCAAGTCGCCGGCGCCCGGGTTCTGGCGCATGCGTCGGCCGACAGCGCGAATGCGCGCGCCCTTGCAGACGAACTGGGTCTGCTGGCGGACGATTTCCTGTTCGAGGATCTGAGCCGCGACGAGTTCGCGCCAGCCTTCGTCCCAGGC
>JBEBFW010000321.1:0-2489 GCA_040081755.1 Parvularculaceae bacterium
TGCGCGCGCGCGGCAAGAGGTACGGCGTGTTGCTCATCGACTCCATGCCGCCGGCCACGATGACGTCCGCGTCTCCTGCGCGGATCGCCGAGGCGGCCCGAACGTGTCCAGACCACGACCTTGCCGGCGGGACCGACCTGGCGGATCGCGACGAGGCGGCCGCCCTCCTTCAATTGGTCCAGAAGCGACGCGGGTTCGACAGCGATGGCGCCCTCGATGAGGAGATCGGCGGCCTTTTCAACGGTGTCGCCGCGATGGACGACCTCGATGCCCGGCGTCGCCTTGACCGCCTTCTCGACTTCCTCATTCGAATAACGGCGGCCCGTTGAATCATGGATCGCCGGCGCCCCGCGCCTCTCGCCCGTCAGGAGCGAGAGACCGTGATAGGCAGCGCCGATCGCCGGGCCGCTGTCCTCCGCCGCGGGCTGCAGGAAGACGTCGTCGAATATCCGCTCGCGGATCAGCAGTTCATTGGCGACGGCGTTCAGCGCAACTCCGCCGGCGTAGCAGAGGTTTCCGAGACCGGTCAGCGCGCGGGCGCGCTTCGCAAACTCGATCACCGCAACTTCGACCGCCTTTTGAACCGACGCGGCGAGACCGATAAAGGCGTCGCGATTGGCCGGCCAGCGCTTGTTCTCCGAATAGCGTCGGACGACCGCATCGAAGAAGTCAAAGCCGCCGTCAGGCCGTATGCGGAACAAGTCATCGACCGCATGCGCGGGACGCCCGAGCGCGGAGAGCCCCATCACCTTGCCGGAATCCATGGCGTCGCCGAAAATGGCGTGAGCCGCCGCGGCGTACATGCCGCCGAGGCTGCCGAACGCCTGCATGCCGAATTCGGCGGTCAGACGCTCCATCGCCGGGATCCAGTCGCCGACATGCTTCTCGACGCAGGCGACGCCGCTCGCATCGGCGCGATAGATGGTGACGATCTCGGAATAGCGGCGAAGACCGGGGCAGCCGGCGCGCTTGACGTCGCGCCGTTCGGCTTGCGGGAGAAAATCCTCGTAGCCGCCCTGCCCGTCGATAACGAGCACGGCCGCCTCGTCGAACCCCGACGTGGCGAAGGCGCCGACGGCGTGCGCGAGATGATGTGGGATAAACTCGAGGCGCACGGCTGAGCCTGCGGGCCAGAATGTCGCCCCCTCGGTCGCATGGCCGCTGAAGTGCGCGCCGACAACCATATCTAGGTCTTTCGGTTCGATGCCGCCGGCGCTGAGGCAATAGCGGATCGCGAGACTGTCATCCGCGCGCACGATTCGCGCCCGCTTTTCGCCAGCGAGCCGCTCCTCCTGAATGGCGGCGACGATACGCGCGCCCTTGAGAAGACAGGCCGCACCGTTATGCGAGGCGCTGTAGCCGAGCACCCAGGGCGCGGAAGAGCCGGACGCCGCCATGATTTCCTTCACCTCGCTTCGCGGCCGTTCTGGACCGCTGCGCCCGTTTCGGCTAGTCCGGAGCCAAACCCGGGAGACGGCGATGAACAAGCGATTTGCCAGCGCCCGCGCGGCCCTTGAAGACGTCCTGCGCGACGGCATGACGGTCATGGCCGGCGGCTTCGGTCTGTGCGGGATTCCGGAAAATCTCATTCTGGCGATCCGCGATGCCGGCGTCAAAGACCTCACCATCATCTCGAACAATTGCGGGGTCGACGATTTCGGTCTCGGCCTTCTGTTGAAGACGCGCCAGATACGCAAAATGGTCTCGTCCTATGTCGGCGAGAACAAGGAGTTCGAGCGGCAATATCTTTCAGGCGAGCTCGAACTTGAATTCAACCCGCAAGGGACGCTCGCCGAGCGCATCCGCGCCGGCGGCGCCGGCATCCCGGCCTTCTACGTCCGCACCGGCGTCGGCACGCTGGTCGCCGAAGGGAAGGAACACAAAACCTTCGACGGCGAGACTTACGTGATGGAGACGGCGCTCAAAGCCGACCTCGCCATCGTCAAGGCGTTCAAGGGCGACGAAGAGGGAAACCTCATCTACCGGAAGACCGCGCGCAACTTCAATCCGATGATGGCCGCCGCCGGCAAAATGACGATCGCCGAGGTCGAGGAGATCGTGCCGACCGGCAAGCTTGACGCCGACGCCATCCACACGCCCGGCATCTATGTGCAGCGCCTCGTCAAGGGCAGCTTCGAGAAGCGCATCGAGCAGCGCACGACGCGGCCGCGAGCGGCCTGATGGCGCGCGCTGCGGCGAAACCAGGCGCCACGCTGACGGAGCGCCAGCGGAAATGGTTCGCCTCGGTCAAGGAGGGGCTTCAGCGCGATACCGGCAAAACGCTGGAGCAATGGGCGGCGATTGCGCGCAAATGCCCGGAGGAAACGACAACGAAGCGCGTCCGCTGGCTGAAAGCAAAATACGGGATCGGCGTCAACCGCGCAGCCGCCATTCTCGACGCCGCCTTTCCCTCGACGATCGGCTGGGACGCGCCGGACAAGATGCTGGATGGGCTATGGAAGGACGCGGCCCAGCGCGCGGTCTACAAT
>JBEBFW010000008.1:0-33418 GCA_040081755.1 Parvularculaceae bacterium
TATCGACGGCGCGCGCACAGACCTCTCCTTCACTCTCTTCCTGAACAACCACGACGACTATGACGGTGGGGCACTCGCCATTGACGCGGCGGGTTCGGAGGACCTGATCCGCCTCTCGGCTGGCTCGCTGGTACTTTATCCATCGAGCTCGGTGCATCGGGTCGAGCGGGTGACTCGCGGGACGCGCCTTGCCGCCGTCGGCTGGATCAGGAGCCGGGTGCGCTCGGCCGAACACCGCGCCATCCTGTTCGACCTCTCGGCCGCCATTGCCGACCTCGAAATCGGCGGCGCGTCCGGACCTGCCCGCGACCGGCTCGCGAATGTGCGGAACAATCTGCTCCGGGCATTCGGCGATTGACGCCCGGCGTCTCGCATTCATTGCGCAGTTTGCCAATCCGTTCTCTCTTCCCTAGAACCGACTGCCAAAGAGCAAAGAAACCTCGATGTTCACCCGTTTCTTCCACGAGCTGAAAAGCGCCGGACTGCCTGTCTCCTTCCGCGAGTATTTAACACTCATGGAGGCGATGGAGAAAGACCTCGCCAATCGCAAGGTCGACGATTTCTACTATCTCTCGCGTTCGGCGCTGGTGAAGGACGAGCGCAATCTCGACAAGTTCGACCGCGTGTTCGGGCATGTGTTCAAGGGGCTGGAAAACCTTGGCGACGCGGCGAGCGCCGAGATTCCAGAAGAGTGGCTGAGGCTCCTCACCCAAGAATATCTGACCGACGAGGAGAAAGCGCAAATCGAAGCGCTCGGCGGCTGGGACAAACTGATGGAGACCTTGAAGCAGCGGCTCGAGGAACAGAAGAAGCGCCACGAGGGCGGCTCGAAATGGATCGGCACGGGCGGGACCTCGCCCTTCGGCTCGGGCGGCTACAATCCGGAAGGCGTCCGCATCGGCAATGAGGGCGTTCGCCAGCACCGCGCCGTGAAGGTATGGGAGAAGCGCGATTACAAGAACCTCGACGACAATGTCGAGCTGGGCACGCGCAACATCAAGGTGGCGCTAAGGCGCCTGCGCAAGTTCGCGCGCAAGGGGGCCCCGGACGAATTCGATTTGGGCGGCACCATCGACGCGACGGCGCGCCACGGCTATCTCGATATTCAGATGCGCCCCGAACGGCGCAACATGATCAAGGTGCTGATCTTTTTCGACGCGGGCGGATCGATGGATCCGTTCGTGAAGGTGTGCGAAGAGCTGTTCTCCGCCGCGCGCTCGGAATTCAAGCACATGGAGTATTTCTACTTCCACAACTGTCTCTACGATTTCGTGTGGAAGGACAACGGCCGGCGCTGGACGGAGAAAATCGCGACCCACGACATCCTCCACAAATACCCGCACGACTACAAGGCGATCTTTGTCGGCGACGCTGCGATGTCGCCTTACGAAATCACCGTGCCCGGAGGATCGGTCGAGTATTTCAACGAGGAAGCGGGCGCCGTTTGGCTCCAGCGCCTTCTTTCCGTCTACGAAAGCGCCGTGTGGCTGAACCCGATCGCCGACAAGCACTGGGAGTTCCAGCCGTCGGTCAAAATGATCCGCCAGCTCTTCTCCGACCGCATGTATCCGCTGACCATCTCCGGTATCGACCGCGCCATGAGCGAGCTCCGGCGGTAGGCAACATGATCGAGATGCTGAAAGACTTGGCCGCAGACTTGATCGCGGAACTCATCGCCCTCGTTGACGCGTTGCAAGCCGGCGCGTTTGAGGAGTGGTACACGAAACGCAGATTTGGCACGGCGTTCCTGCTCGTTGGATCGACCGTCACATCGCTGGCGTTCTCATTGATCTTCGCCACAAGCGAACGGCTGCGCAGACATGGCAGCCCGCTGGCTTTCGGATTTTTCCTGTTCTTCTATTCCTCGATGACGCTATTTCCGAGGAACCTGCCGCCTGAGCCCTTCTTGAGGCACCCAATCTGGAACTTCGTATCCGGCTGGTGGCTGATGGTGGCCATCCCGGCAATCGGGCTTCTGTTCCTGGCGTTCGTCGCAAACCTGTTAGAGATTTGGCAGATTGACATGGAATGATCGTCAGCAGGTTCGTCAGGGATGATCGGTCGATGTCTCTTGCTCCCGAGGAGCAGAATCGCAGAACAGCATCCTCATCCTGAGCTTCGCCGAAGGACGCGAAGGCCCGCGAGCGCGCCCAGCATCGATCGCAAGCTGATGGGCGGGCCTCCTCAGGATGAGGAGGGTATGGGTGTTGTATGCCGGTATGTGCGTATAGAGAGTAATAAATTCCTTTGACAATTACAGGCCTCATCCTGAGGAGGCCCGCCCATCTGCGCACTCCCTATCGCCGGCTTACGCGGGCCGTCGCGTCCTTCGGCGAAGCTCAGGATGAGGATGATGTTCTGCGATTCCGGCTTATCGCCGCCTTCCCCCGCTGCCGTTTTGTGCAGCGGGCGCGAACGCGGCGGCGGCGAGGAACACCGCGACGAGCGACACGACGATGACGGCGCCGGTCGGCAGATCGAGCGCGGCCGACAGGATTAGCCCCAGCGCGTAGCCGAGAAGTCCGACGAGATAGCCGACGAAGAGGCGGGCTCTCTCCTGGTAGCGCCGCGCCGCCAGCGCCGGCACGATGAGGCTGGCGAAGACGAGATAGACGCCGACGAGCTGGACCGACTGCGTCACCACGAGCGCGAAGAGAACGTAGAATCCGACGCGGCCGAGGCGATTGCGGAACAGGGTCCAGATGGCGAGGGCCGCCGCGTAGCCGATGGCGACGGGAATGAGGCTCTCGGGCGAGACCCAGAGAATCTGCCCGACCAGCAGGTCCTTCAGGTGCTCGCCGCCGCGCGGATTATTGGCGAGCACCAGAAGTTCGATCGAGGCCGCCGCGACGAAGGCGACGCCGATCAGCGCTTCCTGAACCTCGACCCACTTCCGCTCTGTCCAGGTCAGAAGAAGCGCGCCGAGGAGCGCCGCGGTGACAGCGGCGCCCTGCACTTGCCACGCGCCCGGCTCGTCGCCGAGCGTGCCCGCGACGGTGACGCCGAGCCCGGCGATCTGCGCGATCGCGAGGTCGATGAAGACAATGCCGCGCGCCAGCACCTGCTGACCGAGCGGGACATGCGTCGCGAGCACCAAGAGCCCCGCGAGGAATGCGGGGCCGAGGATGCTGAACTGAACGCCGTCGAGGTTCACGATCCCATCCCTTCGCTCAAGAGGCGGAGGGTTTCGTCGTAAAGAGAGAAGAGGTCCTTCGCCTCCTTCGTTCCGCCGACGGTGAACGGCAGGAGCACCGGCTCGATGCTCATCCGTCTGGCGATGAACTCGGAAGAGCGCGGATCTTCATAGGCGGCGCGAATGACAATCTTCGCCGGATGCGCCTTTAGCGTCTCGATCACCTGCGCGAGATAGCCGCTGCTCGCGGGAATCCCGGGCTTGGGCTCAAGGGCGACGACCTCGTTGAGACCGAGCCAGCCGATCATGTAGACCCAGCTCTTGTGCTGGACGGCGATCGGCTTGCCCTTCAGAGGCGCGCCCACCGCTTGCCATTTCAAGAGCGCCGCGTTCCAGCGGTTTTCGAAATCGGCGTAGCGCGTGCGATAGGCCGCAGCGTTCGCCGCGTCGATCGTCGCAAGCCGCTCCGACAGGGGTTTGGCGACGAGGAGGATGTTGCGCGGGTCCGTCTGGATGTGCGGATTGCCGTAGGCATGAATGTCGCCCTGCGAGCGGTCGAAGCTCGCGGGCTTGTCGAGAAGGCGCACGAAGGCCGTCGCCTCGAAATACCCCGGTGCGCCCGGTTGTATTTTGGGATTGGCGGATTGCTGCTGCACGAGCCCCATCCACGCGATTTCGAGTTCCGCCCCGGTGCACACCGCGATGTCCGCGGCCCTTGCCTTGGCGATGAGGCTCGGCCGCGCCTGCACCTGGTGGGGATCCTGAAGGCCGCTCGTCGCCGTGTAGATGTCGGCGAGCTCGCCGCCAAGCTCTTGCACAAGTGCGCCCCATTCAGGTTCGCAGGCGAACACTTTCAGCTTCGCGTTCGCGGGCGCGGCGGCCAATGCAGCGAGCGCGACCGCCGCCGCCATCATCAGTTTACGCATCGATGTTCTCCTAAAAGCGATGCGCGCCGTGCGGCCCGAAGGTCACGGTGTAGCGCGCGAAGAATTCATTGTTCGAGAGCGCGTCCGAATCGTCGAGCGTGTACATGAGGCGGAAGCGGCCGAATTCGCTGGTGTCGTATTCGAGCAGCGCGCTCGTCGCGTTTGGCGAGCGGCCGAGGTCGTCGATCTCGCTGCCGAGGAGCGCGATTGGCGCCCCTTCCGACCCGATCGATGCGTAGCGCGCGCCGATGCGCCAGCGCGGGCGGAACTGGTAGACGCCCTGTGCGTACCAGCCCGAGCGATTGAGGTTGATCGCGGTTCCGTCGAATTCGCCCTTCTCGCGCCCGAAGAAATACTCTCCGTTCACGATCAGATTGCGCCGGACGGGATTTCCTTGCGGCGCCCATTTGAAGACGCCGCTGACGATGCCGAGGCTATCCGTTCCAGTGAAGAGGCTGCCGAGGGGCGTCTCGCGTTCGTCGGCTCTTGCGCGCAGGTACGAGAATTTCGCCAGCCAGCTCGACGACGCGCCGATGTCGCCGCCCGTCTGCACGAATCCCGCAGCGGTTCCCCTCCCGTTTTTGGCGGCGCCGGCCGCCGGGAAGCTGTCGCCGCGGAACCATTCACCGCCGAATTCGAGATAGAAGTCGGTCGGCGCGATCCAGCGCAACTGGACGCCAGGGTCGCCGTACTGCACGCCGAGAAAGGCCCGATAGGGCAGCGGCGCGTCGATGAAGTCCCAATAGTGGGAATGTTTCTCGTTGAGATAGCCGATACCCGAAAAGAGCTTGCCTGCCTTGGCCGTGAAGCCGCCCGGAAGCTTCGTGGTCTGAATGTAGGCTTCCTCGACGCCGACATCGCCCTCGCCGTCGAACGCCAATATCAGATTGCCGTAAAGGACGTGGTCGATGTTGGCGTTGAGAACGACCTCGGATTCCCCGAGCGAGAATCCTTCCGGGTCGAGGCCAGCCTCTTCATCGAGCGGAAAGCCGGGGATGCGCGCCGTGTCCGGATTGCTCTCGTAGGCGGCGAACCCGCCGTTGAGCACCACCGAAATGCCGGGATTATAGGTGTTGGCGGGCACGCTCGCGGCCTGCTGCGCAATCTGGGCGACGGCGACCGGCGTTCCGATAGGCGCGGCGGCTGCGGCAGTGTCGGGCGCAGGCGTCGGACCGGCGACGGCCCCTGGCGGGATCGCAGCCGCCTCTTCAGCGCGCTTCAAACGCGCCTCCATCGCCTCGATTCGCGCTTCATAGTCTGCGCGAAGGTCTTCCATCTCCTCGCGCAGCGCTGAAATCTCCGCCTGCGCCGCTTCGGCGTTAGGCGTTTGCGCTGAAGCGGCCGAGATTGCTGACTCGGCGAAGACAGCCGTCATGGCTATGGTTATCAACCCATATCTGTTGGGCATGTTTTTTCCTCTGATCGAAATTGAACCGGCCGGCGGCGAGAGCGCGCAGGCTGTGGCGGATGCTGTTCGATCAGATAGCGGGCGGTCCCCGCGGGGCGGCGGTGAGGTTGAATACGGCCTTCTTGTCCGCGCAGTTTGGCGGGGGCCAGGTCGTGATGGCCAGATCGTCGCTCGGCAGTCCCGGGTCCGCCGCCGACGGCGCCGAGCCGCCAGGCCCTACGCCGACGCAATAGATGCAGGCGGTCGCATCGTGGTCCGGAGAAAGGGCGTGGGGCGATGCCGCATGGGCGACGAGCACGATCTGCAGGATGGCGAACCATGCGGCCGCCAGCGCGATGGCGAGGCGGCGCAACTCTGAAATCCCGCTTGATCGGTTCCCGTGCATGCCCTGCCTTCAGGCGAGAGGATGTTATCCTATCCCATCCGCGCCGCGGCTTCAATCGGCGCCTATCCGCGGTCACGCAGGCGAAACCGCTGAATTTTGCCGGTGGCGGTCTTCGGCAGCGCCACCTCGAACACGATCGCTCTCGGAGCCTTGTAGGCGGCGAGGCGCGCTTTGACGTGCGCCTTCAGAGTCTCCTCCATGCCGGCGGCGGAAACGCCGGGCTTCAGCACGACATGCGCGCGCGGCTTGATCAAACCGTCCTTGTCCGGAACGCCGACGACGGCCGCTTCGAGAACGCCCTCATGGCTCGCAATCGCCGCCTCGACTTCGCTGGGCGCCACGTAAATCCCGCCGACTTTCAGCATGTCGTCGCTGCGTCCGCCGTAGTGATAGTAGCCCTCGGCGTCGCGGCGGAACTTGTCGCCCGTGCGCGTCCACTCGCCCGCAAACGTCGCGCGCGACTTATCTCGATTGCGCCAGTATCCAGCCGCCGAAGTCGGCCCCTTGACTTGCAACTCGCCGATCTCGCCGTCCACGACAGGCGCGCCATCGTCGCCGACAAGCCGCGCCTCGTAGCCGGGAACGGGCCGTCCAGTGCAGCCGGGACGCACATCTCCGGGTCGGTTCGACAGGAAGATATGAAGCATCTCCGTCGAACCGATGCCGTCGATCAGATCGGCGTTGAAGCGCTTGCGGAATTCCTCGGCGAGATGGGCGGGCAGCGCTTCGCCGGCGGAAACTCCGAGGCGCAGCGCAGGAAAACCGGATGCTCCGTCCGCGAACCAGGCGGCGTAGAATGTCGGCACGCCGTGCAGAATCGTAACGCCATGCCGGCGCATGAGGTCGGAGACGCCCGCGGCCGTCGGCCGTTCGCGATTGAGAACCGTCGTTGCGCCGACGCTGAACGGGAAAAAAGCTGCGTTCCCGAGGCCATAGCCGAAAAACTGCTTGGCGACGGAATGCACGACATCGCTCTCACGATAGCCGATGACGCCGGCGCCGAAGAGATTGGCCGCGAGCCGGGGCGAGGCGTGAACGTGCATCGCAGCCTTCGGCTTGCCCGTCGAGCCGGACGTATATTGCCAGAACGCGACGTCGTCGCGGTGCGTGTCGGCAGGCGCGGCGAGCGGCGCGGCGTCCGCGTAAAGTCGCTCCAAGGATGCCCACGGACCATTGTCGATCGAGAGAAAACGAACTTCCGGCCGGCTGTCGGCGATGTCGCGCCATTTCCCGGAAAGTTCGGCATCCACCATGACCGCGCGGGCGCCGCTGTCCTCGACAAGCCAAGCATAATCCTCCGTCGTCAGCAGCGTGTTCAGCGGAACTGGAATGACGCCCACTTTGAGGCAGGCGAAAAAGGCGATCGCAAACGCCGCCGTATCGAGCAGACAGAGCAGCACGCGCTCATCGCGCCGCAGCCCCAGAGCGAGAAGCGCGGCCGCCGCCCGGTCAATGCGGTCGGACAGCTCGGCGTAGGTCAGCGATAGCCGGGCGTCGATGACGGCGGTGCGCGCGCCCCTGCCCGCGCGCAGATTGCCGCCGATGAAGTCATCGGCGGCGTTATAGCGCTCGGGCAGATCGGCGAGCGCCCTAGCCCGGGCTGCATCGTGCTGCATCCTGCTCGCCCCCTCGCCTGCTGATGGACCGCACCGCAGACTGCTTGTATTGAACATCGCACTACAGGGAGGAACGCGTCATGAAAGCCCTCGTCAAGGCTAAACGCGAAGAAGGCATCTGGATGGCCGACGTCGCGCGCCCGCAGATCGGCCCCAACGACGTGCTGATCAAGGTGAAGAAATCCGCGATCTGCGGCACCGACATTCACATCTACAACTGGGACGACTGGGCCCAGAAGACGATCCCGGTGCCAATGACCGTCGGCCATGAATTCATGGGAGAGATCGTCGAGATCGGCTCGGAGGTTCACCCCGAGCATTCCAAGATGAAGATCGGCGACCGCGTTTCGGTCGAGGGCCATGTCACTTGCGGCTATTGCCGGAACTGCCGCGCGGGTCAACGTCACCTCTGCCGCAATACCTCCGGCATCGGCGTCAATCGCCCTGGCGCCTTCGCCGAATACATCGCCGCGCCCGCCTTCAACGTTTATCGGCTCCCGGACGATATTCCGGACGAGATGGGCGCCATCTTCGACCCGTTCGGCAATGCGGTGCACACCGCTCTCGCCTATGACCTTGTCGGCGAGGATGTGCTCATCACCGGCGCGGGGCCGATCGGCATCATGGCGGCGGCGGTCGCCCGCTTCGTCGGCGCACGTCATGTCGTCATCACCGACGTCAACGACTACCGCCTCAATCTCGCGAAGGAGATGGGCGCCTCGCGCGCCGTCAACGTCAGCCGTGAGGACCTGAAAGACGTGATGAGCGAACTCAAAATGTCGGAAGGCTTCGATGTCGGCCTAGAAATGAGCGGCGTTCCCGCCGCCTTCGCGTCGATGCTCGAGGCCATGAACCACGGCGGCAAGATCGCCATGCTCGGGATCATGCCGAACGGCGCCGGCTGCGACTGGGAGAAGATCATCTTCAAGGGCCTCGACCTCAAGGGCATCTACGGCCGGCGCATGTTCGAGACTTGGTACAAGATGGGCGCGTTGCTACAGGCGGGCCTCAATTTGAAGCCCATCCTCACCCATCGCTTTGCCGCCGCCGACTACCAGAAGGGCTTCGACGTGATGCGCTCGGGGATGAGCGGCAAGGTGGTGCTGGATTGGTGATTGAGACCGCCATTCCCGATCTGGAGAATTTTCTTCGTCGCATGACGAACGACCAGGAGAGAGAATACCGCTGCCGGCTCGAGGAGCTCTTCGGACGGTGCTCGGTCGTCAGCAAGCCCCTTGACGTGACCATGTTCGCCATATAATTTGTATGGCGAATGCAAAAGGTCCAGACATTCCTGCGGGAAGACCAGAAGGCGGCGCTGAAGCGCATCGCCGCGCGGACCGGCAAGCGGCAGTCGGACCTCATTCGCCAGGGCGTCGATCTCGTCATCGACCGCGCTGAGAACGAAAAGGCGGACTGGCGGGCCGCGACCGACGCCGTTTTCGGCATCTGGAAGGACAGGACCGATCTTGAAGAATATTCGCGGGAGTTTCGTGAAGCCGTGAAACGCCGGTTCCCGTCGATCTATGGCGCGCGCTGATGCTTCTCGACAGTTGCGTCGTTATCGATGTGCTGCGAGGCCGTGAGGACGCGCGCGCCTTCATCAAGGGCCTCTCGGATGCGCCACAGGTCTCAGTGCTGACCGCGACGGAATTGTTCGCCGGCATTCGCGACTTGAATGAGCGCCGCATGGTCGAGGCGGCGCTGGCGGAATTCACCGCCATCGACGTTGGGTTGGAAATCGCAACGCTCGCGGGCGACTACATTCGTGAATTCGGACCAAGCCACGGCGTCGATCCAGTCGACGCCGTGATCGCGGCGACGGCGAAGACGGCCAAACTCGAACTCGCGACGCTCAACCTTGAGCACTTCCCCATGTTCAAGGGTCTGAAACGTCCGTACAAGGCGTAATTGCCTTCGCTCCAAGGCAAACGCAGCTACCGTCCAAACGCTTTCTTCGCCAGCCCGGTGAGCGAGAACCCCGCTTTGGGCTGCTGCGCCGCGTGGGCGGCGACGACGCGAGCGACGGTTTCGGTGACGCGTTTGCCCGTCGGGATGTGGAGAAACTCGTTCGGTCCGTGTGCGTTGGAATGGGGCCCCAGCACGCCGGTGATGACGAACTGCGCTTTCGGAAAGACGCGCCCCAGCATGCCCATGAAGGGGATGGTGCCGCCCTCGCCCATCATGGCCATCGGCTGGCCCCAGGATTCCTTCGACGCCTGTTCGAGTGAGGCGAGGAGCCAGCTCTGCGTCTCCGGCGCGTCCCAGCCGGCGCCGGGTTCTTCCGGCTCGAAGGCGACGCGCGCGCCATAAGGCGGATCCTTTTCGAGAACCTTCTTGATCGTCGCCGACGCCTTTTGCGGATCGACTCGCGGCGGAATGCGCATGGAGAGCTTGGCGGTCGTGAAGGGGCGCAGCACATTCCCGGCGTTGGCAGGCGCCGGCGCGCCGTCGAGCCCGACGACAGAGAGGGCTGGCCGCCATGTGCGATTGAGGATCAGCTCGACGAGATCGTCCGCAACCGGACGCATGCCTTTGACGAAGGGGAATTTAGTGTAGACGGCGTCGCCAAGCGCGCGCGCCGCGATCTTCGCCTCGGTTTTTCGATGAGGCGGGATTTCAATGTTGAGCTCGGGCAAAAGCACAGCGCCGGTTTCGGCGCTGTCGAGGCGATTCAGGAGCTGGCGCAGGACGCGGAAGCTCGACGGCACGACGCCGGAGGCGTCGCCGGAGTGCACGCCCTCGTCGAGCACATCGACGCGCAGCGTGCCGCCGACGAGACCGCGCAGAGACGTCGTCAGCCACAGCCGGTCATAGTCCCCGCACCCGGAGTCGAGACAGACGACCAGCGCTACATCGCCGAGTTTCGGCGCCAGCTTTTCCATATAGGCGGGAAGGTCCGGTGAGCCCGATTCCTCCGACGCCTCGATGACGATCACAGAACGCGCATGTTCGACGCCTTGCGCCTTCAGCGCCAGCAATGCGGTCAGCGCGCCGAAGATCGAATAGCCGTCATCAGCGCCGCCGCGCCCATAAAGCTTGTCGCCTTCGATGACAGGGAGCCACGGCCCCTTGCCGGTCGCCCACCCGGTCATTTCGGGCTGCTTGTCGAGGTGGCCATAGAGCAGCACGGTCTCTGCGCCGGCGCCGGGCACGTCGATCACGATCAGCGGCGTCCGCCCTTTGATGCGCAACACTTCGAGGCTCGCCCCCGGCAGGGCCGAGAGCTTGCCGCGCGCCCAATGGCTCAGATGCTCGACCGCCTTCTCCATGTGGCCGTGCTTTTCCCAGTCGGGATCGAAGGAGGGCGACTTGTTCGGGATACGGATGTAATCGACCAGCGAGGGAACAACCTCCTCGCGCCAGACACGGTCAACGAATTCCTTGAGGCGCGGTTGAGAAAGCTGCGGCACGTAAATGACCCACGGGTAAGGACGGCGGCAAGTTAGGGGCGATTCCGGCGCGCGCCAAGGCTTCGATTCCGCCGGGAAAGCTGCGCCCGCCGCTTGCCTGCGCGGCGTTCAGTCCGTCAAGGTCCCGGTGCCGATCGCAAGAGGTCGCCGATGACACGCGCACTCCTCCTCCTCGCCGCCGCCATTCTTGGCGGATTGCCGGACGCATCCGCCGGCCCGCCCGCATCGGAGGCGACAAAGGCATCGAACGAACTCGTCGCCGCGTCACTGCCGCAGGACCGCGAAGACGAGGAGTTTGCCTCGCGCGGCTTCATCGCCTCATGGAAGGAGCCGATCATCAAGGGCGAGAGCGGGGCCCCGGTCTGGAGCTTTGCCGCCTACGACTTCGTGAGCGGGCCGGCGCCCGACACGGTCAATCCGAGCCTGTGGCGACACACCGGGCTCCTCGCCAAACATGGGCTCTTCAAGGTGCATGAGCGCATTTATCAAGTGCGCGGTTTCGATATTTCCAACATGTCCATCGTCGTCGGGCGGCGCGGTCTCATCCTCATCGATCCCCTGACCAGCGTCGAGGCGGCCGCTGCGGCGCTGTCGCTTGCCCGCGAAACGCTCGGGGAGAAGCCCGTCATAGCCGTCATCTACACGCACAGCCACGCCGACCATTTCGCCGGCGTGAAGGGCGTCGTCGATCCGAAAGATGTCGCCGCCGGACGCGTGCAGATCATCGCGCCCGAGGGCTTCGTCGAGCATGCGGTCTCGGAGAACATCATCGCGGGCAACGCCATGACGCGGCGCGCGGCTTTCCAGTTTGGAACAGGGCTCACCCCCGGCGTCGAAGGGCAAATGTCGTCAGGGATCGGTCGCGGCATTGCGGGCGGGCGGCGCTCGCTCATTCCTCCGACGACAACCATTTCCCGCACAGGAGAGACCCTCCTCATCGATGGCGTAAAATTTGTGTTCCAAATGACGCCGAACACCGAGGCGCCGTCCGAGATGAACTTCTTCCTGCCTGAATTCGGCGCGCTCTGCCTCGCCGAGAACGCCAACGTCTCGATGCACAATGTCCTGACGCCGCGCGGCGCCCTGGTTCGCGACGCCAAGATCTGGGCCGACTATCTCACGGAGGCGCTGAGGCTCTACGGCGACCAGTCCGAGGTCATGTTCGCCTCGCATGGCTGGCCGCGCTTCGGGGCGCCTCGCGTGCGCGATTTCATCGCCAGCCATCGCGACGCCTACAAGTATCTGCACGACCAGTCTGTCCGCATGATGAATTTGGGGCTGACGGGCGAGGAAATCGCCGAGGCGATCGAGCTGCCGACGGCGCTCTCCGATCGCTGGTTCAATCGCGGATATTACGGCACGATGAAGCACAACGCTCGCGCCGTCTATCAGCGCTACATGGGCTGGTATGACGGAAATCCGGCGCGCTTCGACGCGCTGCCGCGCGAGGCGTCGGCCGCGCTCTATGTCGAGGCCATGGGCGGCGCGAAGAAAGTGATCAAGCGAGCCCGAAAGGCGATCGACGCTGGCGATAACCGTTGGGCGGCGGAACTTCTCGACCGCCTTGTCTTCGCCGATCCGAAAAACGCGACGGCCAGAGCGATGTTGGCGGAAGCTCACGCGCAGATGGCCTATCAGGCCGAAAGCGCCATTTGGCGCAACATGTTCCTGACCGCCGCGCGCGAGCTGACAGAGGGCGTCGACAAGAGCTCGGGCCCGGTTGTCAGCGCCGATTTCATCGCGGCGACGCCCAGCTCCATGATTTTCGATCTCCTCGCTGTACGGCTCAATCCTGAGAAGGCGCTCTCGAAGCCGCTGACGCTCAACTTTGCGTTCACAGACCGTCAGGAGCAGATCGCTGCGACAGTCCGCAATGGAGTCCTGGTCCATGAAATGGGACGCACCCACCCATCGGCAGACGTGACGGTGCGTCTGACCCGCCCGCAATTCCTGTTCGCCATGCTGGCGCCTCCAGGAACGCCGCCGCCCGCTGCGGCCGTCGCATCTCAGGCGCCGCCGCCGGCCGTCACTGGCGACACGGCCGCATGGGCGGCGTTTCGGACCTTGTTCGACGCACCCGACCCGAACTTCGCCATTGTGACGCCTTAGCCGGCGGAGACGAGGCGTAGCGAAACCTCTACATCCGGCGTATACGGATCAATCGAACAGCCTGATCTGCGCGCGCAGGGAGACGCGCATGTCGGGCGCCTCGTCGGTCGCGCCGAAGGCGGTGTTGAGATTGAGGCGGATGCGATTGTTCACTGTGTACGAACCGCCGAAGAGGAACGAGCCGATCATGGTGGGCTGTTGGCGCGTCTCGACAAACGTGCCGGGTGCGGCGACCGGTTCGAGCAGCGTTTCGGTCGCAAAGAAGCTGCTCTGGTCGTAGCCGAAGCTCATCGAGAAGCGATCATTGACCGCAAGGCCGATGCCGACGCTCGCCCTGATGGCGTCTCCGGGGCTGACCTCACGCACGAACACGTTGCCGATCTGCACGTCCGGCGAGATCGACATGTTCGACTGGTAGCCGATGTTCGCGAAGATGACAGCCGGGTCCGACGGCAGGATGAATGTGACGCTTGGCTCAAACGTCCAGAATCCCGACCCGGACGGGAGTTCTCTTTCAATCCCCTTGGAGTCGCGATCGACATCGAAGGGTCCCTCGCCTGTCGGCGCCTTGGCGCGCAGGTTGAACACCGTGAACGGGAAGTTTCGGCCGCCGGTCAGCTGATAGTGGAGGCCTACTTCCGCATCGCCGAGCCCGCCGCCGTTCAACTCGCGGAAGAGAGTCGAGCCGTCGTCAATGGCGACGCCCGAGATGCGGTCATTGCGGTTGACCCACGTCCCGCGCGCATCGATTTCGAGACGGTCGGTGACGCCGTAGCGCAAGCCGAAGCCTGTCGTGCGGGCGCGGCGGTCAGAATCTGTCGCCTCGATGGCGCCGATGAGAATCGCATCGACGATTTCAACGCCCTGGAAGAAGAAGCGGTTGTCAGACGTGACGGTGTAGTCGAACGAGGGCTCGGCGTAGAGGGAGCCTTTGGGCGTCAAAATCCCGCCGACATCGTTGAGGACGGCGACCTCGGGCCGGTCATCTTCCGTCACCGGACGAACGCCGACTTCCTGCGGCCCCGTTGCTTGTGCGGCCTTGTCCTTGCGCTCATCCTTCACGGCGCGGTCGGTCACGTCGGGCCGCGATTCCGGCGACGGGCCCGGCGGATCGGCGGCCGCGACTTTGATCGCCTCGCTCTCTTTCGGCGCAACCTTGTTCTCAGCCATGGCCGCGGCGGCCGCGGGTTCAGGCGCGCCACCCGGCACGGCAAGGCGCTGCCCGGCGCGCAGGGCGTAGGGCGATTTCAACTTGTTTGCGGAAGCGAGTTCGGCGAGCGGCACGTTGAGGCTCCGCGCGACGACGCTGAGCGTGTCGCCCTTCTTGACCGTGTAGGAGCCCGACGACACGCCAGCCGCGGCGAGGGTCGTTCCCTTCACCCCGGCGGCCGCCATGGCGCCGTTCAACGCGCCCTCAAGCGCTGCGATCTTCCGTTGCTGCTCCTCGAAGAGCCTGGTTTGCCGCGCCAACGCCTGCTCCGCCTCGTCGAGGCGCAGGGTCTGCAGCGCGATAATGTCCCGAAGATAGACGAGCTCTTCCTGAATGCTCGGCGTCGGCTGACTCTCGGCGCCAGCGGGCGTCGCCGTCGCCTGATCCGCGGCGGACGCCGCCATCGGCGCCGTCGCTATCGCCGCGAGCGCCGTCATCCCCAATAACCTGGCCTTCATACTTCTCCCCAGACTTCCCGTTCTAATCTTCCAGAATTGATCGCAGCTGCGTGCGCAGCCGTTCGTACTCGGCCGCTGCGCCGCCTTCGCCGAATTCTTTGGTCATGGCGTGTACCGAGCTTCGCGAGCGGCCGGCAAGCTCCGCGGCCCGCGCGACATTGCCGCCGGTCATCCTGAGCGCCTTCACGACCGCAAAGCGTCCGACCAGCTCCTTGGCGAGCGAGGCGTCGATCGGGCCTTGCCCGCCCGCGCCCAGCGCCTTGCGCACCGGGTTGCCCGCGGCCACATGGTCGGCAAGAATCTTGCCGCCGCGCGCATGGACGAGCGCCCGCTGCACGATGTTGCGGAGTTCGCGGACGTTGCCGGGATAGGAATAGCCCTTCAGCTTGTCCGCAGCCTTCGGCGTCAGCTTGGCGCCGCGCAGACCCGGATCGTCATGGGTCCTGATGAAGTGCTCTGCGATTTCGACGGCGTCATCGCCGCGCTCGCGCAGGGGCGGCGCTTCGATCGCAAGGACATTGATTCGATAGAACAGGTCGCGACGGAAGGTTCCCGCCTCGACATTGCGCGAGAGATCGACGTTCGTTGCGGAAATCAGCCTGAAGTCGGTCTTCACGCCCTGGCGCGAGCCGATCTTGGCGGCGACGCCGTCATCGAGGACGCGCAGAAGCTGCGTTTGAACCGACATTGGGGCGTCGCCAATCTCGTCGAGAAAGAGCGCGCCGCCGTCGGCGGCGACAAAGGCCCCTTCACGTTCGGCGACCGCGCCCGTGAACGCGCCCTTGGTGTGTCCGAACAATTCAGCGCTCGCGAGCGTCTCCGGAACGGCGCCCGCATTCAGGGCGATGAACGGTTTGCCTCGGCGCGCCGAGAGCCGGTGCAGTTCCTTGGCGATCAGTTCCTTGCCTGCGCCGGTTTCGCCTGTGAGGAGGACCGGGGCGTCATACTCTGCATAAAGCGAAATCTGGTCGCGCAGCGCGGACGCGCGCGCGCTCGACCCGATAATCACCAGCGCGATGTCGCGCTC
Source organism: Parvularculaceae bacterium (assembly GCA_040081755.1). Taxonomy (GTDB): domain Bacteria; phylum Pseudomonadota; class Alphaproteobacteria; order Caulobacterales; family Parvularculaceae; genus Amphiplicatus. The sequence goes on from JBEBFW010000008.1 coordinate 15,686, forward strand.
GTCTTTGACCGGCGATGGGCGTGAATAGGCGAGCGCCTCCGCCTTGGCGCCGGCGCCGCGCCGCAGATCCGGGCCGCGCCAAGGAATGCCGGCTCGGATCACCGAGGGCGAAACATTGTCATCGTACTTCAGAAAATCCTCGTCGCCGGAGCGATCGAGGCCGTCATCGTCTGAATCCATTTGTTCCCCCAAGAACAATGGAGATGAATGATGTCTGCGCTGGACCAGAACTTACGCAACTACGCAGCGAGTACGGGCTTTCTCCTACGGCGCCGACTCGCCAGATTTACGAATGTCTCTCCCCGAAGCTCACCACCGCCACTGAGACTGAACCCTACCCCGAAACCGGCTCAAAGCAACCCCGGATCGCCAAAATTCCGCTTTGGAACCTGTTGAAAGAACCGCCTTTTTCCTCCCCCAAGTGACCTTGGACACAGGCCTTCAACCACACGGGGCGCCTGGGGAAAACTGCAATCGTCGTGCCATGCTGCAGCGCGTTGAAAGTCAGTCCGGCTGAAGCTCGATGTATCGCGGCGCGGCGCAGCTTTCATCCTCGGCCCCGCGGAGGGAACAGGCGAGGAAACGCTGCAGGGAGGCCTGCGCCACATGCGCGAGACGGCTGGCGCGCGCCATGGCCGTTTCGCCTTCGACCTCATAGGCCGCCGTGACGATCTCGCCGCCCGCCGCCGGCCACGAGATCGAGCCCGCGAAGAAATCCGGACTCGTTGGGTCGCAGTCGGCGTCACGCCGGAATACGACCTGATATTCCTCCGTGGCCTGAGGTCCCGCCTCCAGCCGCAACTCGAATGAAGCCCGGGGCTTCTGCGCTGCGAGCCGGATCTCTCCCTTCTTTCGCCAATAGGCGGCGAGCTTGCAAGCGCCTGTGCGCGAGCGCAGCGAATAGTCGTAGGCGAAGAGCACGGCCTCGCGGGCCCGATCGACCTCGATCCAGGTTTGCGCGTATTGCCCGGGCTCATCGATGACGAATGAGGAGGCGGTCGCCGGCATCGCGTCCGGCGCGGCGATGCGAACACTCTCGACCGGCTCGCCGAATTTGAGGTCTTCAAGGCGTCTTTCGAACGGCGCCTGACCCGTGGCAATATCGCCAACGGTCGGCGGGGGTTCGGCGCCGGGCCGCGCATACTCCATGTAGAAAGACCAGGCGAGCGCATCCTTGGCGCGCGCCCAGTGGGTGAGCGTGCGCGACCAGGCCGGCAGGAAATACTGGGTGACGCGCGCAGCCTCGCGATCCGGGCTGAGCAGGTCATAGATGACATCGGCGCGCTGGGCCGCGCCATCGGCGTTCGAACTGATCGCCTCGACGCCATGAGTGTGCACGCCGACGACTTCGCCCTCGGCGTTGATGACCGGGCTGCCGCTGGATCCGCCCGCCGTCGATAGGCGATGGATGATGAGATTGGCGATGCGCGCGTCGGGCTCCTCGGCCGCGACATCCAAAGGAGGCATCACCGCCGCGACGACGCCGCGGTCGATGCGGGAGATCGCGGCGTCCGCAGCGAACCCGTCGTCCAGCGTGTCATAGGGATATCCGATGACGGCGATCGCGGCGCCGCCTGCGAGCCCGATGAGCTTCTCCTCCGATGCGATCGGCAGGTTCGGCCCCAGACGATTGACGCCGGTCGCCGGATCGGCGGCCTCGACCGTAATCAATCCCGCGTCGAAAGCGAGATCGCGCACGGGCGCGGCCTGGGGCGCATAGATCGAGGAATTCTTCCGCGTCGGCTGGTACGACTCGATCAGTGTGCGGAACGCGCTGAAACCTGCATGCACCCGCTTCGAGGCGACCTTGATCGGCGCGCGCGAGCCGCGGTTGAGGATGTGAACTTCCGATTTCGGATCGTCGAGGGGCAGCGAGTCGGCCGTGTGGCCCGCCGTCACGAGCAGGCCCTTGTCGCGATCGACCACGAACGCGGTGCCGCGCGGCGCGCCATCGACCACGATGAGATAGACCGAGGCGCTGGCTTGCCGCAGGGTCTTCTGATCGATCACCGCCGACAGCGCGGCCTGCGCCTCCTCGCGCGCCGCGGCGACTTCTGTCCTCAGCCCGGCGACGGTTTCGTCGATTTTCTCGCGCTCGGCGCGGCGCGACCATTCGCTTAAACCGAGCAGACCCGCGACCGCTGCGACGCCGGCCAACGCCAGCGCGCCCGCAAATCCGAACCCCCTCGTCCCCTCACCCATGGCAGCCTACTCTACCGGCATTCCGTCCGAGGCTATCACCTGAAGGCGGCGCCACAAACCGAATCTTCATGGCGACCGGGGGCGTGCGCACGGGCGATAGGTGCGCCAGAGCAGTTGAGCCCAAGCCGCACCCCGGTCAGAAGAACCTGGTCACGGCCTCCGGCTTCATCAGCACCGTGAGGATCAGACCGCCGACTGCGCCGCCGAGATGACCTTCGTGGCTGATGATGCGGTCGGGCGTGCGCATCAGGTGCGTCGACAACGCCATATAGAGAAACGCGAACAGGACGGCCGGCATGCCCCATGGCAGGCCGAACATGTAGATCGGCTGGAACGGGTAGAAGAGACAGAAGGAAAGGATGACGCCCGACACCGCGCCGGAGGCGCCGATCGCGGCGTAGGCGGGATTGCGCCGGTTGTTGACGAGGATCATCAGGCTGCCGGCGATCGCAGAGCCGAAATAGAGAACGATCATGCCGTCATGCCCGAGGACGTCCTCGATCGCCGGCCCGAATGACCAAAAGCTCAGCATGTTGAGAAGCAGATGGAACGACCCGGCATGCAGGAACGCCGAAGTGATCAACCGGTGGTGGCCTCTCCGGCGCGATACAGCGCCGACCTTCATCGAGAAGTCGTCGAGGAACGCCGGGCTCGCATTGAACGCGTAGAGGCTGACGAGCACCGTCGCGGCGATGATCGCGTAGGTGGCCGGCGCCGCTGAGAAGTCCAAGCTTTTCCCCGAAGTTGCAGGTTGCCCGCGTCAGCCCCTACCATTCGCCGCCCGCGATCCACAACCCGCCGCCGATCGTCAATGAGGTGTTAAGAGTGCGCTTCTAAGCCTCTTTCGATGGCTCTCGCCCAAACAATTGTGGACGATCTGCGCGCTCCGGCGATGGTGGCGCGCGCCTACGGCGACAAGGACGGCTTGTCGCGTCGCTTCCGGCTCAAGCGCTTCGAGCGCCTTTTTGAGCTGATAGATGCGATCATTGCGAGCAAGGGTCGCTGTCGCATCGCGGACCTCGGCGGCACAGCCTATTACTGGAACATCGTCGGCGCCGACGTCGCGCGACGCCCGCTCGACATTACTCTCATCAATCCGAAAGAAGACCAGCCGATCGGCGGAGCGTTCTCCTTCTGCGCAGGCGACGCCGCCGACCTCGGCGATCTCGGCGACATGAGCTTCGATCTCGTTCACTCGAACTCGGTCATCGAGCATGTAGGGGATTGGGCGCGCATGTCGGCGATGGCGGCCAATGTGCGCCGCCTCGCGCCCGCCTACTATGTGCAGACGCCCTATTTCTGGTTTCCGGTCGAGCCGCATTTCCGCGCGGCCTTCATTCACTGGCTGCCTGAGCAGCTGCGCTATCGGTTGGTGAGGCGCTTCGCGCTCGGTTTTTCCGGACGCAAGAACTCTGTAGACGAAGCGATGGTCCGCGTTCAATCCGCCCGACTCCTCGATCGGGAGCAATTCCGCGCGCTCTTCCCGGATGCAAACCACACGGTAGAGCGCGTGTGGGGTCTGACGAAGAGTCTCATCGCGATCCGCCCCTAGGCAGCGCAGCGCGCGCCCGCATTACTCCCCGGGCGCCAGGGCGGAGATGTTCAGAGCATGAACCGGTCCGGCCATCTCGTCCTTTAGAACGCCCATCACCGCGCGCTGGCGCTCGACGCGCGCCATCCCCGCGAAAGCGCGCGCGACGATCGTCAGTCTGAAATGCGATTCCCCGCCTGGCCTCGCCCCCGCGTGACCGAGATGGCGGGCTGAATCATCGATGAGCTCCAGCGCGTCCGGCGCGAACGCGGCCTCGAGCTTTCCTCTGATCCGGTCAGCAACAGACATTACTCTTCAGCGAAGCGGCGCCCCTCAAGGCTTGTCAAGATTGTATCAATGCCGCGGCGCCACCATACTTGGCCAATGGGAATGGCTCGATGAGCGACTACTCCTACAAGCCGCGGCTCGGTTTCGACATCCGCGTCCGCCCGCCCGAACCGGAAGCTCGGCCGGCCTGGGCCGAGGCAATCGTTCGCCCCTGCGCGGCGCCGGGATGCGGGCAGCGCGCCGTGGTGCTGGTCGCCAAGAGCCCGCGTGCGCCAGCCGACAGGCTCTGGCTGTGCTCCGCCCATGCGCAAGAGCACAATCGCAACTGGAACTTTTTCGAAGGCCTTTCGGAGCGCGAGGCGGAAGCGACAAGGACAGCCGCGCAATATGGCGACAGGCCGACCTGGAGCATGGGAAAGAATGCGCGCGCCAAGGCGGGGCAGCGCCTGCGTGGGCCCGCCGACATTCTCGACGCCTTCGGATTTTTCAGCGACGCAGCGCGCCGCGGGCCGACGCAAGAGCGCATGCGCGAGGGGCGCGTCCTCACCAAACTGCAGGCGCAGGCCTTCGAGACACTGGGCCTCCAGCCGACCGCCAAGGGCCCCGACATCCGCCGTCGATACGCAGAGCTCGTGCGTCAGTACCACCCGGACGCCAATGGCGGCGATCGCAGCGCCGAGGCGCAATTGACCGCGGTCGTCAAGGCGCACCAGATTCTGAAGAAAGCGCGCATCTGCTGAACGGACGCGGAGGTCGCCGCTTCGTGAACCTCAGGCCGCCTTCCGCGCCTTTCTCAGCGTCAGCCCGCCCCACCCGGCGAGGCCCGCCAGCATCAGGACAAACGCGCCGGGCAACGGATTGACCAGGGGTTCGGATTCTTCAAACAACACGAAGTCGGCTGCGGAGGCGTCGAACGCCGCCAATCGTTCTGACGAGAACTCGCTTTCAAAAGCGAAGCCGAGGCTTTCCGCAGCGCCCGTGTCATCTGCGATGCCGACGATGTCCTCCGCTTCCTCAAACTGTTCGTCGAAATCGCCCGGTTCCGGCATAAATCGAATCGCGTTCGGCGCCCGTTGGCCCTGACGCCTCGCTGCGAACCCACGCCGGGCGCGCTCGAAATCGATCGCAACCTCGTCGCCATTGCCGCGCACAAGGCCTTCCGGATTGAGGCCTTCATAGGAGCCAGCCTCGCCGGCTCCCGCGGTGTTTGCGAAAAGCTCGACCTCCTCGGCCGTAAACCTCGTCACCGAGTCCGCTGTCGCAGCTGCAGCCAGGGCGTCGGCGCCGGTCAGGGCCGCCGCGCCGGCAAGAACAGACAAGATCGCCGTTTTCATGATCCGTTAACCATTTTTGATGCGTTAACTAACGTGTTAACGATGCTGTTACTGTATTGGTTAATTTGTTTACAATCAATTAATGAGAGATTTTTATTCTGCTTCGAATTGTCGGGATTCGAGCCTCGGCTGCGCGGCAATGGGCGCTGCCGGGGCGCCTTGAAATCGCAGCCCGGTCAGGCGAGTTTCGCCCCGCTCCGCCCCCTATCTCTTCCGGAACAGGATTGAACGGACGACCATGGCCGTCATCGACGACAAGTTTCTTGAACGACCCGAAAAGACGGTCAACGCCCGCGACCTCTTCGGCGTGCCCTTCGACATGAAGGCGCCGGCTTTCGCCACGGCCAACGAATATGTGCCGGCGATCGACCCGGCCTACCGTTTCGACCCGCAGACGACCCGCGCCATCCTGGCGGGCTATGCGCACAACCGCCGCGTGATGGTGCAGGGCTACCATGGGACTGGCAAGTCGACGCATATCGAGCAGGTCTCGGCGCGCCTCAACTGGCCTTGCGTGCGCGTCAATCTCGACAGCCATGTCAGCCGCATCGACCTCATCGGCAAGGACGCGATCGTCGTGCAGAATGGCGTGCAGGTGACAGCCTTCAAGGAAGGGCTCCTCCCCTGGGCGTTTCAACGCCCCGTCGCCCTCGTGTTCGACGAATACGACGCCGGCCGTCCCGACGTGATGTTCGTCATCCAGCGCGTCCTCGAAGCTGAGGGCCGCCTGACGCTCCTCGATCAGAACAAGGTGCTGGCCCCGAACCCGTGGTTCCGGCTCTTCGCCACGACGAACACGATCGGTCTTGGCGACACGACAGGCCTTTACCACGGCACGCAGCAGCTCAATCAGGGCCAGCTCGACCGCTGGTCGATCGTCACTACACTGAATTATCTCGCTCATGACGAGGAAGTCGAGATCGTCATCGCCAAGGCGCCGATCTACAATTCCAAGGAAGGGCGGATCGCGATCGCCGCCATGGTGCGCGTCGCCGACATGAGCCGCAACGCTTTCATCAACGGCGACATATCGACGGTGATGAGCCCGCGCACAGTCATCAACTGGGCTCTGAACGCCGAGATCTTCCAGGACATCGGCTACGCGTTCCGCGTGACCTTCCTCAACAAATGCGACGAACTCGAGCGCCCGACGGTCGCGGAGTTCTATCAGCGCGCCTTCGGGGAGGATCTGCCGGAAGCCGCGCCCCAGGTGAGCGTCGCCTGACGCGCGGGCCAGCCATGTATCTGATCATCGTAGTTCTTTCGATGTTGGTCCTGCCCATCGGTTCAATCTGGGCCGAGCGCGCATATCTGAACGCCGATGCGCCGCTCATGTTGCTCGTCGGCAAATGGTTCGTGTTCTGGAGCGTCGGCGTCAGGCTTTTTCTGGCCGGCCTGCGGCAGTTTTTTCAGCCGCGGTTTACGTCCGAAGAGATTTTCGGCCTCAGGAGCGACGACGCCCTGCCGCTCGTGCGCGAACTCGGAATCGCGAACCTCGCCAGCGGCGCAGTCGGCCTAATGTCGCTCGCCAGGCCGGGTTTCGTGCTGCCGGCGGCGATTTCTGCGGCGATTTTCTACGGCCTTGCGGGCATTCGCCACGTCATGCATGGCGGGCGAGGCGCCAACCAGAACATCGCGATGATCAGCGACCTCTTCGTCTTTCTGGTTCTGGGCGCCTATGTCGTTTCGACATTGGCGTGACCAAAATGCTCCCGCCGGTCAGCGATTGAGCGAGGCGGCGCTCGCCGGCGCGTAGCGTTCTCCCGCGACGCTTTCGGGGGGCACGGCGCGCTCGATAGCGGCGATCTCGGCCGACGAGAGAACGATTTTCGCGGCGCCGATATTTTCTTCGAGCCGCGATAACTTCTTCGTGCCCGGAATGGGGATGATGTCGTCGCCCTTGGCGAGCACCCAGGCGAGCGCGATCTGCGCCAGCGAAGCGCGCTTCTCTCGTGCGATTTTTTCGAGTTGGTCGACCAGCGTCAGGTTCTTCTCGAGCGCGCCGCCGGTGAAACGCGGATTGCCCATGAGCCGATAGTCGCCCTTCGAGAAATCCTTCTCGCTTCGATAGGCGCCGGTCAGGAGCCCGCGCCCCAGAGGCGAATAGGCGACGAATGCGACGCCGAGCTTGCGGCAGAGCGGGATCATCTCCTTGCCCATCTCGCGGGTGACGATCGAGAACTCCGACTGCAGGGCCGCGATCGGGTGAACGGCGTTCGCCTTCTCCAGCGTCCCGGCGCTCACTTCGGAGAGGCCGATCGCCCTGACCTTGCCCGCCTTCACCAGGCCCGCCATGGCTCCGACCGAGTCCTCGACGGGTACGGACGGATCGCGCCGGTGCATGTAGTAAAGATCGATGACATCGACCTGCAGCCGCTTCAGCGACGCCTCGCAGGCTTCGCGAATATAGGCCGGATCGTTGGAAAGGCCCGCTATCGACCCATCGGCGTTGCGTTTGATCGCGAACTTGGTGGCGAGCGTCACCTCCTTGCGGCGGCGGCGCAGGAAGCCCGACAGCTGCTCTTCGTTGCGCCCGCTTCCATACATGTCGGCCGTGTCGAAAAAGGCGACGCCGCGATCGAGCGCGCCGTCGAGCACCTTCTCAGCCTCGGCGTTCGAGAGCGCTTCGCCGTAAAACTCGGCGAGTCCCATGCAGCCGAAGCCGAGTTGCGAGGTGGAAAGGCCGGATCGGCCGAGTGCGACTTTCTTCATGGAGCCCTCATTCGACGTATTGGTTTCAACAATTGCCTGTCATCACGCTCGATCCGCTCGACGGATCGAAATAGCCCGCACACTGACCATCGCTCATGAGGTCGCCGAACAGCGTCGACTTGTTGTAGCCGGGACCGCCGCTCGCCGCCGTGGACGCCGCCCCGCGCAGATCGAAGATCGCCGGGCCGCCCTCGTAGCCGCCGGTGAGGAGCGGCCCCAGCCAATAGCGCCCGGGAATGACTGTCCCGAAGAGCCGCGTCAGCAAGACGAGTTCGTCCGGGTGAATCTCGCGGCCATTGATGAAGACGGCCGTCGCCCTGCCGTCGCCGCCGCCCGAGGCGTTCGCCGCCAGGGCGCCGCCGAGCGCCAGACCCGGCATGATGCGCCCGCTCGACGGACCGCCGGCGACGCCCCAAAGGCCCGATGCCGCGTCATACCAGTATGCACCGTCCGGAATGGATCCGTAGACCTCTGCGAGGGCGGAGCGCGCTTTTGCGTCAAGCGGGGCGCCGTTGACGACGACCTCCGCGCGCGCGCAAGCGGTGCACAGCGCCAGTGCGGCCAATACGCCGATCACCGCATTCGGATATCGCGACATGACGTGCTCCTTGCAAGGTTTCTCATCGTCCGCATTATCGCTTGTTCGCGGGCAAGCGGAAGAGTCAGCCGCGATCTTCAGGCGTCCGGCGCGCTGAAATCGGGCCGGCGGGAATAGTCAGCCGTGAGATCGGAGAGACGCACATAGCCGGTGCGACGCCCTTCCTCGTTCACGTCGAGTGCGGCCCAGCCGTCTTCGATCTCCAGCACGCGAACCGAGGCGCCCTTGCGGAAGCGCTGCGTCGGGATTTCAGTCGAGGCGTCATCGGCTTCGGTGCGCAGCTTTGCAGAATGACGCGCCACAAAGCGTCTGGCGCCCGCGACAGCGGACGATGCGGCGGCCCGGTGCCCATAGTCGGCGCCCTTTGCGCCCCATTGTCCAAAATCGGCAAAGCGGGGGTTGACCAGATTGGCGTCGATCGCAAGCGCGCCGACGCGCGTTTCGAGCGCCGACTGGAACAGGCGCCAATCTCCGCCGTTGAAAAAGGAAGACGCTCCGCTCCAGCCCTGTGGATAGGCAAGCCACGTCATATCGACAAGGCGATCGGGATGGGCTTCCAGAAAGGCGAGCGTCGCGCCCGAGCCATAGGCACCGACTTTGTAGCCGCTTCCGGCAAATGCGTCGCGCACGGAGCGAAAATAGCCGGCGATGTCTTCTCGGGCCGCCGCATCCGCCCAGTCGCCGTCAATGCCGAAATAGATCGCGCTGCCCTGCGGCTGCCTTTGCGCGACGGCGGCGTGTTCGACAGCATAGTCCGCATCGAGACGGCCGCGGCTCGCGTTGATGTTCTCGCGCACATTGTTGTAGTACTGGTAGACGACGCCGATCGAGAAGCCCGCGTCGATGATCTCGCGCGCCTCCTCCGGCTTCAGGCGCTTTTCAGGCAGGCTCGACTGGGCCTCGCGCGCGTAATAGCGGAAGATCGTCCACACGCCCGCCGCCTTCAGCGCTTGCAGGTGCGGGCGCACGTCGGCCGACGCATCGACCGCCTTCGGAAAGAGATTGTAGGCGCCCGAACTCAAAGGCGCTGTCGGCGATGGCGCCGTCGCGCACGCCGCCAGCGGCGCTGCGGCGGCCGCGCCAATCAGTGCGCGACGCGTCAGGCCGGAATCGGTCCCCGGTTGCGTCATAAGCTCTCCTTTTTTGCGGCGGCTGCGATCATAGCTCATTTTCGCCGTCCGGCGACATGGTGAGGGCGCTTCCTGGTGACGCCGTGCGGGCTGCGCTCCCGTCCCCGTTCCGGAAGAGGCAATCGTTTGAGGCGTTTACGGAGCAAATGCGTCTACGCGCGGGCCTACAGCCCGAGGCCGCCCTCGCCGTCGCGGCTGAGATGGGCGCTCATCACCAGTCCGAAGCCGACCATGATGGTGATCATGACCGTGCCGCCATAGGAGACCAGCGGCAGCGGCACGCCGACCACAGGCGCCAGGCCCATCACCATGCCGGTGTTGATGACGACATAGAGCGCGAAGGTGACGAGAATGCCCATGGCGGTAAGGCGCGCGAAATGGGTCTTGGCGCGCAGCGCCATCGAGATGCCTGTCACGATCACGGCGTAATAGAGCCCGAGGAGGAACAGGGCGCCGACAAAGCCAAACTCCTCGCCGAAAATGGTGAAGATGAAGTCCGTCTGCATTTCGGGCAGGAACTTCAGTTCGCTCTGCGTCCCTTCCATATAGCCCTTGCCGACGAAGCCGCCGGAACCGAGCCCGATCTTCGACTGCAGGAGGTGATAGCCTTTCCCCAGCGGGTCGCGATCGGGATCGAGGAAGGTCAGGATTCGCTCGACCTGGTATTGATGGAGAATGTCAAAGCGGTAGGCGGCGAAGGCCGCGCCGACAGCGCCGAGCATGCCGAGAAAACCAATGCGCCAACTCAGCCCGGCGAGAAAGACAAGAGCGACGCCGGTAATGGCGAGCATCATGGCTGTGCCGAGATCCGGCTGCATGAAGATGAGACCGACCGGCGCGCCGATCATGATCGCCGGCGGTATGAGAAAAAGAATGTGCGAGACCTGTTCGACCCTCAGACCGTGATAATAGCGCGCGAGCGCCAGAACGAGCCCGACCTTCATGAGCTCAGACGGCTGGAACTGAAAATGGCCGAGATCGATCCAGCGCTGGGCGCCGAGCCGCTCGACGCCGAAGATCGGCACCATGATCAACGCGATCAGCGCCACCGCATAGATGGGATAGGCGAGATACTGCCAGACGCGCATGCCGATCAGCGCGACCGCGATCAGAATGCCGAGCGACATGCCGTAGCGGACGAGATGCGGCAGCGCCCATGGCGTCCACGAGCCCTGCGCGGCGGAATAGAGCGTCAATACGCCCGCCGAGGCGATCATGGTCAGCATGCCGATGAGCGGCCAGTGCAGGCGCGAGAGCGCATCGCGAAAGTCCCGGCGGCGGCCCGGCAGCTGAATGGTCGCCATATCAGCCCGCCCTCGCCTGCTGGGCGCCGACGGCGCTTCGCGGATCGTAGGCCGGCCGGGCCGCGGGGTTCCTGGTCGTAACGGCGCGCATGATCTCGCGCGCCTTCGGTCCGGCCATGCGTGCGCCGCCGATGCCGTGCTCTACGACGACCGAGCAGGCGTAGCGCGGGTTCTCGACCGGCGCGTAGCAGACGAAAAGCGCATGATCGCGCCGGTGCCAGGGAAGGTCTTCAGGCTTGGCGAGGCCGCGCGCGCGATCGGCCGCCGTGATGGCGTAGACTTGGCTCGTCCCGGTCTTGCCGGCCATGCGCCATTCGGGGTTTTCGAGCGCCGAGCGCACGGCCGTGCCGCCCGGTTCGTTGACGACCGCATCCATGCCGGCGCGGATCGTCGCGAAAAACTTCGGGTCGATTCCAAGGTCTGAGAAAGGCTGCGGCGGAAGCTCGCGATCGCCCGTAACGCGGACGATCCGTGGGCGGACTTCTTTTCCCGTCGCGATGCGCGCCGCCATCACGGCGAGCTGCAGCGGCGTCGCGGTCACATAGCCCTGTCCAATGATGACGGAGAGCGTCTCGCCCGGAAACCACGTCTGGTTTTCCGGGCTGTGGGCGTAATAGGCCTTCTTCCATTCGCGGCTCGGGACGACGCCCTGGCGCTGCCCCGGAATGCCGAGCTCGAACTTCTGGCCGAGCCCCAGCTTGTGCGCGGCCTCCGCCAGCACATCGATCTCGAGGCTTTTGGCGAGCGTATAGAAATAGACATCGCAGGAATGCTTGATGCCGTTCCGCATGTTGATGCCGCCGCCATGCCCGCCCTTCTTCCAGCAGTGGAAGTAGCGGTTGCCGTACCAGAGCTTGCCGGGACAGCTGACGGTGAAAGACGGGCTGACGCCGCTCATCTCGGCGGCCATGGCGCTGATCATCTTGAAAGTCGAGCCCGGCGGATAGAGCGCTGAAATCGGCTTGTTCAGCAGCGGGTGGTAGGGGCTCTCGTTCAACTGCTTCCAGAGATCCGGCTTGATGCCGAAATTGAAATCGTTCGGATCGAAAGCAGGCGTCGAAGCGAGCACCAAAATGTCGCCGGTGACGACGTCCATCACAACGGCCGACGCGCTTTCGCCCTCAAGCTCCTTCATCGCCGCAAGCTGCAGCTCCGCATCGATGGTGAGCGCGAGCGTCTGGCCCTGGATCGGCGGGCGCGCCTTGTCGGTCAGTTCCTCGATGACGCGGCCATAGGCGTTGACCTTGACGTCGAGAGCGCCCGGGACTCCGCGCAGTTCGCGATCATAAGTCTTCTCGAGACCCTCGCGCCCGACCTTGAAGCCCGGCTGCCGCAGGAGATTTTCCTCGCCCTCATCGACGACGCCGGCGATGTCCTTGTCGGTGACTGCGCCGACATAGCCGACGACGAAGGCCGTGGCGCCGCCCAGCGGATAATTGCGCGCCTCGCCGACCTCGGGGAGCACGCCCGGCAAATGCGGCAGATCGAAATTGATCTTCGCGAATTCGTCCCAGGTGAGATCGGCGTCGATCTCGATCGGCGTCCCCTGGCCGCGCCGGCGCATCTGGCGACGGATGCGCGCGCGCTTTTCCTCCGACAACGGAATGATTGCATGGACCGCCTCGAAGGCCTCGTCGAGGTCCTTGGTCTGTTCCGGAATGAAGAGCAGCCGAAATGTCTGGCGGTTCGAGGCGAGCGGGCGGCCGAAACGATCGACAATCTCGCCGCGGAGCGGCGTCAGGACGCGCCGGTTGTACTGGTTGTCGTTGGCGAGATCGAGATACTTCTGGTGGTCCGCGACTTGGAGCTGGAAGAGCCGGCCGCCGACGACCGCCAGCATGAGCGTGAACGCCCCGCCGAACAGCGTGGCGCGCCGCGTCAGGACTTCCTGGCGTTCGGGATCATGAGAATTGATGCGCGCCATGCCTCAGGCCTCTCGCAGGACGCGCCGGTGCAACTGGCGGAACGCGGCGCTGAACAGCGGGAACACGGCGATTGTCGCCGCCATCTGCCAGAAGACGCCGCCGAGCGGCAGGAGCGTTCTGGTCATCAAACTCATCACCATCCACAAGACGAAAGCAGCGCCGGCCGCCGCAAAGACGAATCCGAGCCACACGACCCGCTGCTCGCGCCCGAGGAAATAACCTCGCTGCGAGGCGACCACATATTGCGTGACCAGGTAGACGGCTGGCCAGAGCCCGAGGGGTCCGCCCGACAGAAAATCCTGCAGGAGGCCGATGAGGAAGACGCTCGCCGCCGGCAACAGTCCCGGCCCGTAGATCGTCCAGAAAAACACCACGACGAGGGGCAAAAGCGGCGTCGGCGCCAAGCCCTCGGCGAGGCGCAACGGAAAAGCGAGAAGTATGACGCCGATCAACCCGAGAATGGTCGGGGTGGCGGCGCGGCTCAGTGTGGCTATGCCCTCTGTGCGGCGGCTCACGGGACTAGTCTTCCTCGTCCGGTTCGACGGGCGGGGGCGCCGGCGTGCTCGGGGCCAGCGTGCTCGGCTCCGGCGCGGCCGGCTCGTCCTCCGCGCCTTCGGCGGGCGCGGGCGCGGGCGGGGCTGCCGGGAGCGCCGCGACCGATGCGGGCACGGCGGCGGCCTCGGATTCCTCGGATTCCGTTTCAGGCGCCGCGTCAGGCGCCGGCGCCGGGACGGGATCGAGACTCGGGAAGCGATAGTCGATGATGCGCACGAGGCGGGCGCGCGCAAAGTCCGCATAAAGATCGATGACGGCTTCGCCGTCCTTCTCCTCGGTGATGACGCCGACGGGAACGCCGCGCGGCACGACGCCCCCGGCGCCTGAAGTGAGGACTCGCTGCCCTTTCTGGAAATTGGCGGGCTCGGCGCTGAGCGTGAAGCTGATCGCGGGCCGCGCATTGGCGCGCCCGACGAGAATGCCCTCGAGATTGGCGTCTTCAACGAAGACCGGCACCCGGCTCTGCGCGTCCGTCAGAAGGAGAATGCGCGAGGCGGACCGGCCCGTTTCGACAATGCGCCCGACGAGGCCCTTGTCGTCGATGACGGCCTGGCCTCGGGCGACGCCGTCCGGCGCGCCTGCGTTGACGAGCATCGCATGCGTGAAGGCGTCGTTCGAATCGCCGATCACAAAGGCGTTGATCGGTTTGGCCTCCGGCGGCGCCTGAAACGCCTTCAGTTGTTCGTATTGCGTCAGCGTCTTTCGGAGCGCGAGCGCCTCGTCCATCCACTGGCGCAATTCGGCGTTCTCGGAGCGCAGCGCCTTGTTCTGCTCCATCACATTGAAGTAGTCGCCCACGTCGCCGACGACGCTCTCGATATAGGCGATGGGCGCCGCCACAAGCGCGAGAATTGGCTCGGCGGCGTCGAGCACTGTTTCGCGCGCCTTGCGGAATACGGAGGCCTCGGCGGAGTAGAGACTCGACAGCAGCAGGATGAATGAAGCGACGATCATCGTCACCAGAACGGCGCGCGATTCGGCCTTGCGGCCCAATCCTTCCCGTCGGTCCTGACCCAGTGCTTCCATTCGCTCGCCGAAAACCCGAAACGCCCGACGGACGCCAGCGCGCCGAGACGGACCACGCCACTTGATTCATTGTTTTGCGCGCCGGGTCCAGAGCTTTTCGGCCCTCAAACGGCGACCGATTCGCCATAGGAAACCGGGGCGAATGCTCGTGCTGGACTCTAGATCGCCGACGACAGCACGCCGCGCATCGCCTTGGTGTTCTCAAGGGCGGCGCCGGTGCCGAGCGCGACGCAGGAAAGCGGGTCGTCGGCGACGGAGACGGGGAGGCCCGTTTCGTCGCGCAGGACCTGGTCGAGGTTCTTCAAAAGCGCGCCGCCGCCTGTCAGCATGATGCCGGTATCGACGATGTCGGCCGCGAGTTCGGGCGGGGTCGCTTCGAGCGCGACTTTCACCGCCTCGATGATTTGGCTGACGGGTTCGGCGAGCGCTTCCGCGACCTGCGCCTCGCCGATGCGGACTTCCTTCGGCACGCCGTGCATCAAATCGCGGCCCTTGATCTGGATGGTGACGCCCGATCCCTCTTGCGGGATCATGGCGCTGCCGACTTCCTTCTTAATGCGTTCGGCCGACGCCTCGCCGATCAGGAGGTTATACATGCGGCGGATATAGGCGATGATCGCCTCATCCATCTTGTCGCCGCCGATCCTGACCGAACGAGAATAGACGATGCCGCCGAGCGAGAGCACGGCGACTTCCGTGGTGCCGCCGCCGATATCGACGACCATCGACCCTGTCGGCTGCTGCACGGGGAGGCCCGCGCCGATCGCCGCCGCCATCGGCTCTTCGATGAGCTCGACCTTGCGCGCGCCGGCGGAGAGCGCCGATTCCTGAATCGCGCGCCGCTCGACCGCGGTCGCGCCCGAGGGCACGCACACGATGATGCGCGGGCTGGCGAAGGACCGGCGATTGTGAACCTTTCGGATGAAGTGCTTGATCATCGCCTCGGCGACTTCGAAATCGGCGATGACGCCGTCGCGCATCGGACGGATGGCCTGAATCTCGCCGGGCGTGCGGCCGAGCATTTCCTTCGCCTCGTTGCCGACCGCGCGCACGAGCTTGCGGCCCTGGCGCGTCTCGATGGCGACGACCGACGGCTCGTTGAGGACGATGCCGCGTCCCTTGACGTAGACGAGCGTGTTGGCCGTGCCGAGGTCGATGCCCATGTCGGCGGACAACATCCCGAACAGTGTGGACAGCATTGGAGATTTCCTATCGCCGGAAACTAAAGCACCGGCGTCTCATTTACCGTTAATGGGTTCCGAAATCGTCAACGCGGCTGACTTTCCGGGAACGGCCCATATTCAGCGTAGTAGTTAATCAGATTCTGGATTTTTGCGACGCCAAAGTCTCAGTCTTTTTCGTCGCGCTCGGTTTCGGCGGAGGCGTCGCCCCGGCGACGCAGGCGCAAATAGGCGAAGCGGGCGAGGAAGAGGAGCCCGATCCAGCCGACAACCACCGCGGCGACGATCGCCAGCTCCTTCGGCTCGCGGCTGGTGAAGAAGGCGAGAATGCCGCCAATTCCCTGATTGAATGCGGCCTTGTCCGGGACGAGAACGCGCAAAAACGCCACCACGGCGATCTTCGGCACAATGCCGATCCCGGACCCGACGAGATATTTCCAGAGCGGCAAATGGGCGGCGCCCGCGGCGGCGTTGACCACGATGAAGGGCGCTGACGGAACGATCCTGATGAGGCCGCTCGCGATGATCCCGTGCCGGCCGAGAAAGTCGATGGTCGCCTGCGTGCGCTCACCGCCAAAGCGCTTGACCCATTGGCCGCCGAAGAAATGGCCCATCCCGAAAGTGAGGGTGGCGCTGACCATGGTCCCGATCCAGGAGTAGATCGCGCCCTGCACGGGGCCGAACACGAGAACGGTCGCGGCGAAGAGAGCGATCTGCGGGAAACCCGTCAGCGCAAGCAGGACATAGACCGAGATGACGCCGAGGAGCGCCAGCGGAGACTCAGCCGCCCGGCCAAGGAGGCGGCTCAGCATGTCCTCGTCGCCGGGGTTCAGCCAGCGCGGACCGAACACGAACATGGTGATGACGAAGCCAAGGAGCGTCAGCGAGACGGTGAGCGAGGTGATCGCCTTGGCGTCCATGTTGTTGACGACCTCGCGCAGGCTCTTCGCCCAAGACCACATGCCCGACGTCCTCAAAACCCGCCCCGCACGCGAGGATGCGCGCACGCATATAGCGCCGCGAATGCGCCGAAGTAACCTGCCTGAAGTCGGCGAAAGCGCCCCCGCCCCCGATCGACCGCTGTGAGTTTATAACGTTAGGGCGCCAAGGGCGCAATCGCTTTATTTGACGCCAGCATCTCGACGGCCGAACGCGCGTCCAAGGCCCGCATCCACCCCGGCGTCTGATTGCGGAACCAGGTGAGTTGGCGCTTCACAAAGCGGCGCGTGTTGCGCTTGGCGAGAAGAACCGCCTCGGCAAGCGTCATCTCGCCCCGCAGATGCGCCATGAGTTCGGCGGCGCCGAGCGCCTTCATCGCCGGCAGCGCCGGATCGAGACTTCTGGAGAGAAGCGCCCGAGCCTCATCGACGGCGCCTGCCGACAGCATGGCGTCGAAGCGCGCCTCGGCGATGCGATAGAGAGCGGCGCGCTCGGGCTCGATAACGAGCGCAGCGAGCGGCGCTGCGATCAAGGGCTCGCGCCTCATCGCCTGAAAATACGAGAGAGGCCTGCCGGTCGCCTCCAGCACCTCGGCCGCGCGCAACAGGCGCTGCGCATCGCCGGCGACGAGGCATGCTGACGCCGGGTCTCGCGCGACCAGATCGGCGTGGAACGCTTCGGATCCCAACTCGACGCGGCGGCGCCGCACGCGCTCGCGAATATTGTCGGCAATATCGGGGATGGGCGAGAGTCCCTCGCTGAGCGCGCGAAAGTAGAGCCCCGTGCCGCCGACGAGGATGGCGAGGCGGCCGCGCGCAGCGATCCCGGAAATCGCCTCGGCGGCGAGACGCGACCACAGGCCCGCCGAGCAGGCGACTGCCGCATCGAGAAATCCGAACAGGTGATGGGGGGCGCGCGCCTCCTCCTCAGCGCCCGGTCGCGCCGAGAGAACCTTGAGATCGCGGTAGACCTGCAACGCATCGGCGTTGACGATCTCGCCGCCGGTGC
>JBEBFW010000322.1:0-2462 GCA_040081755.1 Parvularculaceae bacterium
GACAAGAACCGCGCGCCGGAAGCGGGCGTCATGAAGAAAATCACTCACTGCCGGGCTTGCGGTTCGAAGGCGCTGTCGCCTGCGTTTTCTCTTTCCGGACTTGGAACGCCAGCGAGCGGCCTTACCGGTCGGCGGAACGGCGATCTCGATTTCGTCTATTGCGATCCGATGCGCGACGCTCGCGCTTGCGGGCTCCTCCAATCCGCCCAAGCGGGCGCTGAAAAGGAAACGGTGGACGAGCCCTCGGGCCGATACGCATCGACGCGCAATCACCTGCGACAGATGGCGACCGAGGCGCTGGAGTTGATCTCCGGACGCGATTGCTCGGCGCTCGACATCGGCTGCAGCGACGGCACGCTTCTGTCGTTCTATCCGCGCTGGGTCGAACGCTTCGGCGTCGATCTGTCGTCTGCCGTCGAGCAGGTCGGCGATTGGGCGTGGACGGCCAAGGCCGAATTCCCATCGCCCGAGCTTGACCGCGCTTTCGGCGGCAAGAAGTTCGACATCATCACAGCGGCCTCGGTATTCGAGCGGATCGACGAGCCGCGCTCCTTCCTTGCGCGCGTGAAGTCGCTGCTTGGCGGCGACGGCGTCTTCGTTCTCGAGACCGTCTATGCGCCGATGACGCTGACGCGCACGTCAATCGAGACGATCGCCGGCGGCGCCGTCAGCATCTATTCCCTCGGCGTGCTCGAACGGCTCGTCCGCGACAGCGGGTTGAAAATCTTCCGCGGTCTTCTAACAGACAAGGGCGGCGGCTCGGTGCGCCTCTTCATCACCCACGCCGAAGCCGAAGATCACGATTTCGATCCGTGGTATGAGCGTCTCGCAAGGCTCTGGGACGAGGAAAATGCCCTCTCGTTAAGATCGCACGCGCCCTACCAGGCCTTTGAGCGCCGGGCAAACGAGGCGCGGACGGAATTCAGGAAGCTCCTCGGCGATGCCGCGGGCCGCGGCGAGAGCGCACATGTCCTCGGGGCAGGCCCCGCATCGGCGGCGATTGTCGCCCTTGCAGGCGCGGAAGCGCGCGCCATCACCTATGCGGTGGGCCGAACGCCTTCGCCAAAGGTCGCAGGCCTGCCGGTCATTTCTGAAACGGACAGCCGCGCCGCCGAGCCCGACTATCTCATCGCGCCGGCTTCCCTAAAGCGGGAGATGCTGGAGCGCTGGCGCGAGTCCATCATGCTCGGCGCCAAGCTCATCGTGGCGACTCCCGCGCCCCATGTGATTACCGCTGGAAACTATGCGCCCGAACTCGCGAAGACTCTCGCAGCTGGCGACGGCGCCGGCGGCGTTGAAACGTTGCGCGCAATCCTCGGGGCGAGCGGCGCGCCCCGCCTCGTCGCCCAAACGCCAGTCGCGCAGACTGCCTAGGTCGAGATGAACCGGCGCGCTGCGCCTTCAAGGACGACCGCAGTGAGCTTGCCAGTGAAGCAGGCGCCGGTGTCGATATCGATGCGCCACCCCGCATCGAGCGCCTTGCGCAGCGGCTGGTGGCCGTGGACCACTATTTTCTCCGGGCGCAACTCTTTGGGAGCGCGATGAAACTCTCCGCGGATCCAGAGAAGGTCTTGCTCGACCTGCTCCGCCAGCGGCACGCCGGGCCGAAGCCCCGCGTGGACAAAGAGATAATCCCCGCACAAATAGGTAAGGTCGAGCCCGCGCAAGAACTCGATGTGCGTCGTTGGGACGCTTTCCCTCAACTGGCGGACGATTTCATCCGGCGAGGCGGAAGGATCGACATCGTAGCTCTCGGCGGTTTCCTCGCCGCCCCATTTGACCCAGTTCAGATCGCCGGGAGCGTCAAGGTAGTCGAGAAACACGCCTTCATGGTTGCCCTTGAGAAAGACGGTTTGCGGGCGCTCGCGCCGGATCGCCAGCAGTCTGTCAATGACGCCCCGACTGTCGGGTCCACGGTCGATGTAATCGCCGAGGAAGACGATCCGGGCTTCGGCGCCGTCTTTTTCCTCCGACGCAATTTGGACCATCAGCTGGTCGAGGAGATGCGCACAGCCATGAATATCGCCGACCGCGTAGATGCGCACGCCGTCCGGAACCCGGGACGGGGACTCGCCGGATCTGAAAATATTGCCGAACATCGTTGCCATCTGCGCGCGGACCTCGGCTATATTACGGACATAGATTGCAGTCGGGTCAATGGATTGAGCCGCATATGACGGTTCTGGTCACCGGCGGGGCGGGCTACGTCGGCGCGCATATGCTTCTCGCTCTCAAGGACGCGGGTGAAGAAGCGATCGCCCTCGATGACCTTTCCGTGGGCAAGCGAGATCTGGTTCCCGATGGCACTCCGCTTGTTGTCGCCAATGTGGGCGATCGCACGATGCTGGCGCGACTTCTCGCAGAAAATGCGATTGAGGAGGTAGTTCATTTTGCCGGCTCGATCCTCGTGCGCGAGTCGATCGGCCGGCCGCTCGCCTACTATCGCAACAACACCGGCAACC
>JBEBFW010000126.1:0-9416 GCA_040081755.1 Parvularculaceae bacterium
CGCCGCGAACGCGGCGAGGGCGGCCGCCGCGCCCATGATGAGCGCGAAGACGGTGAAGGCGAGCGCCTGGCCCGAACGCGCTGCGCTCGTCAGGCGGTCGCGCCATTGCTTGTGATCGTCGAGCACCGCGCCGGGCGCCGCCGTCTTGATGCGCGCTTCGAGGGGGCCAAGATCGCGCCGCAGCCCATCGCTGACGCGCGCCTCGATGAGCGCGGGCACATTGAGATAGTCGCCGATGTTGCCCTTGCCGAGCCAGGGCTCGAGAAGGCGTCCGGTTTCCTCCCTGCTGAGGAGGCGCGCGTCGAGGACGCCCTCCGTAGACTGAAGAACGCCCATGGCGGCCTTCGCGCCTTGATCGATTTCCGCCGCGTCGGGGCCCTTGATCTGGATGGTGACGCCGCTCTGCAGTTCGCTCGTCCATTCGCTCGAGGCGGCGAAGATGAGGAGGAGCCCGGCAAGGGCGAGCGCGGCGAGAAACGACATGACGCCGATCGCGGCGGTCAACGGCGCGCCCGCGGCGCCAGCTTCGGGCAACAAGGGCTCGGCGCGCAGGCGGGCAAGAAGACCCTGCCGCGGCGAGGGCGCTCGCGCATCGCCCGCGCCATTGGCCGAAAAGCGTTTGGCGATCGAGGAGTCCGCGTTCATCAACGGCGCCCTTTCTTCGGGGCGGGCTTCGATGCGTCCGAGAGACGCCCGGCCTCGAGACGCAGCATGGGTTTGCCGAGGGCCCCGATGAGGCCGATGTCGTGCGTCGCCACCACGACGGCCGCGCCGAGCTTATTCAGCTCGATGAAGAGCTTCATGATCTTTTCACCCATGACGGGATCGACATTGCCTGTCGGCTCGTCAGCGAGAATGAGGTCGGGCTTGGCGACCAGGGCCCTCGCCAGCGCCACGCGCTGTTTTTCTCCACCCGAGAGCGTCGGCGGGCGCGCCTCGATGCGGTCGCCGAGGCCCACCCAATTTAAGAGTTCCCTTACGTCTTCCCGATATTGGCTTTGGTTAACGCCTGCCACCTTCATGGGCAGGGCGACGTTTTCATAGGCGGTCAGGTGGTCGAGAAGGCGGAACTCCTGGAACACGACGCCGATGCGGCGGCGAAGGCTCGGCAGCGCCTTGCGGGGTGCGGCCGTCACGTCTTCGCCGAACAGCGTGATGCGCCCGCTCGTCGGCCGCAGCGCCAGATAGAGGAGCTTCAGGAGCGAGGTCTTGCCGGCCCCCGACGGCCCGGTGAGGAAGAGAAACTCGCCCTCCCGCAACTGAATATCGAGCCCGCGAAGAATGTCGCTTCCTTCGTCATAGGCGAGGCCGACCTGTTCGAACGTTGCGATCAAGAAAATGTCTCCCCGCCGGCGGCCTGTCGCCTTGCCGATGCAAACGCTGATTCTCGCTCATTATGATAATTTCCTGTCCCGAATGCGCCACGCGCTACGACGTCGATGAGACCCGGTTCGAGCCGAACGGGCGGTCGGTGCGTTGTGCGAGCTGCGGCGAAAGCTGGTTCGTGCCGGCGCCGTCGCCGGTCGAAGACCTGATCAATCCGCGGCGCGAGGCCGAATCCGTGGCCGAGCCGGCGTTTGAGAGCCGAAAGAGCGCTGCGGGGCCCAGGCGTTCCGAGAGCCGGCCCGGCGATCGCGCCGATTACGATGAGGGGCGGACCGAAGGAGACCGGAGCCGCGACGGGGCTGAGGAAAAGCCGCGCGGCTTCTGGAAGCGCCAGGCCGAGGGGCCCGAGACGCGCCGCGAGGAACGGCCGCGCTGGGGCAAATCGAAAGTCGATGCCGACGCCGAGGACGATCCCCTGTTCACGCCCGGCCGCAAGGCAGAGCGCGAGTTCAAGAAGCCGCGAGAGACGCGGGACGCGCCCGTGCGCGAGGAGAGCCCGCGCTTTGAAGAACATGGGCGCAAGCCCGAGGCGACGATCGTCGATGCCGACTTTGAGGATATCGACAACGAAGACGGCGAGGGCCGCGATCGCGATCAAGCCAAACGCATCCGCGCGGAACGCCGCCGCGCGACGGCGCTCGCCCGGATAGACGATCTCGACCCTGTCGCCGAGCGCGTCTTCAATGACGAGTTCTTCGCGGCGCTGCGCGTGCAGCCCAAGGCGCTTGAAAAGGCGATCCGCAAGGCGCGCCGCAAGGCCGAGGCCCGCGAGAAAAACCGCATGACGCCGTTGCGCGCGCTTGGCTGGTCCGCCTGGGTCGGCATGGTGGCGGCGACCGGTTTCGTCGTCTTCTCCTATCGCGACGACATCGTCGCCCGCTTCCCGAGAGCCGCCGGCGCTTACGCCGTCGTCGGCATCGACGCCGCGCCGAAGAGTTTCAGGATCGAACGCGTCAATCATCGTCTCGCCATGTCGACGAGCGGGCCGACCATCGAAATCACCGGCACGCTGAAGAATGAAAGCGACAAGACGCTGACGCCGCCCATCCTCCAGGCCGAGGCGCTCGGACCCAAAGGCGAGCTTCTGTCGCGCTGGACCTTTGCGGTCGAGGCTGGCGAAATCCTCAACGGCGCCACGGCGGAATTCATGACCCGCGCCCCGGCGCCCGAAGGCGTCGTCGAAGTCGCGCTGTCGCTCGCACAAGGCGCCGGCATGGCTGCGCGAATCCAGGCGCCGAAGCTTCCTTGAGAATCGGCCTGAGCGCCGGGCGGACGACGACGCCGCCGGCCCCAAAAGGTTAAATTGAGGGTTAATCTGGGGGCAAGATCTGCAAGGGCGCCAACTGGAGATCCGGCCGATTTCGCGGGGTTGCGCCCGAATTGGGGGCAAGACGCCAACCGGTTCCGGCGCGGCGCCGGCGCGAGGTCCGCGATCCCTCTCTCCTTTTTCGGTTCCTTCATCTGCTCTGCGCATCGGCGCTCAAGTCTCCAAACGACGCCTGCATCATAAGGCGCCCGGCGAGGTGTGGGATAAGTCGGGCGCGGCTCGCGCCGCGCGCGAAAAAATCGCCTTTGGCGCGCGCCTGAACCGTGCAATTCACCCGGCAGGACAAGAGCGGGGCCCGGTCATGCGCACACTTCACAGCGAAGCGGCGGTCGCCTCGCGCATCGAGGCCCTCGCGGGCGAGATTCGCCGCGACTTTCCCGGCGACTTCCTGATGGCGCCGGTGTTGACTGGCGCTTTCGTTTTCGCCGCCGACCTCTTGCGCGCGCTTCACCGCTGCGGCGCCGATCCGGTCGTCGATTTCGTGCAGCTGGCGAGCTATGGCGGCGCGCGCTCATCGAGCGGCGTCGTCCGCCTGCTGAAGGATTTCAGCGTCGATCTCTCGGGCAAGAACGTGTTGGTCGTCGACGACGTGCTCGATACCGGGCGAAGCCTCCATTTCGCCCGGAACATGGTCCTCGATCGGGGCGCCGTCGCTGCGAAAATCTGCGTTCTCGTGCGCAAGGCGACCGGCCGCAGCGCCGACATCGGCGCCGACTATGTGGGCTTCGAGGCTTCGGCCGACGACTTCATCGTCGGCTACGGTATGGACGATGACGGCCGCAAGCGCGGGCTCCCCTTCATCGGCGCAGTCTAGCCCCTTGCCGTAGGCCCGGTCATTTCGGCTTGAGGCTCAAGAGGTCGCCGAGGCGCGCGATGTAGCCGAGAAAGGCGCTGCGCCCTTTCTCCGTGAGGTGGCAGACGGTTTGCGGCTTCTTGCCGACGAAGCGCTTCTCGACCTCGATATAGCCCGCCTCTTCGAGCCGGCTGATGTGCACGGATAGATTCCCGTCGGTGCCGCCGACCTTCGATTTAAGCTCGTTGAAATCCGCCGCGCCGGCGCCCGAAAGATAGGCCATGATCGCCAGCCGAACGCGTCCGTGGATGACGTCGTCGATCTCGCGATAGTCGTAGCCTTCGGGATTCACTGGGGCTCATCGGCCTTGGGCGCCCGGCGCATCAGCAGCCAGCCCGGCAGCACGCATACGAGAAGAGTGCCCGCCCCTCCGACCAACAACTGTTCGCTCCGCCCGATCAGCGCGAGGGTGAGCGCCATCAAGGCGAGCGACGCCAGGCTGAATTGTTGCAGCATGCGCGACTTCGCCGCCGCCGCGCTCGCCGCCAGCGCCACCGAATAGGCGCCGAAGCTGACAGGCAGGAATATCGAGAAGGCGGCGGCGAAGATGCGCCCCTCGCCTGCAGTCGCGCCGAACATCCAGGCCGGCGCGCCGAACAGCGAGACGAAAAGCGTCGTAGCGAAAATTCCCTGAAAGAGTCCGACGGCCCGCCACACGGCCCCCGAGACCGTATTGCCGATGCCGGCGGCGCCGGGCAGCGTTTTCAGGCGGGCGCCGATCCCGCTCGCGATGACGGCCGCAGCGCCCATGCCGAGGAACCAGACGACCGGAATGGCCCAGGGCGAGACGGGCAGGGCGCGCGTCGTCACGGCCCAGTTGAACATCAGGCACCCGAAGACCGCTGCGCCCCAAACGACATAGAGGACGCCGCCGATCAACGGCGCGCGGCGCCCTTCTTCGGCGAGGCCGCGCGCCAGCGACAGATCCTCCTGAAGGCGCTGTCGCAATTCACTCATGGCGAGGCCTCGCTGGTCTGGATCCGGCGCCGCTATCGCAGCGGCGCCGGCTGGATTCGTCATTCAGCGTACACCATGTCGAGCTTGATGGCGGCGCCCGAATTGCCGACGCTGAACTTCACGGCGTTAAAGGTCGGCGCGCCGCGCAAGGCGCCGGCGTTCAACATGGACCATCCGTCGAGCGGGCGACCGTCCGCCGCGCGGTCGAACTCTGCGTCGCCGTCAATGTCGTGCCAGACCGAAACCGAGTACTCGCCGGGCGCGACGCCCGGCACCAAGACGGAGACCGTTCC
The DNA here is from genome assembly GCA_040081755.1 of Parvularculaceae bacterium. Classification (GTDB taxonomy): domain Bacteria; phylum Pseudomonadota; class Alphaproteobacteria; order Caulobacterales; family Parvularculaceae; genus Amphiplicatus. Next base: position 4,817 of record JBEBFW010000126.1, read on the forward strand.
GACCCCGGGGTTCTGCACGATCTTTCCGGCTGTGCCGACGTTCTGCATGAACTGGCCTTCGGTCTGAAGGCTCACATAAAGCGGGCCGCTGGCGCTTTTGACGCCGGCGATTTCAATCGAAACGTCCGCAGCGAGCGCCATGGCGGGCGTCGCCAGCATCAGCGCGACTGTCAAAAAAGGGGCTTTCATTCGACGTCCTTTCAACGAGGCCGCTGCCATTCGCAGCGCAATGCACTTTGCATCACAAAGCACTTTTCGTCAATGGGCATCCGCGGCCGATTCATCCCCGACGCCAAGCGGGGGCGTCCCGAGGGCGCGCGCAGAGCTCCTCGCCCTTGAAACAACTGTGAAAAACCGAGGCGTCGCCGGGCTGGATGGTCCCCTAGGCGCGCTCGCCCAGTAAACGGGCGCGGGCTCTTTCAGCGCCGATCAGCGGAAAGATCGCCGCCATTTCGGGACCGTTCTCTGCGCCAGTGAGCGCCAGGCGCAAGGGGCGAAAGAGCGCCTTGCCCTTGGCCCCGGTCTCGCGTTTGACCGCTTCGGCGAAGGCGCTCCAGCTCTCGCCGTGAAGCGCGCCGGTGGGGACGAGGCTCGCCGCCTTGGCGGCGAAGGCGGCGTCTTCGATGACCGGCGCGATCGGCCCATCGACGACCGCCTTCCACCTTGCGGCCTCGGAGACTTTCGCGACATTGCCGCGCACCGCGAGCCACAGGCTCTCATCGACGCCGATGGCGCCGAGGCGGTCCGAAAGCTCCGTATACGGCGTCTCGTGCAGCACCTTGGCGTTCAGCGCCTCGAGCTCGGCGAGATCGAAGCGCGCTGGCGCGCGCGACGCCTTCTCAAATTCGAACTCGCGGGCGAGCGCGGTCATGTCGCGCTCCGGGCGGATGGGCTCGGACGTGCCGAGCTTGGCGAGAAAGCTCGCGATGGCGGCGGGCTCAAGCCCGTCCGCGCGCATGGTCTCGACCGACAGCGATCCGATGCGCTTCGACAACTTGTCGCCGCCCGCGTCGGCGAGGAGCGAGAAATGCGCGAAAGAGGGGAGCCTCCCTTGCCCGCGCGCCTCGATGACGGCCTGCATGATCTCGATCTGCACGGCGGTGTTGGTGTTGTGGTCCTCGCCGCGAATGACATGCGTGACGCCGTAGTCGATGTCATCGACGCAGCTCGGCAGGGTGTAGAGATACATGCCGTCCTCGCGAATGAGGACGGGGTCGGAGAGATTGGCCGTGTCTATCGTCGTGTCGCCGCGGACGAGGTCCAGCCAATGCACAGGCTTTTGCGAGAGCCTGAAGCGCCAATGCGGCTTGCGTCCCGCTGACTTGAACGCCGCGAGCTGTTCTTCCGTATAGTGAAGGCCGGCGCGGTCGTAGACCGGCGGCAGACCGCGCGTGCCCTGGACGCGCCGCTTGCGCTCGAGCTCTTCTTGCGTCTCGTAGGCCGCGTAAAGGAGGCCGCGGGCCCGCAAGACATCGGCGACCCTGTCGTAGTCGGCGAAGCGATGCGACTGGTTGAAGGTCGCGTCCCAATGAAGGTTCAGCCAGGTCAGATCGCTCCGAATGGCGTCTTCGTTTTCTTTCAGCGAGCGCTCGCGATCGGTGTCGTCGATCCGCAAGATGAACTTGCCGCCGGCCTTGCGCGCGAACAGCCAGTTCCACAGCGCCGCGCGCACATTGCCGACATGCAGCTTGCCGGTCGGCGCAGGCGCAAATCTGACGACGACGGTCATGGGCGGACGGTTTCCCTGGAGCGCGTTTGCGCAGACCCGATCCGGGGTCCGGAAGGGTGAGAGGGGATACGCGTTCGACCCGGAAGCGTCAAAGGGTCAGGCGCCGGTGCGCCATTTGAGCTGGAACTCGAGTTCTTCCCCGCCGTCCGCGCGCTCATGCTCGACTGAAAGGCGCGCGCCTTTCGGCACGCGGATGCGCTCGCCGACGACAGCGATCGTGAAGGCCTCGCCTTCTTCAAGCCTGTCGGCGAGCCGCCGCAGCTTCGCGACGAAAGGGCCGACGGCGCTGGGTTTCTCGACGTCCCTCGATTTCCGGGCGGGCATGATCTGGTTCCTCTCCATTTGCGATTGAGGCCTGAATTTCCGCTTTCTGCCTTGATTCCGCCGCGCCCCGTCAACGGGCACGCGCGCCTAACATTCTGAATCGTCACGCTTTTCAGCAGATCGGCGCCGGCGGTGATCCCGGCAACAGGAGCCGCCCCGATGCGGCTCCATCTTCTATTCATGACGCGGCGGTCAGGAGCCGGGTCAGAAGAGGGAGAGAGAGATGTTCACCATCATGCTTGGAGCGGTCGCGACGATCCTGGTTTCGACCCTGATCGGCCTGCAGTCGCTGCAGCGCTGGTGAACAAACGCCGAGGCTTCAAGAGCAAGTCGCCCTGCATCGCGAAGTCCGGCTGGCCGGCCCCCACGGGGAGAGGGGGCCGGTCAATTTTTTGTTCGGAGCTGAAGACCTCGGTCACGCCGACGTGACTGGCGGTCTGTCGCAAGCGGTATTGAGCCGCGCGGCGGCGGTGGGCGAAGCTCAGCAAACGGTGGGAGGGCGATGCGATGAGACTTGCGATTCTTGCGGCGGCTTTGACTCTGGCGGCTCCGGCGGCCTTGGCTGCGAGTCCCGTCCAGAAACCCCCATGTTCGGACCCTGTCTTTCAGCAGTTCGATTTCTGGCTGGGCGATTGGGATGTTTATGGCCCCAAGGGCCAGCTCGCCGGAACCAACTCGATCCGCAAGGAAGAATATGGCTGCCTCCTCGTCGAGCGCTGGACGAACGCTCAAGGCCAGACCGGCCAAAGCTACAACTTCGTCGATCTGAACACGGGCGAATGGCGCCAGGTGTGGGTGAGCGCGGGCGCGACCATCGATTATGCGGGCGGCCTCGACGCGAAGGGCGCGATGGTGCTCGAAGGAAACATCGGTTACGGCGCCGGTCAGCCGGGCAACGGCGCGAAGTTTCGCGGAACATGGACGCCGAACGCCGACGGCACGGTCACGCAGCGCTTCGAGCAGTTCGACGATGCGCAGCAGAAATGGACCGACTGGTTCGTCGGAACCTACAAGCGCAAGGCGGCGCCCGGCGGCCAGTGACGGCGATCGCCCGCTAGCACCCGGACTCGCAATTGGCTGACACGCTCGGCGACGAATCGTCCTTCCTGACGCGATGCTTCGCATCGCTCCTCATTCAGGATGAAGAGGTTCAAGGTTGCCTCACCCTGAGGAGCGCCGAAGACGCGTCACGAAGGGCGGAGCGACCTGACTCACACAACTCGAAAAGCCGGTACTAGTCGCACGAAATAATCCTGACACAGACGTTCTGCGAATCGACGATGCGAACGCATCGCGCGCCGGGCGGAATCGCGTTTGCGCAGAGACTATGAGACAGTCTCTCTGTTGGTCGCCGCGCGTATGGGCGCTTTTACGACGGACGGCGGGGCGACGGATCGCAAAGGGAGAGTCCGTCATGAGCCTGCGCCTTGTCACCGCTTCCTCGATACTGATCGCCTTCGCCGCGGCCGCCGTCGCTTCCGCGCCGGCAAACGCCGGAGAGGCCGGCCTTGTAGAGTTCCGCTTCCACGCCGATGAGCTTGAAGCCCCGCGCGGCCCCGACCGCGTGTTCAGAAAACTCGATCGCGCCGCAAGGGGCGCCTGCGTCACCAGCGGCCGCAAGACCTTGCGCGATGCAGCGGTCGAGAGGGAATGCCATGCGAGCCTGGTCGCCGAGTTCATCGACAAGATCGACGATTCGCGGCTGAGCGCGCTCCACGCCGAGGCATCCGGCGCCGCATCCGGTCGCTGAATTTCGCCGGCGCCTGTGATGTGCGTAACAGGCGCCGGCCGCGACCGGGGGCATATCCAGTTCAACAGCGCGGCTTGGAGCCGCCGGAAACCGGGAGAGCCCTCATGTTGAAGTCATTCGCCAGAGCCGCCGCCAGATTTGGCAAGCTGTTCGCCGAGCCCTTCAAGCCCCGCGCCTCCGCCGAATGGCGCCGCGTTTACGGCGAAGGCGCGCCGGCGTTCACCATCGAATAGCGCGTCGCTGACAGCGCGTGCGGGCCGCAAGGCCGGCGGCCGGCTCTTCTGGGGGAGGGCCGGCCGTTTCGTTTGTGCTCTAGAATTTCAGCGCCTTCGCCTGCCTCACATGCGGCAGGGCGCGCACTTGCGTCAGGACCGCCTCGCCGACCGGCTCATCGACCGCGAGGAGGGCGATGGCGTCGGCGCCGGGGGCCGAACGGCCGAGATTGAAGGTCGCGATGTTGACGTTCGCGGCGCCGAGCGTCTGTCCGAGGGCGCCGATGAAGCCGGGCTTGTCCTCATTGGTGACGTAGAGCATGTGCGGCGCGAAGGACGCTTCCATCTCGACGCCCTTGATCTCGACGACGCGCGGCGTCTGGCCGAAGAGCGCGCCGGAGATCGACCGGTCCTGCCGCTCGGTGACAATCCGCAAACGGATGACGCTTTCAAAGTTCTGCACGTCGTCGCGGCAGGTTTCGGCGACGGAGACGCCGCGCTCCAGCAGTTCCTGCACGAACTCCTCGCAGGCCACCGGATCGTCGGTGGAATAATGGTTGGCGTGCGTATGGTTCTGCGTCCGCG
>JBEBFW010000127.1:0-9289 GCA_040081755.1 Parvularculaceae bacterium
CATCGTCGCCCTGATTGTGGTCGGGCCGAAGGACCTGCCGGGCCTCATGCGCGAGGCCGGCCGCTGGGCCGGCAAGGCGCGCCGCATGGCGCAGGATTTCCGCAATGCCTTCGACCAAATGGCGCGCGAGACCGAGATGGAAGACATGCGCCGCGAGATCGAATCGCTGAAGCGCAACAATGTAATCACCGACGCGGGCCGCAGCATCAAGGACGCGGTGAAGCCTGTCGAAACGCTGATGCGCGCGGAGACTGACGGGATAAGGGAAGCGCCGAACCTCTCCGTTGCGCGGGAAGGCCATCCGGGGCCGGAGCCCGCCGGCCTTGATCCGGATCTCGTCGAGGGCGGGCGCGCGCCATGAGCCTGCCGTTCCGCAAGACCAGGCGGGAGAAAAAGCCGCTCACGGACGATGAAGAGATCGAGGCGTCTGCCGCGCCCCTGCTCGATCATTTGACCGAATTGCGAAGCCGACTCATTGTCTGCGTCGCGGCCATCGCTGCCGCCTTCGTCCTTTGTTTCTTCCTGTCGCGCCAGATATTCGATCTCCTGATCATCCCCTTCGTTCAGGCGGTCGGCAAAAGCGCCGACGGCAAGGATCCGACGCTCTATTTCGCCCCGCTGGAGTTCTTTTTCACGCAAGTGAGGCTCGCGGTTTTCGGCGGCGTCGCGCTCAGCTTTCCGGTGATCGCCTATGAGCTCTACAAGTTCATCGCGCCCGGGCTCTACCGGCGCGAGCGCGGCGCGATGCTCCCCTTCCTGATCGCCTCGCCAGCGCTTTTTTGCGCAGGCGCGGCGCTCGTCTACTTCTTCATGATGCCGATGCTGATGCGCTTCGCCGTCGGCTTCGAGGCCGGCGGGGAGAATGCACAGGCGGAATTCCAGCTCCTGACGCGCGTCGGCGATTATCTCGCCCTCATCACGACGTTGATGTTGGGCTTCGGCATCGCGTTTCAGATGCCGGTGGTGCTGACGTTGATGGCCCGCGCCGGCCTCATCACCGCGGCGTTTCTCACCAAAAACCGCCGCATTGCAATCGTGCTCATTTTCATCGCGGCTGCGATCCTGACGCCCCCGGACCCGTTGAGCCAGATCGTTCTCGCCGCCTTTCTGATGGCGCTCTACGAGACCTCGGTGATCGCGGTGCGCTTTGCCGAGAGAAAAGCGTCGCCCGTCCTCGACGCGGCCGAGAGCAAGACCTGAGCCGTCCTGGCCGGCTCCGGTTGCAAGGCGCGCGCCCGCCGCTGTAACCTGCGCGCATGGCTGTCTCGCAGTCCTTTCTCGATTTCGCTGGCGATCTCTTTGCGCCCTTCGGCGAAATCGCGATCCGTCGGATGTTCGGCGGGGCGGGCGTCTATTGCGACGGGCTCTTCTTCGCGCTGCTCGACGACGAGTCGATCTGGCTGAAGGCCGACGAACACTCCCGGCCAGAGTTCGAGCGCGCCGGCGTCGAGCCGTTCCGGTTCGAAACGAAGGACGGCGAGACCCTCTCGATGTCCTATTACGGCGCGCCCGGCGATTTCTACGATGACCCGGAGGCGACGCGGCGCTGGACGACGCTAGCCCTCGACGCGGCCGCCCGCGCCGCGAAACTCAAGAAGAAGCCGGCGAAGAAAACCGCGCGGGCGGCGTCAAAGAGCGCCCGCCGAACCTGACCCGGCTCGGCGAATGAGCGTCATCCCGCCTTCAACGCCATCTTGATGGGGCCGTCGGCCCTGCCGTGCACGAACTGATCGACCATCGGATTGCCTGACGCCATGACTTCGGCAGCCGGGCCCCGCCAGATGATGCGCCCCTCATAGAGCATCGCGATGTCGTCGGCGATTTTCATGGCCGACGACATGTCATGGGTGATCGAGAGCGCCGTTGCGCCGAGCGCTTTCACACGGTCGGCGATCAGATTGTTGATGACGTCGGCGGTGATCGGGTCGAGCCCGGTCGTCGGTTCGTCGAAGAAAAGCACCTTCGGGTCGGCCGCGATCGCCCGCGCGAGCCCCACGCGCTTCTGCATGCCGCCCGAGAGTTCCGACGGCCAGAGATCGGCGACTTCAGGCGGCAGGCCGACCTGCGCCAGTCGCTCGACGGCGCGCGCATGCGCGGCCTTGCGGTCCATGCCCTCGCTGTAAAGGAGGCGAAACGAAACATTCTCCCAGACCTTCAGGCTGTCGAACAGCGCGGCCGCCTGGAAGAGCATGCCGATCTGATGCGCGCGTTTCGCGCGTTCGGATTCGGAGAGCGTCAAAACGTTCTCGCCGTCGATGCGGACCTCGCCCCTTTCCGGAGCAAGGAGGCCGAGAATGCAGCGCAAGAGCACCGACTTGCCCGTGCCCGAGCCGCCGATGACGACGAGCGAGCGCCCCTCTTCGACATCGAGATCGAGACCCCTCAGCACTTTCTTGCCGCCAAAGGATTTCTCAAGGCCGCGTACGGATATTTTGGCCGCCATCAGAACTTCACCAGGAACGATGTCATCACGTAGTTCGCGGCGAGGATGAGCACCGCGGACGAAACGACTGCAGCGCGCGTGGCGGCGCCGACGCCTTGCGCGCCGCCCCGGCTGCGGTAGCCGTAATAGCAGCCCATGGTCGAGAGGATGAACCCGAAGACGCCGGCCTTGATGAGACCCGAGACGACGTCGCGGCTTTCGAGAAATTCGGCGACGGTGCGGATGAACACCGGGCCGGAAAAATCGAGCGCGTAGACGGCGACCAGCCATCCTCCATAAACGCCGATGAGATCGGCGATGAGGACGAGGAAGGGCGTCATGAGGGTCGTGGCCAGAATGCGGGGCGCGATGAGGTATCTGAACGGATCGACGGCGAGCGTCGACATCGCATCGATCTGATCCGTGACGCGCATCGAGCCGAGTTCGGCCGCCATCGCCGAGGAGGAGCGCCCCGAGAGCATCAGGGCTGCGAGCACGGGGCCGAGTTCGCGCACGATCGAGACCGAGAGAATCTGCGGCAGGAAAGTGCCCGCGTTGAATCGCGCCGAGCCGTCATAGATGTTGAGCGCAAGCGCGGCGCCGGTGAAGATCGCGGTGAGGCCGATGACGGGGAGCGCATTGAACGCAAAGCGCAACCCCGCGCTGAGCGTGGCGCGCCAATAGAAGGGGGCGGTCACGGCCGCAGCGGCCCCCCTTGCGGCGAAGCGGCTCATGCGGCCGACTTCGCGAACGGCGCTGAGCGCGCCCCGGCCGACGGACCGCACGGGGTTCATCGCGTGTCCCCGGCGCTCAGCGGACGCCCGTGGCGCCAATACCGGCGGGCGACTCGGGGGCCAAGGGACGTCAATAGTTCGTAGGCCAATGTTCCAGCCGCGGCGGCGGCGTCCTCGACCGGAAGGCGAGCGCCGAAGAATTCCGCAAGGTCGCCGACGTGGATTGTGAGCGGCGCATCGGTGACATCGAGCACGCTGAGATCCATCGACACCCGCCCGGCGATCGGGCAGAGCGCGCCGCCGAGAAAGGCGCGGGCCCGGTTGCTCGCCGCGCGGGGATAGCCGTCGCCATAGCCGAGCGCGACGGTGGCGAGGCGCGATGGTCTCGTCACGGAGAATGTGGCGCCGTAGCCGACGGTCTCGCCCGGCGGCGCCTCGCGTATCTGGAGGACAGGGGCGGCAAGGCTTGCGACCGTTTTGAGGCGCGTATCGGGGCGGTCGAAGGGTGAGGCTCCGTAGAGGGCAAGGCCCGGCCGGACCAGATCGTAGTGATAGCGCGGATCCATCAGAGCGCCGCCGGACGCCGCGAGGCTGCGTCTGGCTCCGGGAAAAAACGCGGCTTCTTCTTCGAACGCCGCGCGCTGGCGCTCGTTCTTCGACTCATCTGCGAGCGACGGGCAGGCGAGATGGCTCATGACGAGGTCGATCCTGAGGCCTTGAAGGCTCGCCAGCGCACGGACCTCCGCGGCCGGCGCCCCGAGCCGGTTCATGCCCGTATCGACATGCAACGCCGCGCCGGCGCCTGGCGCAGCGTTGAGCCAGAGGCGAGCCTGATCGAGGCTGTTGAGAACAGGCGTCAGCCCCGCGTCGCGAAAGAGAGCGAGCGAGGCGGCGTCGGGTCCGTTGAACACATAAATTGGACCCGCGACGCCGGCTTGCCGGAGCGCCGCGCCTTCCTCCGCATAGGTGACGAAGAATGCGCCGCAGCCCTCATTGGCCAGAGCCCGCGCAATCTGAACCGCGCCGAGCCCATAACCGTCGCACTTGACGACCGCCGCGCATTCGGCCGGCGCGACGCTCGCCTTCAGAAACCGATAATTGGCGCAAACCGCGTCCAGATCGACATCGACCATCGGCGCGGGCGAGGATGCGGTCATCGACGGGACGGTCTCGCGATAGGGGCGGGGCCTGCATAAGGGCGCCCGCAATGAAGCTCAAACCGTCTCAGGCGCCCGCGGCCTCGGAGAGCTTCCTGCCCTCCGCCGCGAGGTTCTCGAGGAAGGGCGAGGGTGCGAACGAGTCGCCGAACCGCCGCTCAAACTCCTTCAGCTTGCTGACGATAGTCTTGAGGCCGACCGTGTCGGCCCAGAACATCGGTCCGCCGCGATAGATCGGCCAATTATATCCCTTGATGCAGGCGATATCGATGTCGGAGGCGCGCATGGCGACGCCCTCGGCGAGAAGCTTCGCCCCCTCATTGACGACCGGATACAAAAGACGCGCAAGAATTTCCGGGGCGTCAGCAGGTTCCTGTTTCACGTCGCGCTCACGGGCGACTTCCCTGATGATTTCGAGAGCGACGGGCGAGAGCCCGGTCGCCTTGCGGTTTTCGTCATAGTCGTAATAGCCGCCATTCTTCTTCTGGCCGAGGCGGTCGCGGCGGACCAGCTCGCTCGCCACGGTCTTGACGTTCGAATCGCGTCCGATGACGTCGAGCCCGACCAGGTCCATCATCTGGAGCGGCCCCATGGCGAAGCCGTAGTCATAGACGGCGCGGTCGATGTCGGCCGGCGACACGCCCTGCAGGACCATGTTGTTGGCCTGCGCGCCGCGCACGGTCATGACGCGATTGGCGATGAATCCCGGGCCGACGCGCGAGAGAACGGGCGTCTTGGCGATCTTTCTGGCGAGCGTCATTGCGGTATGAACGGCGTCTTTCGCGCTCTTCCGTCCCCGGACGACTTCGAGCAGCGGCATGACGTTCGCCGGCGAGAAGAAATGCATGCCGATGACGTCTTCCGGCCGGCCAGTCGCTGCGGCGATGTCGTCGATGTTGAGATAGGAGGTGTTGGAGGCGAGGATCGCGCCCTTCCGGGCGATCCGATCCAGTTTGCCGAAAATCTCCCGCTTGATCGTCATCGTCTCGAACACGGCTTCGATGATGAGATCGGCCTCGGCGAGGCGCGTCATATCCGTCGATGGCGAAATGAGCTTCATGCGCTTTTCGACGTCCTCGGTCGTCAGTTTTCCCTTTTTGGCGGCCGAATCGTAATTGCGGCGAATGACGGAAAGGCCGCGCTCGAGCGCTTCCTCATTCTGTTCGATCAGCGTCACCGGAACGCCGACGTTCAGAAAGTTCATGGCGATCCCGCCGCCCATGGTGCCGGCGCCGATGACGCCGACGCGCCTGACGTCGCGGATCGGCGTATCGCCGGGAATGTCCGGAATTTTCGCTGTCTGTCGTTCGGCGAAGAACACGTAACGCTGCGCCGCCGATTCCGTTGAGGCCATCAATCCGATAAAGAGCTCGCGCTCGCGCTTCATGCCCTCGTCGTAAGGGAGGTTTACGGCCGCCTCGATGCACTTGATGATGCTTTCGGGCGCCTTGAAGCCGCGAAACTCGCGCGCGTGCGCCTTGCGGAAGTCGTCAAACAACTTCTGGTTCCCGCGATCCGCCTTGATCTTGTCGTCGCGGTCGCGGACCCGGGCGAGGGGCCCTTTCGTCTCGATCAGCTTGCGTGCGAAGGCGATCGCATCGTCCTTGAGCGTTGTTTCTCCGGCGAGTGCGTCGATGACGCCGCGCTCGAGCGCCAGCTTCGCGCCGATCGGTTTTCCCGAGGTGATCATGTCGAGCGCCAGCTCGGCCCCGACGATGCGCGGCAGGCGTTGCGTGCCGCCGGCGCCCGGGAGCAGTCCCAACGCGACTTCCGGCAGACCGAGCTTGGCCGACGGAACGGCGACGCGGTAGTGGCAATGGAGCGCCAGTTCGAGGCCGCCGCCGAGCGCCGTGCCGTGAATCGCGGCAACGACCGGCTTCTCGCAAGCTTCGATGCCCTCGAGAACTTCCCCGAGGCCGGGCTCCTTCATTGGCTTGCCGAATTCCGAAATGTCGGCGCCGGCGAAAAATGTCCGCCCGCCGCAGATGAGGACGGTGGCTTTCGCGGACTTGTCCGCCCGGGCGCGCGCGCACCCCTCGACGATTGCACTGCGAACCGCATGAGAGAGCGCGTTCACCGGCGGGCTGTCGATGGCGATGACCGCGACCTCGTTCTCGACTTCGTATTTGAAGATTTCGGGCATGGCGCGCTCCAGGGTTGGCGGAGCTGGATGGCGAGAACGGGGCCCCGGCCGAGCTTTCTAGGCGCCGGAGCGCGGCCGTGGAAGAGGCGCCTTCCGGCCGCGGCGGCGGCGCGTCGTCGCGCGGGGTCTTGCCCCGTTCTCCCGGGTGGGTTTTTGCGCCATAAAGCGCCGCGATGGATCAAACATCTGCAAACCCGGCGCTCACCGCCGAAACGGCCGGACCGAGCGACTATTTCGCGCTTCTGAAGCCGCGGGTCATGTCCCTGGTCATCTTCACGGCGGCGGTGGGGATGGTCGCCGCCGTTGCTGCAGACGCCGACATTCAATTTGGACTGGCGGTCGTCTCGTTGCTCGCCATCGCTGTCGGCGCGGGCGCCTCGGGGGCGCTCAACATGTGGTGGGACGCCGATATCGACGCGGTGATGGCGCGCACCGTCGGACGGCCGGTGCCGAGAGGCGCGGTGCCGAGGGCTGAAGCGGCGGCGTTCGGGGGCCTCCTCAGCGCCCTCTCGGTCGCCTTGCTTGCGCTCGCGTCGAACTATGTCGCGGCCGGGCTGCTCGCCTTCACGATCTTCTTCTACGTCGTCGTCTATTCGATGTGGCTGAAGCGGCTGACGCCGCAGAACATTGTCATCGGCGGCGCCGCCGGGGCGCTGCCGCCGGTGGTCGCCTGGGCGGCGGTCTCGGGGTCTGCGCCGTTGCAGGCCTGGCTTCTCTTCGCCATCATCTTCTTGTGGACGCCGCCTCATTTCTGGGCGCTGGCGCTCTATCGCGAGGGCGATTACGCGCGCGCCGGCGTGCCCATGATGCCGAATGTCAAAGGCGCAGACGCAACGAAAAAGCAGATATTCATCTATGCGATCATCCTTGCGCTGACGGGATTGATCCCCGCATTCGCGGGCATGGCCGGGTGGTTTTACCTCGCAACTGCGGCGGCAACGGGGGCGGTCTTCGTCTATCTCGCCTATGCCGTTCTGAAATCGTCGCTGGAGGACAAAGCGCCGGCCAAACGGCTGTTTGCGTTTTCGATCTTCTATCTGTTCGCCGTCTTTGCGGCCTTGCTCATCGAGGATCTGGTGTCGCTCTATGTCTGAGGAAGAGATTGCGCGGAAACAGCGTGGGCGCCGAAACCTCGCCATCGGACTTGGCGTCGCGGCGTTCGTAATCGTCGTCTATCTGGTGACGATCTTGCGCATCCAGGCGAATGTCGGAGCGGGGACGCCGTGACGGGAGTAGAGGCGCGCATCCCCGATCGTCGCAAGACCGCGCTGGCGATCGTCGTTGTCGTTGCCGCGATGGTCGGCCTCTCCTACGCCTCGGTTCCCATTTATCGGGCTTTTTGCCAGGTCACGGGCTGGGGCGGCACGCCTCAACGCGCCGCAAGCACGACCGGCGTTACGCTGGAACGCGAGATAACGATCCGTTTCGACGCGACGACGGACCCGCATCTTCCCTGGACGTTCAAGCCGGAGCAGGTTTCGCAGACACTGCGCGTGGGCGAAGCGGGCCTCGCCTTCTATGAAGCGGTCAATCAATCCGGAAAGCCCGTCACCGGCCGGGCCACATTCAACGTGTCGCCCTCGAAGGCGGGAATCTACTTCAAGAAGATCGAGTGCTTCTGCTTCACCGAACAGACTTTGGCCGGCCGGGAGAAAGCCTCAATGCCGGTCAGCTATTTCATCGATCCGAAGATCGCCGACGACCGCAACCTCGACGACGTGCACACAATAACCTTGGCCTACACCTTCTTTCCTTGGGACGAAGGCGGCGAGGCGACCGGCGCTGCGGCCGAATAGCGCGCCGCCCGCCGGGGCCGTCCCTTGGAATTGAGGGGCGGGGCGGTATAGGAAGGCCGAAAATCCAACGCCGAGGGGACTTCTATGGCGGGCGCCGAGGTCAAACACGAATACCATCTCGTCAATCCGAGCCCGTGGCCGCTGGTCGGCTCCGTCGGAACGACGCTCATGATGATCGGCGCCGTTGCCTGGATGAAGTCCGGTCCCGGCGAGCCCGGCCTTCATATCGGGCCGGCGCTGCTGAATGGTCCCTGGTACTTTTTCGCCGGCCTTGCAGTCATCCTTTTCACCATGGCGGCGTGGTGGCGCGACGTCATCAAGGAGAGCCTCACCGGTGAGAACACCGCAACCGTCGTGCGCCTCGGCCTGCGCTACGGCATGGTGCTGTTCATCGCGTCCGAAGTCATGTTTTTCGTCGCCTGGTTCTGGGCCTTCTTCGGCGCCGCGCTTTTCCCTGGCGCTTTCGATCAGGTGATCCTCGCCGACGGCTCTGTCATGAGCAATGTCGCGGGTGATCCTGCTCATGTCGGCAATGACGGACGCCTGCATTACACGGGCGGCATGTGGCCGCCGCGGGGCGTCGAGCCGCTCGATGCGTGGGCGCTGCCGCTTCTCAACACGCTGATCCTGCTTTTGTCCGGTACGACCGTGACGTGGGCGCATCACGCGGTGCAGCACGGCAATCAGCGGGGGCTCGTCAACGGCCTGATCCTGACCGTCGTTCTCGGCGTCCTGTTCACGACGTTCCAGGCGATCGAGTACGCGGAAGCCCTCAACAACGGCATGTTCAAGTTTACCGGCGGCGGCATCTACGGCTCTTCCTTTTTCATGGCGACGGGCTTTCATGGCCTGCACGTTCTGATCGGGACGATTTTCCTGATTGTTTGCCTTCTGCGGGCGCTCGCCGGCCAGTTTACCCCGACGCGCCATTTCGGGTTCGAGGCGGCCGCCTGGTATTGGCATTTCGTGGATGTGGTTTGGCTCTTCCTCTTCGCTTTCATCTACGTGCTCGGCAATCAGGGCCTTCTGTCGTAGAC
>JBEBFW010000128.1:0-9278 GCA_040081755.1 Parvularculaceae bacterium
CGGCGTCAATCATGGTCCGGACTGTCGCCGCGACGTCCGGGTCGCCCGCGACAACGCGCGCTTTCAGCAGCGCCCTCGCCTCCCAGGTCCAGGCATCGGCCGCATAGTATTTCTCGAAGGCCGAGAGGCTGACCGCCGTCGGCCCCGCCCCCCCGGACGGCCGCAGCTGCATATCGACTTCAAAGAGCGTGCCCTCTTCGGTCGTCGCCGACAGCGCGGCGAGCGCCCGGCGAACGAGCTTCGGATACCAGACATTGGCTTCAGCCGGCCGGGGACCGGCTGACTGGGCGCCTTCCGGCGCGTCGTAGACGAAGATGAGATCGATGTCGGAACTCGCCGTCATGGCGCCGGCCCCGAGGCGCCCGAGGCCGATGACGGCGACGCCGCCGGCGATGGAACCGAGGAGCCGTTCCGTCTCGGCTCTGGCGGCGGGCAGCAGCGCCTCGATGCAGCAATCGGCGATCGCCGTGAAATGAGCCGCGGCGGATTTGACGTCCAGCGCACCGATGACCAGCTGGGCGGCGCCGTCAAAGCGCCGCTCGCCCGCCCAGCGGCGCGCCGCGTTCAACTGGCCTTCATAGGTCTCCGCAGCTTCGAGGCGCCCTTTCAACTCGGCTCCCATGGTTTCGGGTGAAGGCGCCGGGCGCGGCCAGTCGTTCTCAAGGAGCGCCTCGATCAGATGCGCGCGCTTCGACAGCTGGCGCCCGAGCTCCGGCGCAATCGTCATGATGCGGATCAACTCCTCGAACACCTGCGGGTTGTTGGCGAAGAGGGAAAAGACCTGAACGCCCGCCGGGAGCTGGGCCAGAAACCTGTCGAAGGCGATGAACGCCGCGTCCGGATCGCCGGCCCGGCCGAGCTCCTCGAGCAGCCGCGGCGCAAGCTTTGTCAGAAGCTCGCGCGCCCGCGGGCTGCGGGTGGCGCGAACCGACCCGGTATGCCAGCGGCGGATAAGATCGCTGACATCGGAGGGGCGCTGGAAGCCGAGCCGCGCCAGAGTCGCCAGCGTGGCCTTGTCGTTCTCGACGCCGGTGAAGATGAGGCTGCCGGCGGCGCTCGACAGCCGCTCCTCTTTCTCGAAAAGGTCGGCGAAGAGCTCATGCGTCGATTTCAAAACGCCGGTGAGCCGCACCTCGAACGCCGCAAGGCTTTCTTCTCCAAGGAACGCCGCCAGTCTTTCGACTTCCTCCGGCTCGCGCGGAATCTTGTGCGTCTGTTCGTCATTGATCATCTGCAGTCGGTGCTCGACCCGCCGCAGATAGCGGTAGTTTCCTTCGAGCGTGGCGAGATCGGCCGGTGAAATGCGCCCGACGCCGCAAAGGCGTGCGAGCGCGCCGAGCGTGCGGCGTTCGCGCAGGGTCGCATCCTTGCCGCCAAGGATCAGCTGCTGAGTCTGCGCGAGGAACTCGATCTCGCGGATGCCGCCCCGCCCCGTCTTGATGTCGTGGCCGTAGAACTCGATCTCGCCGCCGCCCTTGGCGGCGTGGATCTGGCGCTTGATCGAGTGGATGTCCTCGATCGCCGCGAAATCGAGATATTTGCGCCAGACATAGGGACGCAGATTCTTCAGAAACTGCTCGCCGACCGCGATGTCGCCCGCTGATGCGCGCGCCTTGATGAAGGCGGCGCGCTCCCAGTTTTGTCCGTGCGCCTCGTAATAGGCTTCGGCGGCGCGCACGGAGATCGCCGCTGCGGTGACGCCGGGATCGGGGCGCAGGCGCAAATCGGTTCTGAAGACATAGCCGTCCGCCGTGCGCTCGCCCATGATGCGCACGACCTCGCGCGCGGCGGCGACCGCCGCCGTGCGGGCGGCGTCCCGATCCCTGAAAGCGGGGCTCTCCGGATCGAACAGGACGATCAGATCGATGTCGCTCGAATAGTTGAGTTCGCGCGCGCCGAGTTTGCCCATGGCGATGACGGCGACGCCCGAGACGCGCTCGCAGTCTCGTTCCCCGGCGCGCAGAAAGCCCTTCGGCTCCAGGGCCTTTAGCGCCGCCCTGAGGCTTCTATCGACGGCGGCGTCGGCGAAATCGGAGAGCGCCGCCGCCGCCTCGAGGCTGTCCCACACTCCGCCGATTTCAGCGAGACCGGCGAGGAGCGCGGTTTCGGCCTTGAGGCCCCTGAGGATCGACATTGTTTCGCCGACCTCGCCCGCATCTCCCGCCGCGCGCGTGCGGACGATGATGTCGGCCATCGCGGCTTCCGGGACCTGGCTCATCAGCGCCAGCGCACGCGCCGGCGCCCTGACGATCAGCTGGCTGAGATAGGGCGAGGCGCCGCCGACCGCGTGCAGGAGCGCGCGCGATTTTTCCTCCAGGTGCGCAAGACCGCCGCCGAGCGCCGCCCTCAAGCGGCCGGCCGCCGCGGCGTCATGGATGCGCGGCGCCTCACGGATTCGATTTTCGAAAAGGGCGGCGTCGTCGCTCATCGCCGCACTAGGGCGCCGCTCGCGTGCGAAGTGAACGCGCGGGTCACGCCCGCGCGCGCGGCGGAAAAATGAGAGCGATCGAGAGGCCCGGCTGCGCCCCGCCGAGACCGCCGCCGTCAACCTTCAGCGCCGCCCCGTGCGCGCGCGCAATCGCCGCGACGAGGCTGAGGCCAAGGCCGCTGCCTTGCGTCGTCCGGCTGGTTTCGAGGCGCACAAAGCGCTGGAATATGTGCTCGCGGTCGGCGATCGGCACGCCCGGCCCATCATCGGCGACGGCGAGCCGCACATGGCCCTTCTGGCTCTTCTTGACCGAGATTTCGATGTTCGCCCCGCCCGCTGCGTATTTCATCGCGTTGTCCAGAAGATTGGCCAGCGCCTGGGAGATGAGCGCGCGCGAGCCGCGGATGGGCGGCGTCGCCTCGGCCTTCAGCGCCAGCGCGAACCCCGCCTCCTGAACGGCCGGCTCGTAGAGCTCGGTCATCTCCTGGGCGATGGCGACGACGTCAACCGGCTCCATGGCGCCGCCGCTCTCGCCCGATTCGATCCGCGCAATGGAGAGCAGCGCGTTGAATGTGCCGATCATGCTCTCGGATTCTTCAAGCGTCGCCCTCAGCGCCTCTTCCTTGCCGGCTTCATCGGCTTTCAGCGCAGTGGTGAGCCGGTTTCGAATGCGCGTCAGCGGCGAGCGTAAATCGTGCGCAATGTTGTCGCTCACTTCCTTCATGCCGGACATCAGCCGTTCGATCTTGTCGAGCATGCCGTTCAGATTGATGGCGAGGTTTTCAAGCTCGTCGCCGGCGCCCGTGAGCTGGATGCGCTTGGTCATGTCGCCGGTCGAAATCTGGCGCGCCGTCTTGTTCACCGCATCGACCTGCCGCATCAGCGAATGCGAGAATGCGAGCCCGATGACGAGGCCGAGCGCGATCGTGGCGAAAGCGAGCTGCAAGATGAGGCGGCGCGTGCGCTCGCGCAGGAGTTCGCGGTCGGAGACATCGCGGGCGACGAAAACGAGGAAGAAATTCTCGGCTTCCGGACTGGCGCGAAAGCGCCGGATCTTCGCCCTGCCCTGGCGTATTTCGACGCCCGCTTCCTTGCCGCGCGCATCGACCTTCGGGCGCTCGAAAGTGAAATTGAAAAAGCCGGCCTCGGCGGTCAGCGCCTCTGGCGGCAATGCGGTCAGATTGCCGGCGAGCGGGGCGCCGGAAGGCGCCGCGATCAGCATGTAAATGCCGCCGTCGCGCCAGGCGGCGCGATCTTGCACGACCTGCCGGAGCTTCGCCGGACCCTCGGAGGCGAAGACCTCGGCGAGGACCTGAAACTCGCCGTCGATGACGCGGTCGATCTCCTGCTCCGCCGTCCCGAAGGTCTGCTGGTAGATGAACGCGCCGAGGAGCGCGACCGCGCCCGCAAAAACGAGCACATAGATCAGCGTGAACCGGAACGAAGCCGTGCGCAGCAGGCGGAACATGTCAGGTGTGAGGTATCAGGTATCGGATATCACCGACAACCTTGATGCTTGGCATCTGACGGCCCGGAGGCGAACTATTCTAATCCAGCGCGATGGCGACGCCGTGATGGTTGGCAAGGTCGTAGAACCAGTCCTGGTCCAGATCCGTTTCGCGCGAAACCTCCTCGATTTTCGCCGCCGCGCGTTCAAATAGGGCCGCGCAGATTTCACTATCGTTGTGCCGGGCCGTGTAGGCGATGCCGTCGAACCGGCCGCCGTGGTCATGGAGGGCGGCGGACCACTGTTGAGGCGCGGCGTACGGAAGGCCGCCATGGGTCACTTCCGCAGTCGCGCCGAGGCGCGCCAGCCCGTTTCCGAAAAGCTTAACGAGCTTCAGTGGCGCCCTCACTCGAAGCGAAACGTGAGCGCGGGCCGCCACAAAATCCCTAGCGATAAGAGTGTCGCCGGATCGACGCAGAAATGTCTCGGCGAACGATCCTCTGCGCGCGACTGCTGCATAGAGCACGCCGTAAGCGCCGTCGGGGGCATTGAGGCGTCCTTGCTTGCCGCGATCGAAATAGATGGGCCCCCAGGCCTGCCCGTAGAACCGCGAAAGGATTTCATCCGCATCAATGAAATGCGCAAGCGGAGAACGCCTCTCAATGTCATCGGGCGGGAACGGCGCGGTCACGCGCCGTGCTCACCCAAAGTGCGCGCCGCTTCAACCACCAGATCCACTTCGCCGGTTTTTAGAACGTCAATCGGACGGCGATTGCCCAGTCTGTCGTCAGAATGAACAAGGAAGTTCAAAAGCATCCATCGATTCTTGGAAGGGAACGCCTTCACAAGCGCGCTCAGTCCCTCAACCGGACCCTCTGACGTGAACTGCAGCGTGGGGAACGCAACGCGCCCACCCGGCGCCTTGACTGAAAAAAGCGCGCCTTCTCTCACTCTATTGTGCACGGCCTGACGGGAAATATCGCCCAGCAGCGCACAGACTTGTTCGAGCGTGTAGGCGCCGCCGGCATTGGTCAAATCGGCTTTAGCCTGTTCGACGCCGGCGAGCAGGGCCTGGGCTTTGGCGTCGGGTTGAAACGCGTCAGCTTCGAACGCTGGCGTCAAAGCGGGCTCAACCGGTTCGATCTTCAGATCGCGACCGGCTCGATCGCCGACCAAGCGTCCGAGGGTCTTGGCGCTGACCGTCCGATTCGGGCCTTTCCTGACGACGAAGAGATAGTCTCGACCTTGCGCTTTCGTTCCCTTGGGAAGGGACGCCTTCACGTCGTCGCTGCCTGGAAGCGCATAATTTTCGGTGGAGCCGATCATCTTGATTTTGAGAGCGGCGCCCTCGGCGTACTTCCCGAACGGGCCGGCGCCGCGCTGTCCAGCCTTGGCGGGTCGGACATGCGGCTTGGAGGATGGTTTTTCAGGCATGACAAGGAGATACGCCCGATCGCCGCCCTTGTCAATGATGTAAAGTATGTAAAGATCGTAAATCGCGAGGGCCGCCTACGCCGCATCCTCGATTGTGTAGCCGGCGCCGCGAATGGTCTTGAGGAGCGGGCGCTCGAACTCCTTGTCGATCTTCGAGCGCAGTCGCGAGATGTGCACGTCGATCACATTGGTCTGCGGATCGAAGTGATACTCCCAGACGTTCTCAAGGAGCATCGTGCGGGTCACCACCTGGCCGGCGTGGCGCATGAGATATTCAAGGAGGCGGAACTCGCGCGGCTGAAGATCGATCTTCTTTCCCGCGCGCCGGACAGTCCGTGTAATGACGTCGATCTCGAGATCGCCAACCTGATAGCGCGTGGTGACGGTCGCCGGCGCGCGGCGGCGCCCGAGAGCCTCGACCCGCGCGAGCAGTTCCGAAAACGCATAGGGCTTCACGAGATAGTCGTCCCCGCCGGCCTTCAAGCCGGCGACGCGGTCATCGACCTCGCCGAGCGCCGATAGAAAGAGCGCCGGCGTCGCATCGCCGTCCGCCCGGCGCCGGCTGAGGAGGCTGACGCCGTCGAGCTTCGGGAGCATGCGATCGACGACGTAGGCGTCGTAGTCCCCGGCGACGGCCATCTTGAGGCCCGCTTCGCCATCGACGGCGTGATCGACGACATGGCCGGCGTCGCGCAGGCCTTTCGAGATGAAGGCGGCGGCCTCGGCGTCGTCCTCGATCACCAGAATGCGCATGTCCGCTCCTTGTCGTTAAAACAGCGCCGCCGCCGCAAAGTGCGGCGGCGGTTCCTTAAGCCTGTTGGGCGGTGACAGCCAGCCGCAATCGCCCGTCCTCTATCTCTTGAGCGGCAACGCCGCGAACTGTTTGATGTCGCCAGCCTGCAAGCGAAGAAGCAGAGCCTCCTTGCCTGATTTCTTCGCGTCCTCAATCAGCGTTCGCAATCCTGCCCCGGACGTCACCGGCTTTCCGTCAGCCTGCAGAATGACCATGCCCGGCTGCAGGCCGGCCTTCTCGGCCGGACTGTCGCCCTTGACGCCGGTGACGACGACGCCGGTCACTCCCTCGGGAATGCGGAACTGCGCGCGTGCGGCCTGGCTGATGTCGGCGACGCGAAGGCCGAGTTCGGACGAGAGCTTGTCCTCGGATTGGGGAGCGCCCGCGCGCCGCGCCGCATCGGCGCCGTCGGTCGGGCGCTCGCGCAAAGTGACCGCAACGGTCTTTTCCGCGCCCTCGTGCAGGATTTTCAGGTTGGCGCGTGAACCGGGCGCCAGGGCCGAGATGGTGCGCGTCAAATCGCGCGCATCCTCGATCTGATCGCCGTTGACGGCGAGCACGACGTCTTGCGTCTGCAGTCCGGCCCTGGCTGCGGGCGAATCCGGCACGACGTCGCCGATGATCGCGCCCTTCACTTCTTTACGGCCGAGCGCCGCGGCGAGGTCCGTCGTCACATCCTGGATGTTGACGCCGAGATAGCCGCGCGTGACCGAACCGTTGCTGATCAGCTGGGCGACGGTTTGTTCAGCGACGTGGGCGGGGATGGCGAAGCCGATGCCGACGGATCCTCCGGTCTCGGAGTAGATCGCGGTGTTCACGCCGACGACGCGGCCCTTGAGGTCGAAGGTCGGCCCCCCGGAATTGCCGCGATTGATCGGCGCGTCGATCTGGATGAAGTCCAGGAACTGGCCGTCGCGGCCCTCGCCGCCGATCGCCGAGACGATGCCGGCGGTGACTGTTCCGGAAAGCCCATAGGGGTTGCCGACCGCGACCACCCAGTCGCCGACGCGCAAGCGCACATCGTCCGCAAACTGAACGAACGCCTGTCCCTTCGGCGGCTCGACCTTCAGCACAGCGAGGTCGGTCAAGGGGTCGGTTCCGACGAGCGTCGCCTTCAGCGTCTTGCCGCCGGTCAGGCGCACCTCGATTTCATCGGCGCCATCGACGACATGGTTGTTGGTGACGATGTGGCCGGCGCCGTCGATGAAAAAGCCGGACCCTTGTGCGTTCTGACGCCGTCCGCCATCGAAATCGTCGCCGCCCCGCCCCTCCGGCTCCGGCTGCCCAAAACGGAAGCGGAAGAGGTCTTGCAGCTCTTCGGGAATCTGGTCGTTGAGACCTGCGCCCTTGACCTCGCGTTCCGTCATCACCGAGACGACGGCGGGCGACACGCGCTCGACGAGATCGGCGAACGACAATTGCTGTCCGCCCGCGACCGCAGGCGGCGGCGACAGGAGCCGCGGCGCCTGGGCCTCGGCGGTGAACGCCGCAAGGCCGATGACGCTCGCCGCGCCAGCGCCCAGCGCAAGCGTGCGAATTCGTTTTCCAGAGAGGCGAATGGAAGTCCGTGACATACCGGTTTCTTGGTCCTTTGAACGTTGACGTCAGTCCAGCGGCGAGACCCTATTACGCGCCGCCGCCGAAACGCGCATGCGGCGGGCAGGGCCCGCCGCATTAAAAATTGTAAATGGGCCAAAGAAAGCAATGCGAAAATACGTTTCGCCGCAGCGACGTTTCCTCTCGTCGCCAGCGCAAATGTGACTTGACGCAGGAAAGGCCGTCAGCGCGTCAGCCGCGGCCGCCGCCGTTCTGCGCCATCAGGCGGGAACTTCATCTGTATCGGCCGGCTCAGGTTGTCCACCCTCAACTTCGCCCTGGGCCCGGCCGCCTTGCGGCTCTCCCTCGCGGAACGGACGTCGCGGGCGGTGACGGCGACGGCCCTGGCGGTCGTCCCCGCGCGCATCCCGCTGTTGCTCGCCGTTCTCGTCGGCGCCGTTCGGGCGCGGCTCGCCGCCCTGACGCGGGCGAAACTCGGACGGATTGCGATCCGCCATCGGTTGTTCGCCCTCGCCGCCCGAATGGCTCGTCTCGGCGCCGGCGTCATCGGGACGCCGGTCCTGATAGTCGCTGATCGCGGGCTGGTCGCCTTCGAAGTCGCCCTCGGCGCCCTGTTCCGCGCCCGGCGGCGGCTGCGCCGGCTGCAGGGCGCGAATGACGCGATAGTAATGCTCAGCGTGCTGAAGGTAATTCTCGGCCTTCACGCGGTCGCCCGAGGTGGCGGCGTCGCGGGCGAGCGTCTGGTACTTTTCGTAGATCTGGCTGGCCGTGCCGCGAATGCGGACGTCGGGCCCGTTCGAGTCGAGCGCGCGGTTGATATTCATCCCGCTGCCGCCGCCGCCACTGCCGCCGCCGCCGCCACTGCCGCCGCCCTGGCGCCGACGCTGATTGCGCCCGCGCTTCATGAAATTGTTCGGTCGTCCGTTGTTCAAAACCTTCTAGCCCCTGTTGCGCGGACGCGCCCGCGTTTCGCCCAGAACCATGCGCGCGCCGAAGTTCGCCTTCGGTCAGCCGCCGAAATTCGTTCTCGCCCGGATCAATTTCGACCGTATGGCGGCCTGCAAGGGTCCGCTCGCGGTCAGCTCCAAAATATCGACGTCTCCGACTCGACTGCAAAACCTGACCGAAGCGTCCTTTGGGCCGAACCCTGCGCAATTCGCGCGGACAGACAATCAGGCTTCGTGGAATGAGGCGGCGTCGCGAAGGGCTTTGTTTGCGGTTTCCGAACGCTGATCGCCCGCCTTCCACATCATGATAGCGACGTTCCCCGGCAATTCAAATGTTTTTTTGCCTCAGCGCTCGATGATCAGCGCACGGGGCCGGTTTGCGAGATCCCGTTCGACGGCTGCGCTGGATTCGCGACAGGACGCTGTCGCCAGCCTGATAACGGCCTCTTCTTGCCCCGCGCCGAATTCGAGGATCGTCAACCCCTGCGGCGCGATCAGGCGATGGATTTCCGGCAATATCCGCCGGTAGGCGTCAAGCCCATCGAAGCCCGCGAAGAGGGCGACGGGATCCTCGAAAAGGCGAACCTCCGGCGCCAGTTCGCCCGCGTGCCCGCTCGGAATGTAAGGGGGGTTGGAAACGATGAGGTCGAACGCGCCGGCGAGCGCATCGGC
>JBEBFW010000323.1:0-2373 GCA_040081755.1 Parvularculaceae bacterium
GCGCGCGCTCGATCGCCGCAGCGTCGCGGAAATGGACCTCGGCATCCGCCTTGCCCAGGTCGCCCGCGAAATGGGCGACCGCCGCACCTTACTCGCCGCGCTCGACTCGCACGCGCAGGAACAAACAAGCCGTCTGCGCCCCGCCGTGTGGTTATGGAACACACGCGCCGTCCTCGCCACGGATGACGCGCTCGACACCGCCGTCGCGCGGCTCCACGACGAGCGCGCCCGCCGCGTCTATGTCTACCTCATGGACGAAGCCAAGCTTCTCGACACGCGCAGCTCCCGCGAACGTCTCACGCAGTTTGTCGGCCTTTGCGCGCAATGGGACATCGAGGTATTCGCCCTGCTGGGTGAACCGGAGTGGATCGCCGGCAACAACACCGACGCCATCACCCGCGCCGTGAAGCGCATCAAGGATTACAACGCGGGCCTCGGGGCCTTCGAGCCCAGGCTTGCCGGAATCAAGCTCGACCTGGAGCCGCATTCGCTTCCCGCATGGGAACAAGGCGGCGACGCCCGCGCCGCGATCGAATCGAATTGGCTCAACCTTTTGACGACGGCGCGCGAAGGTCTCGCGGACGCGCTGCCGCTCTGGGCGGATCTCCCCGTAAAGTTTTTCCACCCCGAGGAGAAACCTCTTCTTGATCGCGTCACGGAACTGATCGACGGCGCGACGCTGATGGACTATTTCAACGCGGAGACACCGATCACGACCTGGGCTGATTCCTCACTCCGCGTTTTCGATGAGAAGCCGCTCGAAATCGGACTCGAACTCTCCCCCCGCGCGCCTGCGGAGGACTCGCTCGCCGCGTGGACGCCCGATCGCGTGGGCGCGCTACGCAAGACGCTAAACGAAACACTGGCCGCGCACGGCAATTTCGCCGGGCTCGCCTTGCACGATTACGAAGCCCTCACTCCAGGGACAAAAACGGAATAGGCCCATGCGAATCGACTTCCAAAGCAGTGGCACCACGCAGGCGCCGGTAACGCCCGCGCAAACTCAAATGCGTAACGCGCGCACGCAGAAGCGGCCCATCCTCCGCTTCGTGCTCGTCGCGGCGCTCCTCGGCCTGGCCGCCTGGGGCGCGTGGGCATTCCTACGCATGGGCACGATCTACACCTACGGCGTCGTGGCCGCACGCAGCACGCCCTACTACGCGCCTTTCGAAGGCGTGATCTCCGATCTCAGTCTCGCGAGGGGACAGCAGGTCGCGCAGGGCGCTCCCCTCTTCACGCTCACCTCTATGCAGCCCGATAATATCCGCGCCGCGCAGGACTCGCTCATCGCTGAAATCGATCGCCAGAAAAGTCTCGCCGATCAGGCCGGCAACTATGAAATGGAACGCGCTGTCAAGGACGTCGAACGTCTCCAGGCCGCCTATGAGGAAGACAAGGCAAAACGTGAATCCGCCGTCGCGCTCGCCGAAGCCGAAGTCGCCAAATCCCGCGACGCTTCAGCCATGCGCCGTAAACAGGCCGATCGCACCGAGGAACTCTTCGGTCTCGGCGCCGCCATCTCCTCCGACCTCGAAGCGGCGCGCAACGCCGCTCAGATTGCCCGCCGCACACTCGATCAGGCCGAGATCGCATTGAAAGCCGTGACAGACATTCGCGTCGCGAGTCGCGCCGATCTCGACAAGGCCGAACTCTTCCTCCGCCAGTTGCAGGAGGGCAAGCCCGAAGACACCTCCGCGCTCGAACGCGGCAGGGTCGAGCTAGCCGTCGCGCAGACGCGCCCCGCGCCCGTGAAGGTCGCCTCGCTCTTCGACGGCGTCGTCATGGAGATTGGCGCGGTCAACGGCGCGCAGGTCGAAAGCGGCCGCGTTGTCGCCACGCTCGCCGCCCGCGAAAGCATCTGGATCGAGGCCTACGTGCCCGCGAGCAAAGGCCGCAAGGTCCGCGCCGGCGGCGAGGCGCTCGTCTATCTGCCGGGTGAACCTGAGGCCATCAAGGGCACCATCGCCGCGGACTCCGGTGCCGCGATTCGCATCCCGGAAATCCTGCGCGATAAGCTGCCGTCCACCATGACCGGCATCTACACCCGCATCGACTTCACGCCGCCCGTCGGCACCAGCGTCGTACCCGGCAGCCGGGTCCGCGTAGTCATCGAATAAAGCGGACCATAGACTTCACGCGGAGCATGAGGTCTATGGCCCGCCGCGCGCGGCGGGCTCACTTCGCTGCCGTCTCCAACTCCGCCTTACCTTTGGTGATCCATCCCGATAGCTGCTCCGCAATATCCGGATGCTCCCGCGTGTAGCTGTAAATCTCCGCAGGTTCCTGCTGCATATCGAAAAGCAGCCCGGGGTAGTAGTAATAAGATTTCGCGCCGATCTGAGCGTTCACCTGCCGATACCAGCTCTGCACCAC
>JBEBFW010000129.1:0-9163 GCA_040081755.1 Parvularculaceae bacterium
AGGCACCGGCCGCTGACTTTTCAGCGATGCCCGTCCGGTTTGCAGCGTTTGCAAGCGCGCATGCCGGCCCGTTCGGCCTCGGCCCGGCTCGAAACGAAGAACACGTTCTTGCGCAAGGGCCGCCCGGCGCAGGTCGAAATGCAGTAGACGCCCGTCGTTCTGACGCAAATGTAGAAGGCGTGGGCCGCGGCGGGCGAGCGGGCGCGGCTCGCCTCCCAGCGCTGGTCGTCGGTGTCGTAGGCCGGTGATGTCATCGCCAGGTTCCCCAGCGCAATAAACGCGCTCCGGCGCGCCAAAGTCAGCCCGCTTCCTGCGGCTTGCGGAAATAAGGCTCCACCTTGCCGTTGAGCTTCAGCGTCAGCGGATTGCCTTTGCGGTCCAGCGTCTTGCCGACAGCGAGGCGCACCCAGCCCTCGGAGAGGCAGTACTCCTCGACATTGGTCTTGTCCTGGCCGTTGAAGCGGACGCCGACATCGCGCGCGAGAAGATCTTCGTTGTAGAACGGGCTCTTCGGGTTGACGCTGAGGCGGTCGGGAAAATCGTCGGCCATGAGGGTTCGCTTGCGTTGTTGCAAGGCCGCAGATAGCCCCGATTTTCGGCCGGAAATCAACTCCCCCGCGCCGCTGGGGCTTCAGCGCCTCGGCGTCAGCGAACGAACTTCAAGGTCACGCGCCTCGCGTCTTCGGCGACCGGCGCGCCGTTCTCGGTGCGCGGCGAGAAGCGCATGTCGTAGGCGGCGTCGACGGCGGCCGAATTGAAGCAGGCGTTTGACGATTGCGTCACGTGGACGCCGGCCGGTCGGCCCTCCGCTGTAATCGCGAAGGCGACTTCCACGGCCTCCGACGGTTGCGCGCGGCTCGCGCAGCGCTCCGGATATTGAGGGGCGACGTTGCGAGTCATGCGCGCTTCGACGACGCCCGGCGTTGTCGCCCGCTCCGCGACGGCCGGCGCCGGAGCCGGCGAGGGTGCGGGAGTTGTGGCCGGCGCGACCGGATCTGCGGTTGGCGCATCGACAGCTGCAGGCCCGACTTCATCCGCAGGCGGACCGGCGACAGCTGCCTCACTCGACTCTGTTTCAACTGGCGGGATGTCGGCGGTCGTCGATGGGGGCGCCTCCGCGACAGCGGTCGCCTCCGAAGCCCCGGAGTCGAGGGCCGGCGCTTCCTCCTCGCCATCGTTCGCCTCGGTGAAGGCTGGCCGGTTGGTCTCCTGCGCGGCCGTCTCCAGCGTCGGCCTCTCTTCGTCCGCCGGGTCCGTGCGCGGCTCTTCTTGCGGTTCGACCTTCAGGCGAGGCGATGGCTCGGCTGTCGCTTCGGGCGCAACCACTTCACTGGATGTCGCCGCCACGACAGGCGCCGCATCTTCAATCGCCGCCGGGATCTGTTGCCCAAGGATGTCACCAGCCATCGGCGGCGCGATCGTCGGGGCCGGCGTTGATGGCGCCGTGGCAATTGCGGCCTCGACGCGCGCGACGGGCGTCGCCCGCTCGCCCTTCGGCGCAACGACCCGCGCGCCGATCCAGAGCGCGCACAACACGGTCGCGCCGATTCCAAAATAGGACACGTAGTTCTCAGGCCCGATGACGCCGCGGCTTCGCAGCGATGCCGGCGCCTCGATGACGGGCGCAAATCTGCGCGGCGGCGCGACCGGGGGCGCCGCTGGAGAAGCTGCGCCCGCCTCCGCCGGCGGGAGCGACGCAGAAGGCGCGATGCCGCATTCGGCGCGATAGGCGGCGCCGTATTCTTCGGGATTGAGCCCCAGAAACTGCGCGTAAGCCTTCACGAATCCCGCGGTGAAGGGCACGGCGGGCAGTGCGGCCCGGTCACCGGTTTCGATCGAGGCGATATTGGCGATCTTGATCTTGGTGCCGTTGAAGACGTCCTGATAGCTGAGACCCTTGGCCTTGCGCGCTGACGCAAGCCGGTCTCCGACCGTCTCGCGCTCGACAGCGGCGGCGGTCAGAACCGGATTGACCCCTTCGGCGGCGGGCGCCTCGTCGTCGATCTCAGACGTTCCCTTCAGCGGCATGCCCATAAGTTAACTCTCAAAGCTGTGCGAAGGCGAGGCGTGATCGCTCAACCCAAGCACGAACGGCGCCAGCTGAATTCGGGTGAGGAACCAGGTCCGGCGCGGGTCCGGACGGCCGCTCAAGTCGTGGCGAACGCCGTCAGGGGAGGTCGAAAAAGAGGATCTCCGCCAAGCCAAGCGCCTTCAGTTTCGGCCCCGCCTCGGCCTCGAAGCGGGCGCCGTCGCCGGCCTGCATGACGGCGCCGCCGATCTCGGCGCCGCCGCGCGCAATCTGCAGCCAGCCGAAGCGTTCGGCGGCGAGCGGCAGGACGACCTCCTGTCCTTCCTTGAGGCGGGCCGCATAAAGAACCGTATCCTGATTGATCTTGATCGAGCCGTCCCGCCCATCACCGGAGACGATGGCGGCGAGCCGGCCGTCGATCTCCGCGCTGACGGATTTCTGCGCATAGCCGGGCTTCAGATCCTTGGCGTTGGGCAAGAGCCAGATCTGGAGAAGGTGCAGGGGTTCGCTCGGCGAGGCGTTCACCTCCGAGTGGGTGACGCCTGAGCCTGCGCACATGTACTGCACTTCGCCCGGCCGGATGACGCCGCCGCCGCCGGTCGAATCCTCATGCTTGACGCCGCCCTCCAGCACATAGGTCACGATCTCCATGTCGCGATGGGAGTGCGGCGCGAAGCCCGCGCCGGGCGCCACCACGTCCTCGTTGATGACCCTGAGGCTGCGAAATCCCATCTGGGCCGGGTCGCGATAGTCGCCGAAGGAGAAAGTATGGCGCGCATCGAGCCAGCCATGATTGCGCCGGCCGCGATCGATGCTTTTTCGGATGGTGATCATAGCGATCCTCAGGTTATCGGCGGCGCATTGAGCGAACTCTTACCTGCGCCGCCAGGTTGCGCCCTTGGGGCCGTCCTCAAGGACGACGCCCTGCTTCAGGAGATCGTCGCGGATGCCGTCAGCGCGCGCAAAATCCTTGGCGAGGCGCGCGCTGGCCCGCTCGGCGATGAGACGCTCGATCTCAGCATCGTCCGGGCCCGTCGGGGCGGTTCCAGATCTCGCCTTGAACCACTGCGCCGGATCGCTCGCAAAGAGGCCCATCAATTCGCCCGCTGATTTCAGCGAGGCGAGCGCGCGCAATTTCGCATCGCCCGTCATCTGCACCGCGATGTCGCGCAGTTCATGGAGACCGGCGATCGCCTCGGGCGTGTTGAGATCGTCGTCGAGCGCCATGAGGATCGACGCGGGCGGTGCGGCGGCGGCGACGGGCGTTTCGAGAAATAGGCGATAGAAGCGGTCGAGCTGGCGCTTCGACTGCTCGAGAAGCTCATTCGTCCATTCGAGCGGCTGGCGGTACTGTGCGGAGAGCAACGCAAAGCGCAGCGCCTCGCCTGGCCACTCCTTCAGCAGGTCGCGCGGCAGCGCCACATTGCCGAGCGACTTCGACATCTTGTCGGCGCCCATCCTGAGGAAGCCGTTGTGCACCCAGTAGCGCGCGAGCGGCGCGCCGCCATGCGCGCAGGCCGACTGCGCGATCTCGTTCTCGTGGTGGGGAAAGCGGAGGTCCTGTCCGCCGCCATGGATATCGATGGTCGTCCCCAGCGCCTTCTCGATCATGGCCGAGCACTCAAGATGCCAGCCAGGGCGGCCGCGCGCCCCGATCTTCCAGTGGGGGGGGCTCTCCCAGCCCGGCTCGTTCGCGGCGGACGGCTTCCACAAGACGAAGTCGGCAGGGCTCTTCTTGTAGGGCGCGACCTCGACGCGGGCGCCCGCCAGCATCTCATCGGTGTCGGCGCCGGATAGCCGGCCATAATCCTTATAGAGATCGACGGCGAAGAGAACGTGACCCTGCGCGATATAGGCAAAGCCCGCCGCGAGGAGTTTTTCGACGAGAGCGATCATTTCGCCGATATGGCCGGTCGCCAGCGTCTCTATGGTCGGCGGCAGATTGTTGAAGGCGCGCGTCTCGTCGCGATAGATTTGCGCAAATCTCCCCGTCAGCGCCTCAATCGGCTCGCCGGACTCGCGCGCGGCTCGGATGATCTTGTCGTCTATGTCGGTGAAATTGCGCGCATAGATGACGGCGCCCTCGCCGTAATGGAAGCGCAGCATGCGGAACAAGAGGTCAAAGACAACCGCGGCGCGGAAATTCCCGATATGGGCGTGATCGTAAACGGTCGGTCCGCACACATACATGGTCACCCGCGCGGGATCAGCAGGCGTGAAAGGGCGCTTCGCCCGGCTCCATGTGTCAAAAAGATCAAGACCCATGGCGGAGAGCTAATGGGGCGCGGCCGGCATGGCAAGAATGCAGGCTTAATCCAACTGAAAGGCTGCGGCGCCACGATGGCGGCCCAAAGTCATCTTTGATTGGAAGTCGGCGGATTGAGCGACCTCGGCGGCACCGCAGTCACATCGTTCGGATCGACCGGGCTCTCAAACGCCGACGCGTCGCGCGGCACGGCTGCCGAGCGGGCGTCTCTTGCGCTGAAGCGCCTCCTGCTCGGCTCGCCGCTTGAGCCGCTGGCCTTCGGATTGAGCCATCAGATTGCGCCGCTGGTGCGCACCGCGCTCCATCCGGCCCTCTCTGCGATCTATTACGAGAACAACTATCAGTTCAAAGCCGTTCGACGCGTCGTCACGCCATCGATGAACTGCATCGATGTCGGCGCTCATATCGGGCTGTTCTTACGCGCATTCGAGCGCTTCGCGCCGCTCGGCGCGCATCTCGCCGTCGAGCCGCTCGCGTGGAAGGCCGGGCCGCTGCGCCGCAAGTTTCCGAACGCGACGATCCTCCAGTGCGCCCTCGCCGAACGAGCCGGAAAGTCAGTTTTCGTCGAGGACCTCGAACGCTCGGCCTGCAGCGGGCTCGGCGCGCATTGGCGCGCGCGCGATGAGGCTCGCGACGTGCGGGAGATCGCGGTCGATGCGCAGACGCTTGACGCCATCGCCCTTACCGGGCCCCCGATCGGCCTCATCAAACTCGACGTCGAAGGCGCCGAAACCGCCGTCCTCAAGGGCGGCGCCGGGCTGATCGAGCGCGACCGCCCGGTCATCCTGTTCGAGTGCGGCGCTTCCCTGGCCGAGACCGACGCGGACGAGAACCCATTCGACGTTCTGACTGGCCGGTTCGGCTACCGCGTTTTCACGGTAAGGAACTTCGTCTTCGGGCACGCCGACCTGACCCGGGACTGCTTCAATTTCTGCCGTCGCTATCCGGCGACCGCCTTCAACTTCGCGGCCGTGCCGCGATAGCCGCCCCGGCGCCCACCGCCTCGCCAAGCGACTTGAATCCGTCGGCCGCGAGCAGCGCCGGCAATTCAGTGACGATGCGGCGGACAAGACCCGGACCCTCGTAGATCAGCGCCGTGTAGAGTTGCACCAGCGACGCGCCCGCGAGAATTTTCTCGTAAGCGTCGCGCGCGGTGGCGACGCCGCCAACGCCGACCAGCGGAACGGCGCCTTTGAGCGCTGCATGAAACTCGCCCAGAAGACGCGTCGAGGGCTCGAAAAGCGGGGCTCCGGAGAGGCCGCCTTTTTCGGAAGCATGCCGGCTCCTGAGCGTCGCCGCCCGCGCGACGGTCGTGTTTGAAACAACCAGGGCATCGACGCGCGCCGCGCGCGCGGTGTCGGCGATGTCGGCTTTGTCTTCGTCGGAAAGGTCCGGCGCGACCTTGAGAAACACAGGGGCCTTGGCTTCAAGCGCATCGCGCGCGGCGATGACCCGCGTCAACAATTCGACCAGCGCCGCTTTGCCCTGCAACGCGCGCAAGCCCGGCGTATTCGGCGAGGAAACATTGACCGTATAGAAACCGACGAGGCCGTCGAGGCGGCGAACGCCTGTGACGAAATCCTCGATGCGGTCGGCGCTCTCTTTGTTGGCGCCGAGATTGACGCCCACTATTCCGCTCTTCCTGCGCTGCGCCAGCCTTGCGGCGATCGTCTCAAGACCGTCATTGTTGAAGCCGTAGCGATTGATGACCGCGAGGTCCTCGGTCAGGCGAAAGACCCGCGGCCTCGCATTGCCGGGCTGGGCCCGCGGCGTCACGGCGCCAACCTCGACGAAACCGAAGCCGAGCCCCAGCATCTGGTCCGCGACTTCTGCGTTCTTGTCGAAGCCGGCGGCGAGACCGATGGGGTTCGGAAAGACGAGCCCGCCCAGTCTCATTTCAAGACGGGAGTCCGGCTCCATCTTCGTATGCGGCGCGAGGCCTGACGCCACGAGCCGGACCGTCATGGCGTGCGCGCGCTCCGGGTCGATGAGGCGCAGCACGCGCGCTCCAATATCGGCGAAGGACGCGAGCGCGCTCATTGACCGCCATCGCCCGCGGCGAAGGCGAATTTTCCTTCGTCGTCCTTCACGAGCGCGCGGACGGCGACGACGGCTTCGCGCTTCAAGGCGCCGTAGAGATGAGGAAAGAGTGCGCCGCCGCGACTGGTCTCGTAGCGGAGATCTCCTTCGACCAGCGCGGCGTCGATTTCGAGAGCGACAAGGCTGGGCTGCCCGGCGAAATGACGGTTGGCCGTCTCCAGCACCTGCGCGGCCGTCGATAGGTGCATGAACCCGTCGCGCCGGTCATCGTCAGACCACGGAACGCTGGCGCCGACGCCGCGCCCGGCGGCGGCGGCCGGCAGAATCTTGTAGAGCACGATCATGGCTCAAGGCTGCGCCGCGATGAACGCGGCTTCAGCGTCGCCGCCGTTGCCGATCGCGGCCTTGAAGGCCTGCACGCGCTCCTGAACGCTCCGGTCAAAGGCGGTCGTCGCCGGACTGGCGAGCGCGGCATCGAGCGCGTCGAGGCCGACCTCGCGCCATTCGGCTCGACCGCTGGCGAGAAGCCGTAGCGCGCACTCATAGGCGATCATGACGCTTTGCGGAGCGATCGCTCGCGCTTTCTGAAACTCCGTGAACCCCTCTTCCGGCACGGCGTGATAGGCTTTGCCGCCGCCGCGCCTCGCCACCTCAAGGCGCCAGGCCGCCGAGGTCGAGAGCGCCCATTGATTGTTCGGATCGAGCTTCAGCGCGGCGTCGAGATAGTTGCGCACGCGGTTCGGCACATTCGCAATGAAGGCGCGGGCGGGCGCCATTCTGGCCCCGCGCAGACCGAGCCCGATCGCCGCCTGCAGGTGTCCCTCGGGCAGGCTTGGGTCCTCCTTGATCGCAATTTCCGCGTATTCGAGAGCGCGCTCAGCCAGCTTTCGCGATTCCTTCCGCCCCTCCTCGAAATAGGCGAGCGCATTCATCGCGCGGGCGGCGAGCGCATGATTATCGGCGCCCTTCGCCGCGAGCGCGAGTTCTGCGGATTTCTCGTAGTCGCCCGCGACGAAGGCGGCGAAGGCGGCGCCATCGGGCTCCGCCGCAGCGGGGGCGACAAGCGCCATCGCCGCCGCCGTCAGTGAGAAGAGAATTCGCATGGGGCCCTCCGCCGCGCCGGCGCACTCTATTGATGCGCGCCTTGAAGGCAATCTCGAATTCGGCGCCGGCGGATGGACACAAAGCGGCGAACGAGGCTTAGTCCGCCGACATGAAACCGTTGCGCGCCATCGGCGGAATTGTGCTGGCGGGGGCTGCCGGCGGGCTCGCGGCGCTCGCCGGACAACCTTACGCGGTCTGCGCAACCATCGCAGTGACGGTGTTGACCGCCGCCTGGTGGGTGACGGAAGCGCTGCCCATTCCGGCGACTTCGCTTGTCCCCTTCGCGCTCTTTCCGGTCTTCGGCGTCTTGACCCATCGCGAGGCGGCGCTGGCCCTCGGCGATCATGTGATCGTCCTCCTCATGGGCGCCTTCATGCTGTCGAAGGCCCTGGAGCGCTCCGGCGCTCATGAGCGCCTCGCGCTCTATATGATCCGCGTCGTGGGCGGCTCCGGCGGGCGGCTCGTCTTCGCCTTCATGATCACCGGCGCCATCATCTCGATGTGGATCTCGAACACCGCGACCTGCCTGATGCTGACGCCGATCGCGCTCGCCATTCTGGCGCGTACGGACGATCGCAGCCTTGACGCGCCCGTTCTTCTCGGCATCGCCTACGCCGCGTCGATCGGCGGGGTCGGCACGCTCATCGGCACGCCGCCCAACGTCATTTTCGCCGGCATCTACGAGAAGACGACGGGCGCCGACTACGGCTTTCTCGACTGGATGAAGACCGGCGTGCCCGTCGTTTTGATCGGCATTCCGATCGCGGCCGCATGGCTATCACGGAACATCAAGAGCACGGAGAAAATCTCGCTTCCCTCGGTTGGAGCGTGGACCACGGGCGAGGCGCGCACGCTCATGGTCTTCGCGGGCGCCATTCTCCTCTGGGTGACGCGCACCGACCCCTTCGGCGGCTGGGCGGGCCTCACTGGCATCAAGGACGCCGGCGATTCAACGGTCGCTCTTCTCGCGGTCCTCGCCATGTTTCTCATTCCGAACGGGAAAGTGCGCGACGGCCGGCGCGAGGCGCTCCTCGACTGGAAGTCCGCGGGCGACATCCCCTGGGGCATGCTCCTCCTCTTCGCCGGCGGCATCTGCATCGCGCTCGCCTTCGAGAAAAGCGGGCTCTCGGCGCTGCTCGGCCAGCAGCTCTCCGGCGCGAAGGACATGCCCCTGTTCCTCCTGATGCTGATTGTCTGCCTCACCGTCACCCTCATGAGCGAGCTCACCTCGAACACGGCGACGGCGACTTTGATCCTCCCGGTTCTGGCGGCGGGCGCGCAGGGCGCCGGGATCGACCCCGCCCTCCTCATGGTCCCGGCGACGATGGCCGCCTCTTCGGGCTTCATGCTCCCCGTCTCGACCGCGCCCAACGCCATCGTCTACGCCTATGGCCGCTTCCCCATGATGCGCATGGTGAAGGAAGGCTTCGCGCTCGATATTGTCTTTGCCGTGATTATCGCGGGCGTGTGCTGGGTGATGTTGCGATAGCGCCGCCGCGCTGCTGAGCCTTATGGGCGCAGGAAGCGCCACGCCTCGCTCAGTTTCGGGCTCTTCTGCAAGTCGTCCAGCGCCACATAGATGCGGCCCTGCCGCTCGCTCTTGTCCGGCACGGCGTCCGCCCCGAGGCCGGCCGAGAGCGCCCGCCAGACGAGCTCGGTGCAGTAGAGGCGGTCGGCGCTGTCGAGCGAGAAATCGGAATCGAAAGGCGCTTTGCTGTCTCTTA
>JBEBFW010000130.1:0-9159 GCA_040081755.1 Parvularculaceae bacterium
AAAAGGCGCGGCGACGCGTCCTACAGCCGACCGCACGCGAGAATCGATCTTCAACCTGCTCTCGCACCGCAGCGGTTTTTCGTTCGACGGCGCTCGCGTGATCGACCTCTTCGCCGGCTCGGGCGCTTGCGGGCTCGAATCGATCTCGCGCGGCGCGGCCTTCTGCCTGTTTGTGGAAGTAGATGCGGCCGCCCGCGGCGCCATTCGCGACAATGTCGAGGCCCTCGGCCTCTTCGGCGCGACACGGGTGCACCGGCGCTCGGCGACGTCCCTGGGCTCGAAACCTGCCGGCGTCGGTCCCCATTTCTCTGTCGCCTTTCTCGATCCTCCCTATCGCAAGGACCTGGCGCCGCCGGCGATGGCGGCGCTGAGGAGCGGCGACTGGCTCGCTCCAGGCGCCGTCGTCATCGTCGAACAAGCGAAGGACGAAATCGCCGCCGCCGTTGATGGCTTTGCGGAGATTGACCGGCGCGCCTATGGCGACACGCAGGTCGGGATCTATCGGCATGCGAATTGATCGCCGTTGGCGCCTTTACCCGAAGGCCGGAGGCGCCTATCTTCAGCATCGCTGCCCGGCGCGTCTGGACGACTTTCCCCGGGGCCGTATCTCACAGAACGGGAGCTGCTCCTGGCGGGGACCGTGGTCCTCGTCATGCGGCGCCCACCTGAACCTTAGGGTCCAGGGCGAATCAGAAGTCCGACGGCCAGGGCGGCGCTTTGGGGGCTTGGGCGACCATCAATTCGCCTAACCAGCCCGGCTACCCGAGGGACCCAGGCGCGGCGTCTCCGCTCCGGGCGCCGTGAGGTTCGCATGATTGCGTGGTTGGGCCGACTGCTTGCGGCGATTGTCATCGCCGTCGCCGGCGTATGGCTTGCGAACGCGAGTTTCTGGTCGTCCTACAGCGCGCCGATCACAGTGCTGGCCCATCGCGGCCTCGCTCAAACTTACCATCGAGAGGGCCTGACCAACAAAACCTGCACGGCGACACGCATCGATGCGCCCGAGCATCCCTACCTCGAAAACACGATCGACAGCATCGCGGCGGCCTTCGCTGTGGGCGCCGATGTCGTCGAGTTCGATATTCATCCGACAACAGACGGAGAGTTCGCTGTCTTCCATGACTGGACGCTCGACTGCCGCACGAACGGATCCGGCGTCACACGCGAGCAATCCATGGCGTATCTGAAGACCCTCGATATCGGTCACGGCTACACCGCCGACGGCGGCAAGACGTTTCCATTTCGGGGCAAGTTCAAGGGCGCCATGCCGACGCTGGACGAGGCCCTGGCGCGCTTTCCGGACAAGCGCTTTCTCATCAACATCAAGGCGAACGATCGAAGAACCGGCGAGCTCCTGGCCGCGCGCCTGAAGGAACTGCCGCCGGCGCGGCGCGCCCTGCTCACGTCCTATGGCGGCGACCGATCCATGCGGGCCCTGTTGGAGGCAATGCCTGAATTGCGGGTCATGGGGCGCCGGCAATACACGACCTGCATGTTCGGCTATCTGAAGATCGGCTGGCTCGGGCGGACGCCGAAGGCCTGCCGCAACACCATCGTCCTTGTGCCGATGAACTACGCCTTTCTCGGCTGGGGCTGGCCGAACCGTTTCGTCGAGCGCATGCACGCCGCCGGGAGCGAGGTTTATGTCATAGGGCCCTACGAGCGGGGTGATCCGGGCACGGCCGGCGTAGACACGCTGGAGCAAGCGGGTCGCATCCCCCGGAATTTTCCGGGCGGCGTCTGGACCAATCGCGTCGATCTTGTCGGTCCCCTCTTGAAAGCCGAGCCCGCCGAACCCTAATGGCGGAAGCACTGGAGCGAGTATGCTGCCGCCGATCGCCGGATTCCTGAATCCAAAACACATACTTCGCGAAAAGATGAAGGCCGTGCGGGCGGGCGCCGCAAGCGCACGGCCTGACGCCGCGCGCCACGCGGCGGCGCACTTTCTGGCGCGCATGGCTTTTGCGCCCGGCGCGGTCATCGCCCTCTATCATCCGCTTAAGGATGAGCTTGACACCGGGCTCCTGGCGTCGTCGCTGAGGGAGCGAGGCGCAAGGCTCGCGCTGCCGGTTATAATAAGCAGGAACGCCCCCCTGACATTTCGCGCGCATGACGGCGAGGCGCCGCTCGTCGCCGGCCGTTTCGGCACCATGACGCCGCCCGCTGCGGCGCCGACGCTACGCCCCGATATTATCGTCGTTCCTCTTCTCGCTTTCACGCCCAGGGGCGACCGTCTCGGCTATGGCGGCGGCTATTACGATCGAACGCTGGCGGCCTTGCGCGTAGGAGGCGAAGTGCTGGCGGTCGGATTCGGCTATGGGGCGCAGGAAGTTGACGCGCTGCCTTCGGGACCCCTAGACCAGAGGCTGGACTGGGTCGTCACAGAGCGCCGGGCGGTGAGAACGACGTCCACCTAGAAAGGCATTGAATGCGTATCGCCGCGTTCGGCGACGTGATGGGGCGCTCGGGCCGCATCGCCCTCCTCGACAGCCTTCCCGCGTTGCGAAAATCGCTCGCGCTCGATTTTCTCCTTGTGAACGTCGAGAACTCCGCTGGCGGGTTCGGCGTGACGGCGCGCATCTGCGAGGAATTTCTTGAAGCGGGCGCCGATGCGCTCACGACTGGCAATCACGCTTTCGATCAGCGCGAGGAACTCGACATCTACGATCGCGAGCCGCGCCTGCTGCGGCCCATCAACTTTCCGACCGCCAATCCGGGACGCGGCTCCGGCCTCTACCGAACGAAGGCCGGCGCCGATGTTCTGGTCGTCCACGCGCAGGGGCAGCGCGGCATGGCATCGATCGACGACCCCTTCGCAGCGGTCGACGCTGCCGTCGCCGACGTGAAGCTTGGCAGGGAAGCCGAGGCGATCGTCGTCGATTTTCACGCCGAGGCGACGAGCGAGAAATACGCCATGGGTCATTTTCTCGACGGGCGCGCCAGCATGGTCTTCGGAACGCACA
Organism: Parvularculaceae bacterium; assembly: GCA_040081755.1. Classification (GTDB taxonomy): domain Bacteria; phylum Pseudomonadota; class Alphaproteobacteria; order Caulobacterales; family Parvularculaceae; genus Amphiplicatus. The sequence continues at coordinate 2,964 of JBEBFW010000130.1, forward strand.
CCCATGTTCCGACAGCAGACGATCACATACTTTCAGGCGGAACCGCCTATATGACAGATCTCGGCATGTGCGGCGACTATGACAGCGTTATCGGCATGGAGAAGAGCGAGCCGCTCTATCGTTTCACCACCAAGATGCAATCGGGGCGCATGGCGCCGGCAGCCGGCCCGGCGACGCTCTGCGGGTTTGTCGTTGAGACCGATGCGCGGACAGGCCTTGCTGTGCGCGCCGAGGCCATCCGCATCGGCGGACGGCTCAAGGCGACATAACATAAGCTCAAGCAAGACGGTCGGTTGGATGCTCCCTTGCGGGCGCCCGCGATGCAATATCGCTGTAGGACGAGCTATTGCTGGGGCATCCAGCTAATACCTGGTTTCCCCCCACCGTCCATTGCAGTAGCTCGCCAGCGGCTTCCCTCTGCGATCGGGGCAATGACGGTAGAGTAGATGGTCGGTGACCGAGCGACCGTCTTCCAACCGCCTTCTGCGTAAACCTGAATCTGTACCCCTCTGGCTGCATTGTTGCCTTGCGACGATGCCCTGGCAAAGCCATCGGTTGAAGCGGTCTGTTCTCCTGTCACGGTAATCCACTGCCCGAAGGAGTTGTTTCCGCCGGCAGGTTGCGCATCGCTGCCGGATGTCAAAGATTCCAAAACAGGGTCGCTTGACTCTTTCGGAACATCCGCCTTGCCTCGCGCGGTATTCCAAGCGAAAAACGCAACTCCTACGGCGACCAAGGAAGACACAAAGGTGCCTATCGAGCCCAACGTATTTGCCCATTTGTGAAGAGACTCGCTTGGCACGACGCGCTCCGTTTTTCGGTAGCAACGTACGGCCCAATCCGGCGCCGAAATAAGTGCCAAGGGTCACATTCCGTGAGGCGCAGCTACAGGAAGTCGAGCCCGAGATCGAGGTTTGGCGCAGAATGCGTGATCCATCCCGAGGAGATGACATCGACGCCCGTCTCGGCGATGGCGCGGACCGTTGCGAGGGTCACATTGCCGGAGGCTTCGAGGACGGCGCGCCCTTTGTTCAGCGCGACAGCCTTCTTCATGTCGTTGACGGACATGTTGTCGAGCAGGACAACCTGAGCCCCGGCGGCGAGCGCTTCTTCGAGGCCGGCAAGGCTATCAACCTCGATCTCGATTTTCACAAGATGGCCGGCGGCGCCGCGGGCGGCGGCTAGGGCTTTCTCTAGTCCGCCGGCGGCGACGATATGATTGTCCTTGATCATCATCGCGTCATAAAGCCCGAACCGGTGATTGAAGCCGCCCCCGCATTTGACGGCGTGTTTCTCGAACGCGCGATGCCCTGGCGTTGTCTTCCTGGTGCAGACGATCTTCGCTTTGGTTCCCTTTACCGCTTCGACGAGCGCTGCCGTCGCTGTCGCCACGCCCGACAAATGTCCCAGAAAATTCAACGCCACACGCTCGGCGGTCAGAATGCCGCGCGAGGGACCTTCAAGGCGCAGGACGACGCCGCCTTTGGCGACGCGCGCGCCATCGCCTTGTTCAACTGCGACGCCGATTGCCGGATCGACGAGGCGGAACGCCGCGAGCGCGAGATCGATTCCGGCGATGACACCCGGCGCGCGGGCGGCAATGACCGCTTTTGAGCGCGCGCTCGCCGGGATGCAGGCCGCCGTCGTGATGTCCCCTGCATCGCCGAGATCTTCCTTCAGCGCGCGGCGGACGGCGTCGTCGGTATGGAAAGTGGGCAGCCGGCAACCGGCAATCGGCAACCGGGCGCCCTTCTTCCTTCCGGTTGCCGGTTGCCGATTGCCGGTTGCCGATCTGGTCGTCACACCGCCACCATATCAATCTCAGACACGTCCACGGATAGCTCCGTGTGGAACCGCTCTTCATCCGTCTGGGGATAATCGGCGCGCGTGTGGGCCCCACGGCTTTCCTCGCGATCGAGAGCGCCTTGCGCGATGAGCTCGGCGGAAGCGAGCGCACTTTTGAGACCGCTCGTCATCTCGCCATGCTCGCGCAGGGCCGAAATGACGTCGATAGTCTCAAGGAGGCTTTGCTCGGTGCGGATGAGCGCGGCGCCCTTCGACATGGCGGCGCGCAGAATCGCCATCGCGGCGGCTGGCGCGGGCTTCGACGCGAGCGGAATGCGATCCGCCGGGGCGCACGCTGCTTTTGCGGCGCGGAATTCGGCGCCGCTGAGACGTTCGGCGATGCGCGCCCCGAAGACGACGGCTTCGAGCAGCGAGTTCGAGGCGAGGCGGTTGGCGCCATGCACACCGGTCGAGGCGACTTCGCCGACGGCGGAGAGGCCTTCAAGGCTGGAGCGGCCGTCGAGATCGGTCATGACGCCGCCCATGTGATAATGGGCCGCCGGCGCCACCGGCATGAATTCCGTCCTCGGATCGATATTCGCGCTCCGGCAGGCGGCGAAGACGGTCGGAAAGCTCGTCGGAAACTTCGCGCCGATCGCCTGACGGGCGTCGAGAAAGGCGCCACGCCCCGCCGCGCGTTCGGCTTCGACGGCGCGCGCCACGACATCGCGGGGGCCAAGTTCGCCGCCCTTGTGATAGTCCGGCATAAAGCGGCGGCCGTCCTCGTTGACGAGCAGCGCGCCGTCGCCACGCAACGCCTCGGTCGCGAGCGGCGCCGGATCGACGCCGATGTCGAGCGCCGTCGGGTGGAACTGCACGAATTCTGGATCTCGGATGACGGCGCCCGCGCGCGCCGCGAAGGCGAGGCCATGGCCCTGCGCCGGCGTCGGATTGGTGGTGACGGCATAGAGCCCGCCAAGGCCGCCGGTCGCGAGAACCGTCTCCGCCGCGCGCATGGCGAGGCGTTTTCCATTCGCGACATCGAAAGAGAGAACGCCGGCGATGGCGCCGTCGTCGTCGCGGAGGAGATCCTCTACGACGACCCGTTCGAGGATCGTGATGTGCGCGGCCTTGCGCGCGGCGCCGATCAGCGCCTCCATGATGGCGGCCCCTGCCCGATCTCCGGTCGCGTGCACGATGCGGTCGCGGCAATGGGCGGCTTCGCGCCCGAGCTTCAACGAACCGTCCGCATGGCGATCGAAGGCGACGCCGTAGCGCGTCAGCTCCTCGACCGCGAAGGCGCCGCCTTCGGCTAATATCTTCGCGGCTTCGGCGTCGACAAGCCCGGCGCCGGCGCCGAGCGTATCCGCGAGATGGAGATTGACGCTGTCGTTGGCGCCGATCGCCGCCGCCATCCCGCCCTGCGCCCAGACGGACGAACTCGCCTCGCCGAGCGGGCGCGCGGTGAGCACGGTCACTGGGCGGGGCCCGAGCTTCAGCGCGGTGTAAAGCCCCGCGACGCCGGCGCCGACGATGAGGATGTCGGGTGCCTCAGCCATGTGAGCGGCCGGCGCGCCGTGCGCGGATTCGCAGAACAGCATCCTTCGCGACGCGACGCCGCGCATCGCTCCTCAGGATGAGGCTGTCACATTCTTCCAAAAAAAAAGGCCTCATCCTGAGGAGGCGCAGAGCGCCGTCACGAAGGATGGCGACGGGGCGCCCCGCTGATGTAGAAAGATCCCTCAAGCGCTACGCCCGGCTCTCAACTGCCAGCACCTTCGGCGCGCGCTCGTGCGAATACATCGACTGCCGCTTCACGGGCAGCGCCAGCATGCGCTCGATCGGCACGCGGGCGCGCGCCATAATCGCGGGATCGATCGTCACCTCATATTGCATCGTCTGCAGCGAGCGCAGGATTTTCGGCAAGCTGATGCGCTTCATGTGGGGGCAGAGATTGCAGGGGCGCACGAAGGAGATGTCCGGGTTCTCGGCCGCCACATTGTCCGACATCGAACATTCGGTGATGAGCACGACGTTTTTCGGCTGCTTCGTCTTCACGAAGTGATTCATGCCGCTGGTCGAGCCCGTGAAATCGGCCTCGGCGACCACCTCCGGCGGGCATTCGGGGTGCGCGAGCACGACGACGCCGGGATTGCCGGCGCGGATTTCGCGAATGTCTTCCGCTGTGAACCGCTCATGGACTTCGCACGACCCCGCCCATGTGACGATCTTCACGTCCGTCATCGCCGCGACGTTGCGCGCGAGATACTGGTCGGGGAGGAACAGCACGATGTCCGAGCCCCATTCCTTCGCCGCCCATTCGACGATCTCGACGGCGTTGGACGACGTGCAGCAGATGTCGGTCTCGGCCTTCACGTCCGCCGTGGTGTTCACATAGGTGACGACCGGCGCGCCCGGATATTTCTGTTTGAGGAGGCGCACGTCCGCGCCGGTGATCGAGGCGGCGAGCGAGCAGCCGGCTTTCAGGTCCGGGATCAGAACCGTTTTCTCCGGACACAGAATTTTCGACGTCTCGGCCATGAAGTGTACGCCGGCCTGGACGATGACCTTCGCCTCGGTCGCCGCGGCCTTCTTCGCGAGGCCGAGGCTGTCGCCCATGAAATCGCCGACGCAGTGGAAGATCTCCGGCGTCATGTAGTTGTGGGCGAGGATAACCGCATCCCGCTCCTTCTTGAGGTCGTTGATGGCGGCGATGATCGGCGCATAAAGCCGCCATTCGCCCTCTGGGATAAATTTGGCGACGCGCGGGTAAAGGTGGTCGGTCCTTGCGCGCACTTCCGGCGTGAAGGCGAGTGCCGCCCCGACTTCCCCACTGACCTGACCGTCCGCCATCGCCGTTCCCCAGTTCGAGCAATAATGCTCATTTGGAGCATATATAGGCTCAAAAAATACGCCCGCAAGGGCGACTGGGGAAAGTCTAGCGGCCGGGGGCCGTGCGTCAACCACGCCGGGCTGCGGTTTGTTCATTGGCCTCAGTCCGACTATAAGCCGCCCTCCATGGAAATAGCCATTTTGCTGATTTTGATCGCCGCCAACGGGCTTTTCGCCATGTCGGAGATGGCTCTCGTTTCGTCCAAGCCGGCGCTCTTGAAGGCACGGGCGGAAAAGGGGGACAAGGGCGCGCAGGCGGCCCTGAAGCTCCTAGAAGACCCCTCGCGCCTGCTTTCGGCCGTCCAGATCGGCATCACCTTGATCGGAATCGTGGCGGGAGCTTACGGGGCGACCGCCATCGCTGACGACCTTGCGCCGCATGTCGCGCGCTTCGCCCCGCTCGCGCCCTACGACCGGGAGATCGCCTTCGTTCTGGTCATTTCGCTCACCACCTATCTGTCGCGGGTGGGCGGCGAACTAGTCCCCAAACGCATCGCGCTCGCGGCGCCCGAAACGATCGCCGGGATCGCCGCGCGGCCGATGCGCTTCCTCGCGGCCCTACTCTTCCCCGCCGTCTCCCTTCTCCGCCTCTCCACGAATGCCGTTCTCACGCTGCTGCGCGTTCCGCAAAGCGCGCGCAACGTTACGGAAGACGAGATCCGCGCGGTTATCCGCGAGGGCGCTTCGACGGGGCTCCTGGGACGCGAGGAGCACGAGATGATGGACGCGGCCATGAGTCTCGGCGATCGCGACGTGCGTTCGATCATGACGCCGCGCTTCGACATCGTGTCGATGCGGGCGGACGAGCCGGCGGAACAGATCCTGAAGAAAATCTCCGCCTCCGGACATTCGCGCTATCCCGTGACGCGCGAGGACAGCGACGACGTCGTCGGAATCGTTCAGACCAAGGAGCTTTTGACGCGCCTCGCCTCGGACGGCCGCCTCGATGTCGCCGCCGCCATGCGAAAGGCGCGCTTTGTTCCCGATTCGCTGTCGGTGCTCGGCCTCCTCGAAGCGCTGTCGTCCTCGGAAGTGCGCATGGCGGTCGTTCTTGACGAACATGGCGCGCTCGAAGGCCTCGTCACGGCCGCGGACATTCTTGGCGCTGTCGCCGGGGCGAAGGCGTTCTCGCCGCGCGACGGCCTCCAGCCGGCCGTACAGCGCGAGGACGGCTCCTGGATCATTGACGGGATCACGCCGATCGAGGACTTTGAACGACTCGTCGGCGTCAATGAACTCGGCGAGGACGATGGCGCCTATGCGACGGTCGCCGGCCTCGTCATCGCGGAATTGCAGCGGCTTCCGCATGTCGGCGACCGCGTGAAGAAGGGCCTCTACGAATTCGAGGTCGTCGATATGGACGGCCGCCGCATCGACAAATTGCTGGTGCGGGCCGTCCCGGAAACGGCCGCCGAGCCGCTTGCAGCGCTGTAAGATCAGGGATTAGGGATTAGGGATTAGGGATTGAGGCGCCGGTCGGCATCGCCTCCCTAGTCCCAAATCCCCAGTCCCTAGTCCC
>JBEBFW010000131.1:0-9157 GCA_040081755.1 Parvularculaceae bacterium
TCTGGGTCACTTGATAAAAGCCGACGCCTTCCTGGCGGTCGCCGTTGAAATCATCGTTGGGTGGGAGCTGCAACTCGGCCGCGGCGTCGAGAAAAGCCGTCGATAGAGGATTCTTGTAGCGCAGGTCGCTGACGCTCAAGGGGCCGCCAACAGCGTGATGCCTGTCGGCGCCGCGCGACTGGTCCTGCGATTTCCTGAAGTAGGGCAAAACGTCCGCATACGACCATCCGGCCGCGCCCATCTCGGCCCAGCGGTCATAGTCGCGCCTCGCGCCGCGAATATAGATCATGGCGTTGATCGACGACGACCCGCCGAGCATGCGCCCGCGCGGCTGATAGCCTTTGCGTCCGTTGAGATGGACCTGCGGGACGGTCTCGAAATGCCAGTTGGCGTCGGAGCGCGGAAGATAGGTGCCGATGGCGACGCCGAAGGGCATGTGCACCAGCGGATTGGAATCCGCGCCGCCCGCTTCGAGAAGGCAGACGCTGATCTTCGGATTTTCGGTGAGGCGGTTGGCGAGGACGCATCCGGCCGAGCCGGCGCCAACGATGACGTAGTCGAATTCGCCTGCGGCCGTGGTGGAGGATTTCATGCGCGTTCGCAGCGCCGGAGGCGGCGCCGCCCTGCCACGAAACAGGCGCCGAACATCCGCGCACGCCGTGAGGCTCGCTCCCCTCTCTGCCGACTTCGGCGGCGAGGGGAAGGACTGAGCGCCTTGAGAAGGATCTCACTCGCTCCGATCGCAACCGTTCCTGTCGTTCCCCGCCGGCTCACATCAGCTTCCTGGCGAGGCTGACGATCCTCGCCGTTTTCTCCGTATACGGCGGATGCATCATGGCCCCGCTCGACCCCTGCTGGTAGAAGACCGGCTTCATGTGCGAGAACGTGCGGAAACCCGCCTCGCCGTGATAGGCGCCCTGGCCGCTCTTGCCGACCCCGCCGAATGGCAGGTGCTCTTGCGCGAAATGCCAGAGCGTGTCGTTGACGGTGACGCCGCCCGACACGGTCTCGCGCAGCACCTTGTCGCGCGCGGCGTCGTTCTTGCCGAACCAGTAAAGGGCGAGCGGGCGATCGCCCTTGTTCACGAACTCGATCGCCTGATCCGGCGCGGCTGACGAGAGCACGGGCAGCACGGGACCGAAAATCTCCTCCTGCATGGCGCGGATATGCGCGGGCGGCTCGACGATCAACGTCAGCGGCAGCTTGCGCTGCGGGTGGAGCGCGTTCGACGAGCCGATTTCAACGACCTTGCAGCCGGCGTCGCGCGCTTCCTGCACCATGCCCTTGAGGCGCGCGAAGTGCCGGTCGGAGACGATCGAGGCGTAATCGCCCGTCGTATCGATTTCGGGAAACAATTTGCGCGCGGCGTCCGAAATCGCCTGCACGGCGGCGTCCAGTTTGGCTTTCGGCACGAGAACGTAGTCCGGCGCGATGCAGGTCTGGCCGGCGTTGAACATCTTTCCGTGGGCGATCGATCGCGCGGCCTTGGCGAGGTCGGCGCTGTCATCGATGATGACCGGCGACTTGCCGCCGAGTTCGAGCGTCGTCGGCGTCAGGTTGCGCGCGGCCGCCTCGGCGACCTTGCGCCCGATCGCGGTCGAGCCGGTGAAGAGGAGATGGTCGAAGGGAATCTCGGCGAACGCCTGGCCCGTTTCGACGCCGCCGATGGCGACGGCGAGCACGTCCTCGGCGAACTCGGCGGCGACGATCTCCTTGAGGAGTTCAGCGGTTTTCGGGGTCAGCTCGCTCGGCTTGATGATGACGCGGTTGCCGGCGGCGAGCGCGGCCGCGGCCGGCGCGAGCGCCAGCTGCACGGGATAATTCCACGGCGCGATGATGCCGACGACGCCCAAGGGCTGCGGCTCGATGCGGCTTCGCGCCGGGAGCATGTGCAGCGGCGTCGTCACGGATTTGGGTTTCATCCAGCGCGCCAGCGCGCGCTTTGCGGCCCTGGCGCCGGCGACCGTGATCACGGTCTCGCCAAGCTGCGTCTCAACGCCCGGCCGGCAGCCGAAATCGGCGTTGACCGTCTTGATGATCCGCTCCTCGTTCTTCTCGACGACGCGGATGAGGGCGTCGAGCCGGCCTTTACGGGTTTCGAGCGATGGATAAGGCTCGCGCGCGAAGGCGGCCTTTTGCACCGCGAAGAGGCGCTGGAGCTCCTTCTCGCCTTGCGTCCGTTCGGGCGTCAGGGAAGTGCGGGCGGTGTCGGCCATCGGAGCCTCCTCATCGGGGTGGAGAGTTGATTTTCCGGGATTGCGCAGGGTGTGTCCATCGGCTCGGTCAGCGCCGACGCACAAATGCGGCTTCCCCCATCAATTCAGGAATGTCGTTCTTCGTATGCAGGACCCGGACGATTTCGACACGATCTTCGAGGTCGAGATAGAACGCCAGATACGGAAACCGCGGGACCAACCAGAAACGCAAATCCGGGACATGCAATTCGATAGCGTAGCGGGGAGATCCCGCCGCCGGATTTGCGGCGATCTTGACAAATGTCGCCTCGATCGCATCGACAAAGCGCGATGCGGCCTCCGGCGCCCCCTCGTTCAGATAATAATTGCAGGCGTCGCGAAGGTCTTGATCGACCCGGCGCCGTCGAAAGACGGGCTTCACCTCTTGCGGCCGCCGGCTTTGCCTGTCCGCCCCGCGCCTTTTCGCAGCGCCGCGAAATAAGCGGCGTCGGCGGAGCCAGCGACGGGCGACTGGACACCTTCCATGATCATGGCGCGCAGCGACTGGCGGTCGCGCTCCCGTCGAATGAGTTCGCGCACGAATTCGCTTGACGTGCCATAGCCGCCCGACTGGACCTGGTCGTCCACAAACGCCTTCAGCGGCGCCGGCAGGGAAACGTTCATCGTACTCATGGCGCAAGGGTGCTACATTTGGCAAATTTTGGCAAGCGTGTGGGTAGATGTCATGGAGTCTGGACCAAGGGGCCGAACCGGCCCGCCTTCGCTGCGCTTCGGCGCGGCAGCCTACGCGCTGCGCTCCGTTGAACCGGAGCTGGCTTGCCGAGCCGAAGCGCTCCGCGCCGTCGCGCCGCGACGAGCGCAAAATCCAGAAATGAACGTAGGCTGGTGGAGCTGAGGAGGATCGAACTCCTGGCCTCCGCATTGCGAACGCGGCGCTCTCCCAGCTGAGCTACAGCCCCGAACCAGAACCCGTGGCTCTTAGGAGCGGGCTTGCGGGCTGTCAATCTGGCGCCATATCGGTGAAGCGCGCGCAGCGGAAGGATCAGGGAATGTTGGTGGCGATAGCGGCGGCGGGGGCGTTGGCGGCGGGGGCGCCGACAGGCTGGCATTGCCGCAACGAGCTTGAGATCTGGTGCACCGACGAGGGGTGCCGGCAGGCGCCGCCGGGCGAGTCGACGCCGCTCGACATCTGGGCTGGCCGCGGGACCTATTCGGTCTGCGCGTATACCGGCTGCTGGGAAGGCAAGGCCCGGCCGAAACGCATCGGCGAGCGCCTCTTGTGGACCGGCAAGGACGTCGCCTTCTCGACCAGTCCCGACAAGGACGAAATGGCGACCGACGTGACGCTCATGATTTTCGAATCCGACGGCGTCGGGTTCGTGCGCGCCGGGGGCCTGGCGACGCCGCTCCTGTGCAAGCGGGCTGAGAAACCGTTTTGAGCCGAGATTGCGCGCCGGCGCGATGCGGCCTATGGCCGACCTGAGCTTAAGGACCGAACGATGGCCGTCATCTCCTACATCTTCAATGCGCTGATCCAGCTCTACATTCTGGTGATCTTCGTTTCCGTCATCTTGAGCTGGCTCATCTCCTTCAATGTCGTGAACCGCGACAACCGCTTCGTGAGCGCCGTCTGGCGCACCTGCGGGGCGCTGACCGAGCCCGCTCTGGCGCCGATCCGGAAGATGCTCCCGAGCCTTGGCGGGATAGATATCTCGCCGATCCTTTTGCTGGTCGGCGTCAATGCGCTTCAGATCGGCGTCAACCGCTACGTCTTCGGTCCGCTCCTGTCCTCGGGGCTTTGAGACGGGCGCGACCAGCGCCTTTCGTTCCGCGGAGGCGGGCGCGCTCGTGTTCGTGCGCGTGACGCCAAACGCGCGCGTCAATTGCATCGAGGGATTGTGGCGGGGCCCCGGGGGCGAGGAGCGGCTGGCGCTCAAAGTCGCCGCGCCGCCTGACAAGGGCCGCGCCAACAAGGCCGTCATCGACCTTCTCGCCGGAGCGCTCGCTTTGCCGAAATCGCGTTTGACGCTTGACGCAGGCGAGAAGGACCGGCTGAAGACGGTCGCGGTTGCGGGCGACTGGCGCGAGATCGCCGCGGCGCTCGCCGCCATTGTCGCGGCTCCAGAGAAGGCCGCAGAAAAGGGAGGCGCCGGGTGAGCGCCACGATCATCGACGGCAGGAAGATCGCCGGCGCCCTGCGCGAACGGGTCGCCGCCGCCGCCGCGCGCCTCAAGGCGAAAGGCGTGACGCCGGGCCTTGCCGTCGTCCTTGTCGGCGACGATCCGGCCTCGGACGTTTACGTCCGCCACAAGGCCCAAGCGAGCGAGGCTGCAGGCTTGCGCTCGATCGAGCATCGTCTGCCGACGGCGACTTCCGAGTCCGATGTCATTGCGCTTGTCCGGCGGCTCAACGCCGATGACGCCGTTGACGGCGTCCTTGTCCAGATGCCGCTGCCGCCGCACATCTGCGCTGCGCGCGTCATTCATGAGATCGACCCCGCCAAGGACGTCGACGGCCTCACGGAGACGAACGCCGGGCGGCTCCTGCTGGGCGAGCCGGGGCTTGTTCCGTGCACGCCGCAAGGCTCGGTCATGCTGATAAAGAGCGTGCGCGCCAGCCTCGCCGGCCTCAACGCCGTCATCGTCGGGCGCTCGATTCTGGTGGGCAAGCCGCTCGCGCTGCTGCTCCTTGCCGAAAACTGCACGGTGACCCTTGCGCACTCGAAGACCGCCGATCTCGCCGACCATTGCCGTCGCGCGGATATTCTGTGCGCCGCCGTCGGCCGGCCCCGTCTCGTCCGCGGCGAATGGGTGAAGGAAGGCGCCGTCGTCGTCGATGTCGGCATCAATCGCGCGGCGGAGGGAGGCGCGGCCAAATTGGTCGGCGATGTCGATTTCGAGAGCGCCGTGAGGCGGGCGGGCGCGATCACGCCGGTGCCCGGCGGCGTCGGCCCGATGACCATCGCCTGCCTTCTCAGGAACACCGTTATTGCAGCCTCCCGCCGCCGCGGGCTGGCTGGGCCAGACGTGTGACCACAGTGTAGTCTTGACGGTGGTCTCCCGCGTGGCTACATCTGCGTGGCGGTAAAGGACTGATCCCTTGAAAATAGCGTTGCGCGAAGCCAAAGCCCGGCTTTCGGAGTTGGTCGCCGCCGCGGAATCCGGCGAACGCGTCATCATCACGAAGCATGGCGAGCCAGCAGTTGAACTCGTCCGTTTTCCACGCAGGGGCGGGATCGACTTCGAGAGGCTGCAGGCGACGCGACGCCGCCTCGGCATCGAAGATGGGCCGCCCTGGCCCGCGGAGTTCGACGACCCGGCCTTCTCTCGAAAAGTGCTTGGCCTCGAGGATTGACGGCGGTGCGCATCCTCCTCGACACCTCCTACCTCTACAATTTGATGCGCGCTCCGCGCACGTTCTCCGAGGGGGAGAGGCTGGTTCTTTCGAGTGCGAATGCTGAGTTCTTCGTCAGCGCGGCTTCGATTTGGGAAATGACAATCAAGTTCAACGCGCGGCGCGCTTCCGGCGAGCGAAAAAGCGAGTTCGACCCGGCGGAGGTTCTGCGCGCACTGGAGGATGAGAATGTCGATTTCCTGCCAATTACGGTCGCTCACGCCGCCGCCCGTCTCCAGACGCCGCTCGGCCACAAGGACCCGTTCGACGAGATGCTGCTTATTCAGGCCCAGGAAGAGGGCCTGAAGCTGCTCACGATCGACCGGCTCCTCGCCGGTCACCCGCTGACGGTCAGCCCCTGAGGGCGTCGCCCGATTGAACTCCGCCCCGGCGATCCCCATTTCGTCATGCATGGGCATCACCAGACTTAAGTCCGCGCTTCTGGCCACCGTCGCTCTTGGCGTCGGCGCTGCCGCAACACCCGCCTTCGCCGCCGAACCGGCGCCGACCGAGATCGTTCAGGCGCCTCCGTCCGTCAGCATTGCGCACGCCGCCGACGAGGCGGCCCCGGCGATCGCCAGGCAGGCCGGGCTCCTCGCGGCGGGTGCGGCGGTTCTCGCCGCTCTCGGCGGGTTGATCGGCTGGCGGCGCATCAGGCGAGCGATCGCAGCGGCTGGCCCAATGGCGGCGGATGCGGTGAGCGCGGTCGCTGAGGCGCCCGCGGTTCTCGCGCGCGCGGTCGGCAAGGCGGTCTCCAGGCCCTTCCGCTTTCTGGCGGCCCTTGCCGCGCTCGTTGCTTTTTCGCTGTTCGGCGTCGGTCTCTACGATGTCGAGTGGCTGGGCGGGCTTCTTGCCGGCGCCCTCGCCGTAATCGCCGCCTCCATGGCGAGCGCGCGGGCCCGTCAGGCCGTGCGCATCTTCGGGCGCCGGAAATAGGCGTTCGTTAACGCTGCTTAACCAACAAAAACAGACTCTTAAACCACGTTCTTGAGATTTCGGCCAAACTTCCGCCCCAATGATGGGCGATGGTCTCCCCAGTCGATGCCCCTCGACCAAGACCTTTAGTCTCTCAATGCACCCCGTCGAAAGCGCCGCGCCTGGTCCCAAACCAGGCGCGGCCGCCGGCTGTTCAGGCCACGTTTCGGGATGCGCTCCCGTTTCGGGACGGCGCAGGGCTTGCAGCGGACGAGGCAGCCTGCGGCTTCTGCGTCTCAGCCGCCGCAGGTCATATCCCTCCTTGCCCCGCCCCAAAGGCGGGGCTTTTTTTCGGGACCTTTCCGTTTGAAGAATTGCGCCGGCGCGCCGCATCACGATAGTGGACCGGGCATGCCGAAGTTGCGCGTCGCGCCCTCGATCCTCTCCGCCGATTTCGCCCGCCTCGGGGAGGAGATCGCCGCCGTGACCGCCGCCGGCGCCGATTTCATTCATGTCGATGCGATGGATGGGCATTTCGTGCCCAACCTCACTATCGGACCGATTGTCCTGCGGGCGGTGAAGGGCTCGACGAAGCTGCCCTTCGATGTCCACCTCATGATCGCGCCGGTCGATCCGTATATTGACGAGTTCGTCGCCGCCGGCGCCGATATCCTGACCGTCCATCCGGAAGCCGGCCCCCATCTCCACCGCACCCTCGAGCGCATCAAGGCCGCCGGCGCCAAAGCGGGCGTCGCGCTCAACCCCGCGACCCCGGCGGCGGCGGCGCTCGAGGTTCTTGGCGAGGTCGATCTCGTGCTGGTCATGACCGTCAATCCGGGCTTCGGCGGTCAGAGCTTCATCCCCTCGCAGCTCGCCAAAATCGAGACCTTGCGCCGCGCCATCGACGCGTCGGGGCGCGCGGTCATGCTGGAGGTCGATGGCGGGGTCAACGCGCAAACGGCGCCCTCGATCGTCAAAGCCGGCGCCGACGTTCTTGTCGCGGGGTCTGCTGTATTCCGCGGGGGCAAATCGGCCTACGCCGCCAACATCGCCGCGCTCAAAGGGGGACAGTGACGCATGGGGGCCGCCAGAAAGAGCGCCGAGCGCGGCGTCATCGGCGAAGTGTCGAATAGAGTGCAGCGCGCCTGGGGCGAGAGCCCTTTCTACCAGCTTCAGTTGAACGGCCCTGCGCCCGACCGCGTGCTGTCGACGCCTGTCGATCCGTGCACGCCCGATCTGTCGCTCGGCGAGGCGGTTCTGGCCGCCCGCCTGACCATCGGTCCCGAAACGCTCGACGGCGAGCGCGACATCGCGCGTTTGTGGGCGCTCGCGTCCGCGAGCCAGGGGCCCGCCAGCGTTTTCCTGCAGCAGTTCGCTTTTCTCCCGGCCTGCGACGCGCTCGGCGAAAGCGCCGCCGAGAAGACACGGCGGCTCATCACGCACTGGCTCGACCGCTACGAGAAATGGTCGCCTGAGGCCTGGGCGCCGGCGCTGGCGGCCGAGCGGCTCACCCAGCTCTGCTGTCATTCGGCTTTTCTGCTGAAGGGCGCCGACGCGCTCTGGCGCAGCCGGCTCCTGTCGTCGATGGCGCGTCAGGCGCGCCATCTCGCGAATGTCGGCCACTGCGCCGAAACAGGCCATGAGCGTTTGATGACCGCGCTCGGCCTGTCGCTCGCCGCGCTCGTCATGCCGGGCTGCGAGGACCCCGCCGAAAAGGGGCTTGAGCTGCTGCGGCGCGAGCTGCGGCTGCAGATCAGGCCCGACGGCGGCCATGTCAGCCGCAACCCGTCGCTCCAGCTCACTCTTGTGATCCGTCTGCAGATGATCCTGAAGGCGCTGGAGGCGCGCCGCATGGAGGCGCCGGCTTTCCTCCGGCACACGCTCGGGCGCGCCGCCGCCAATTTGCAATTCTTTCGCGCCGGCGACGGCGATCTCGCCGTCTTCAACGGCGGTTATGAGGATGACGCCAGAGCGCTTGAGGCGGCGCTCCAGGCGCTCGATCCGGAAACGACGCCGACCGGTTTCGCCCGCCACACCGGCTACCATCGGCTCGAGAGCGCCCGCACGCTCCTCATCGCCGACGCCGGGGGTGCGCCGGCGCCGCGTCATTTCGAGAGCGCCGCGTCGTTTCATCTGTCGGCGGGACGCGCGCGCATCGTCGGCAATTGCGGCAGCGGCGCCCATCTCGGCGGCGACTGGGCCAAGGCGCTGAAGCAGGCGGCGGCGCATTCTTCCCTGTCGGCCGAGACGGCGGGCGGGGCGGCGGTTGTCGCCATGCAGTTCGGCGCGGCGGAGCACAGGCGCGCGGAAGACGCGCGCGGTCAGCTCGTCGAAATCGAGCGCCGCTTCGGCTCGACCGACGACGCGCCAAGGCATTTGCGCCGTCTCTACCTGCAGAACGGCGGCGATCAGGTGAAGGGCGAGGATCATCTCATCTTGCCGACGCCGGCGCTGGCGCGGTCCTTCCGCGTGCGATTTCACCTTCATCCGAGCGTCAAGGCCTCGCTCGCCCGAGATGGCAAATCGGTAATCCTCGCGCTCGCCAATCGCGAAGGGTGGCGATTTCGCAGCAATTTTAGGGGTCTGAAGCTCGAAAAGAGCGTCTATTGCGGCGCGCGCGCCGCAATAGACGCTCTTTTCGAGCTTCAGACCCC
>JBEBFW010000132.1:0-9112 GCA_040081755.1 Parvularculaceae bacterium
ACGCTGGCGGTCTACGAAGAACTACTGGGTTAGGGGTGTTTTTGACATGCTGGGCCGCAAATCGGAGAACATCCTCATCGTCAAGGCCGACGGGCTCGTCTCGTTCGTGCAGACGGAGCCTTTGTTCGAAGCCATCCGCGACGCCAACCCGCATGCGAAGATCAGCCTGCTGACGACCCCGGCGCTGCAGCGCATCGCGCGCGCGGCGCCCTATTTCGATCAGGTCGCGGCCCTCCCTGATTTCAAGGTCGTCGAGGCCAAGCAAGCCTTCATCCGCCAGCTGAAGGGCGCTCATTTCGCCCGCATTTTCGACCTGTCGGCGGACGAGGAATCGTTCAAGCTGAAGACCGCCCTCGGCGCGTTCGGTCCGAAGTGGTTCACCTTCGATCCGGGTTCGAAGAAGCGCCTCAGGCGCGGGCTCGCCGAGGCGCTCCCGGACAACTCGAAATTCTACAATGAGACGGGCGTCAAGTCGCCGTCGCGCCTGCCCGATTTCCGCTGGGCGCTTTCGGCGCGCAAGGATTCGGCGAACATGCAGCCGTCCTGGTTCGGCGTATCGGGAGATTTCGGTCTGCTGCTGCCGGGCAGCGATCCCGAACGCCGCTGGCCCGCCGCACACTATGCTCAGCTCGCGCGCAAAATGGCGCAGTCGCGCATGATGCCGGTGCTCGCAGGCGGCAAGGATCTGCACGGCATCGGCGATGAGATTTCGAACGAGGCGCCGGAGATCGTCGATCTGACCGGCAAGACGGATCATCTCCAGCTGTCGGCGCTCGCCCAGGAGGCCAAGTTCTTCGTCAGCGACAACTCCGAGGAAATGCACCTCGCCCTGAGCGTCGGCTGCGCCGGCGTCGTTCTGCGCAAGGCCGCCGAGCAAGGCGCGTCGCCAGCCGGCCGCCATATCGTCACTTTGACGGCCAAGGAGCAGCTCGGCGAGGCGAGCGCCGATTTCGTCTGGCGGACCCTCCTCAATATGGGGCTGGTGCCGAACCAGAATGCGCGCCCGCAACCGCAACCGCGCAAGGTCGCCCGTTGATCGCCGCCGCAGTTCGCCTATATCGTCGTTCCGAACGATCGCGCCTGGGCGCTGGTGAGCGCCCGGCGCCGCGTTATTTGTCCCGAAGCTGAAAAAGGAGAAGAGCCTATCCCCCGCAGACCTAACGCCGCTCCGCCGCCCAAATCCGATGGAGGACCGCGCATCAACGAAGACATTCGCGTGCCGAACGTCCTTCTCATCGATCACACCGGCGAAAAAGCGGGCGTGGTGCCCACCCCGCGGGCGATCGAAATGGCGCAGGCCGTAGGCCTCGACCTGGTCGAAGTCTCTCCCGGCACGACGCCGCCGGTCTGCAAGATTCTCGATTTTGGAAAATTCAAATATCAGCAGCAGAAGAAGAAGGCCGAGGCGAAGAAGAAGCAGAAGGTCGTCGACATCAAAGAGATCAAGATGCGGCCGAATATCGACGATCACGATTACGAGGTTAAGGCCAAGGCGATGCGCCGCTTCTTCGAGGAAGGCGACAAGGTCAAGGTCACCTTGCGCTTCCGCGGCCGCGAGATGGCGCACCAGGAGCTCGGCATGAAGCTCCTCGATCGGGTGAAGACCGATTTTGACGAGATGGCCAAGGTCGAGCAGACACCCAAGCTCGAGGGCAAGCAGATGATGATGGTCCTGGCGCCGCGCTAGACCATTTAACATCGCCTCATTCTGCTCGGTGGCCGCGCGGCGTCCGTTGGCGCGCTCATTGCTTAAGAAAACCCAAATCGGCCCCGTCAGGGCGACTCCAATCCTCAGCGCGGGGAAACCTGCGCCGTTCTGGGACGGGCCGGATGAGGTGCTATGGAGTTTGCGTTCGAGGATTGGATGGTCGCGTTATCGGCGTTGATCATCGGCGTTGGGCTGGGCTGGCTCTTCTGGGGCGGCCGCAGCAAAGCCGAGCCTCGCCTGCCTGCGGGTGAAAGCCCGCAGCCGGCGCCGCTCATCCAGATCGGCCCGCCAGCCGAAACAGACAGCGCTCCGGCGCCGCTCAATGAAGGTCCCGTCAGGACTGAAGACGCGCCGGACGGCGGCAAGCTCGAGGCGATCGAGCTGGAACTGAAGGACGTGCGCGAGCTTATCGAAGAGGGCGACGAGGAAGTCCGGCTCCTCGGCGAAGAGGTCGCCGCGCTCGACGGCGCCATCAAACGCGCGAACGGTCGCTTGCGCCTGCTCATCCGCGAGATCCGCCGGCGCACACTGGGCGCAGGTCGAAGCGACGAGGATGGCGACGCCTGATGCGAGGCGACTACGCCGCGCCGGCCGCTGCACGCGGCTGGTGCGACGTCGCGAGGTGGAGCGTGAGCAGCGCCATGGTCGCCAGCAGACACGCCGCCAAAAACGGCGCCCCGGGGAAATAAAATGGAGCGCCGTCCGGCAATAGCGTGACGCCGCCGACCGCGAACGGCTCTCCCGGCTTGATGAAGGCCGAGAATATCTGCGTCATCAGCCACGGGCTGATGATCATCGAGAGACCGTTGGTGGCGCCGATCGCGCCCTGAAGCTCGCCCTGCGCATTGGCGGGCAGGGCGCGCGACATCAAGGACTGGAGCGCCGGCAGTGTGAACCCGCCGAGCGCGCCAATCGGAATGAGGACGTAGATCATCCAGCCCTCGGTCGCCAATGCGTAGCCGACATAGCAGAAGACGCCGATGGCGAGACCGAAGAGCGCCGCGCCGCGCTCGCCGATCTTCGGCACGATGACGCGGGTGAGGCCTCCTTGCACAAGCGCAGCGGCGACGCCGACCGCCATCAGCGAAAGGCCGATATCGCCGGGCGTCCAGCCGAAGCGCTCATCGGCGTAGAACGCCCAGACCGACGGGAACGTCCAGTGTCCGAGCTGATGGAGGAAAGTGACGACGGCGATCGGCAGGATCGCCGGGTATTTCGCGAACTGCGCGAAGGCGCCCAAGGCGTTGGCGCGCTTCCAGTCGAAGGCGCGCCTGTTCTCCGCCTTCAGCGTTTCGGGGACGAAGAAGAATCCGTAGGTGAAATTGACGGCTCCGAGCGCCGCCACGAAATAGAAGGGCGCGCGCGGGCCGAAATGCTCGCCGAGATATCCGCCGATCGCGGGCCCGATGATGAAACCGAGACCGAATGCGGCGCCCATCATGCCGAAATTCGCTGCGCGTTTTTCCGGGGGCGTGATGTCGGCGATATAGGCGTTCGCCGTTGAGAACGTTGCGGCGAACGCGCCGGCGAGGGCGCGCGCGGCGACGAGGAGCGCCATGGTCGGCGCGAGAGCCATCAGGAGAAAGTCGAGCGAATAGGCCGCCAGGGATCCAAGAAGCACCGGGCGCCGCCCGAAGCGGTCGGACAGCCCGCCCATGATCGGCATCATGAAGAACTGCATGACGGCGTAGACCAGCGTGAGGACGCCGCCCCATTTCGCGGCGTGTGCGATGTCTCCGTCGGACACATGCATGATGAGTTTGGGCATCACCGGCATGACGACGCCCATGCCGATCATGCTGAGCAGCACGGTTGTGAAGATGAACGCGAAGGCGAAGCGTCCCGGCTGGCGGCTCATATTCGTTCCTAAATATCCGTATACTGCATAGCGGGGCGCGCCCCTTCGATCGGCGCGATCTTCAGCGCCGTGACCTGGTTGCGCCGGCGCCTCAGAATGTGAAAGCGGAATCCGTGGAAGGAGAATGTCTGCCCCACCTCGGGAATGGACTGCGCCTCGTGAATGACAAGCCCGGCGACGGTCACCGCCTCGGCGTCGGGCAGGCTCCAGTCGAGGGCGCGGTTCAGATCCCGGATCGACACGTCTCCATCGACATTGACCGAGCCGTCGCCTTGCGGACGCACGCCCTGAACGGGGCTGTCATATTCATCCTCGATCTCGCCGACGATCTCTTCGAGAATATCCTCGAGCGTGACGAGCCCCATCAGGGCGCCGTACTCGTCCACGACGAGGGCGAAGTGCTCCTGCTTGGTCTTGAAGTTGTCGAGCTGCTCGGCAAGCGTCGTCGTCTCGGGCGTGAAATAGGGGTCGCGGGAAATGGCGGCGAGATCGATCCGGCCGACCTCGCCGCCTGAATCCCAGAGCGCCTTCAGGAGGTCCTTTGCGTGCAGCACGCCGATGATGTCGTCTGAATCGCCGCGGTGCAGCGGCAGTCGAGTGAACTTGCTCTTGAGGGCTTGCGCGATCGCCTGTTCGGTCGGCTGATCAAGATCGACCGTCTCGATCGATTTGCGATGGACCATGATCTCTTCAAGGCGGATTTCGTCGAGGTCGAGCGCGCCGCGAATGAGGTCCCGCGCCACTCTTTCCACCCGGCCCTCGGCGTGATGGAGTTCGATGGCTCCGCGAAGTTCGTCGGTGGCCGAAAGGACCGGGCTGTCCCGCGAGACGTCGAGGCCGAAGAGCTTCAGTCCGGCGCGCACGATGACCTGTATCAGGCGCGTGACCGGCGCGAAAATGAAGACCACCAGCCGCATCAGGGGCGCCACGAACATCGCCGTCGCCTCGGGCCGCGCGATGGCCGCGGTCTTCGGCGTCACCTCGCCGAAGAGGACGGTGAGGATCGTCATGCCGATGGTCGCGAACACGACGCCGGACTGGCCGTAGAGCTGGACGGCGAGCGCCGTGGCGAGCGCGGCCGAAAGGATGTTCACGAAGTTGTTGCCGAGAAGAATGGCGCCGATCAGGCGCTCGCGGTCGCGGATGAGGAAGTTGACGACGCGCGCGCGCCGGTTTCCGTCCAGTTCAAGCTTGTGCATTTGCGCGCGCGAGGAGGCGGTGAGCGCAGTCTCGGACCCTGAGAAGAACGCCGAGGCGCAGAGCAGGGCGAAGATGGCGACGCCCGTCAAAAGCGCAGATGAAGCGCCGTCCATGATGATGATCAGGCCCTTTCAGCCGTCTTTGCTTCGAGGAATTTGAGGATAGCGTCGGGGTCAGCGCCCGCCGCAATGATCGCCTCGCCGAGGCGGCGCGCGAGGATGAGCGTGATCGATCCGCCAGCTGACTTCTTGTCGGCGCGCATGAACTTCAGAAAGTCCGCAGGCGCGGCGAGGCCGGCGGCCGGACCCTCCAGGCCCGCGGGGAGGCCGCAGGCGCGCAAATGCGCTTTCAGGCGCTCGGCGTCGCTCGCCTCGCAAACGCCCATGGATGCCGAGTAGTCGAAGGCGAGCCCCATTCCGGCCGCGACCGCCTCGCCGTGCAGAAGCCGGTCGGAATATCCGGCGGCTGCTTCCAAAGCGTGTCCGAACGTGTGCCCGAGATTGAGGAGCGCGCGCCGGCCTGCTTCGCGCTCGTCCGCCACGACGATTGCAGCTTTCATCTCGCAGGAGCGTTTGATCGCGTGCATCAAGGCCGCCGGCTGGCGCGCCAGAACCTCTCCGCCATAGCGGACGAGCCAGTCGAAGAAGGCGGCGTCGCCAAGCGCGCCGTATTTGACGATTTCAGCGTAGCCTGCGCGCATCTCGCGGTCAGGCAGGGTGGAAAGCGCGCCGATATCGCTGACGACCAGGACGGGTTGATGGAACGCGCCGGCGAGATTCTTGCCCGCGGCGATATTGATCCCGGTTTTGCCTCCGACCGCGCTATCGACCTGGGCCAGCAAAGTCGTCGGCGCCTGCGCATAGCGGCAGCCGCGCTGATAGATCGCCGCCGCGAATCCGGCGAGATCGCCGACGACGCCGCCGCCGAAGGCGAGGATCAGATCGCCCCGTTCGGCCCCGAGTTCGCTCAGTTTGTTCAAAAGGCGTTCAAGCTGGCGCACGCTCTTGGTCGGTTCGCCGGGCGCCAGAACGACCGCCTCCGCCTGCAGCCCGGCGCGCTTCAGCGCGATCGACAGACGTTTCCCTTGCGCCTGCCGCACATTGCGGTCGGTGACGATGAACACCCGGTCGCGCGCCAGATGCGGCCTCAGAAGCTCGCCAGCGCGCTCCAGGAGCCCCTCGCCGATGACGATGTCGTAGGCCCGCGTTCCAAGGCCCACCCTGACGCTGTCGGCGGTCATCCGGCGGCCCGGCTCTGATCGGCGCCCAGCAACGGCCTCAGCGCCTCTACGATGGCATCGACCGTTTTCGAGTGCGGTCCCGGGCGGCTCTCGACGATCAAGTCGGCTTGCGCATAGATCGATGATCGGGCGTCGAGGAGCCG
Organism: Parvularculaceae bacterium; assembly: GCA_040081755.1. Lineage (GTDB taxonomy): Bacteria > Pseudomonadota > Alphaproteobacteria > Caulobacterales > Parvularculaceae > Amphiplicatus. The sequence continues at coordinate 6,150 of JBEBFW010000132.1, forward strand.
CGCCAGCGTTGTGCGCGGATCCTCGCCACGCAGCAGGGGCCTCGTGTTGCGCCGCGTAGCGCGCTTGAGGAGCGTATCGACGTCGGCCTTGATCCAGACCGAGATCGCCTGCTCCTTGATGCGCGCTTGCGTCTCAGGATTGAGGACGGCCCCGCCGCCGGTCGCCAGCACATGGGGCGGGCCCGAAAGGAGCCGCGCGATCACCTGGGCCTCGCCGGCGCGGAAGCTCGCCTCGCCATGCGCCGCGAAAAGGTCGGCGACCGACATGCCCGCCGCTTTCTGAATCTCCTCGTCCGCATCGAAGAATTTGAGCCCGAGACGGGGGGCCAGCCGGCGCCCGATGGTCGTCTTGCCTGCCCCCATCATGCCGATCAGCACGATTGATCGGGCGGACGGCAGGTCCGGCGGCCTTTTCGGCGGCTTTCGTTTTGCGGGGCCGGTCATAGCGGCATTTCTCCTAAAGAACGCCGCGCCCCAAGGCCAGAAGGCCGCCGGTCAGAGGCCGCGCGCCATTGCGCGCTTACAAAAAGAGGCAAGGCGGCTAGTGTGGCGGATTTGAAATTCGCTCCACAATTTCGGCGAGTCCTGACGCGAATTTCCAATCTATAAGCCACACTAGCTGCATGATCTTGCTAGTGTCCTTGTCGAATCCGAAGTTCGCTCGGAACTCGCGACAAATGTTGCGAACTTCGGATTCGGGACACTACAATGGCGCCGCCGGAAGAGATCCGGATGGAACCGTCGGAGATCGGGGCGCATGCGCTTCATATTGGCGATCCTCGGGATCGCGCTGTTGGCCCTTATCGGCCTTTTCGTTTACGGCCAGATGCTGGAGCCGGACACCCGGCGGATCGAACAGGAGGCCGTCAGCAGCGGCGATGTTTAAAGCGTTTCTCCTCGGATTTGTGGCCGCGCTGACCCTTCAGTCCGCCTACGGGCAGCCGGTCACCGCGAATGCGCGCCCCTCGTCGCCGGCCCCGGGCCCGACTGCAGCGCCACCAGCTGGACTTGGCGCCCCGCAGGCGGTCGAGCAGACTCAGCTGGCCGAGGACGCCTTCGCGACCGGCACGCTGGCCCGCGGACAGGGAGCTCTCGAGCCGACCTTGTGGAAGCGCGCCGACCCGGCGCGCGTCGGCTTTCTTCTCGATGCGGCGCCGGCGCGCCCGTCAGGCCCCTCGCTCGGCGAAGCGCTGCGCCGGACCCTGCTGACGCCCGGCGAGTCGCCGCAAGGCGCGCCGGTCTCGCTTGGCGGCAAGAAGCTGCTCGTTCTCGCGCGCGCGGGCTTCATCGAGGAGGCGCGCACGATCGCCAGCCTCTCCAATGCTGCGCGGAACGATCCGTTCGTCGGCCAGGCGCTCGCCGTCGCGGACCTGCTCGACGGATCGGCGAATGAGGCCTGCAAGCGCAATGCCTCGCTGACCTCCGGGCGCGACGCGCCTTTCTGGGTGAAGCTCCGTGTCTTGTGCTTCTCCATGACCGGCGCGAAAGACGCGGCCGACCTCTCGCTCACGCTGCTGCGCGAGCAGGGTTTCCTCAACGACGCCGACAGCGCGATCCTGGCGGCCGTTGTCGCGGGCGCGCAGGGGATCGCCCCGGCGGCGCCGCAGAACGCGCTCCACCTCGCTTCCTTACGTTTTCTTCAGGCGCCGATCGTCGCTGGGATGCTCAGCGAGGCGGATGCTGGCGTCCTCAAAGCGATCGCCAATGACGGCGCCGTCGCGCAGGGCGCGCGCGTCGAGGCGGCGGTGAAGGCCGCCGCGATGGGTGTCGTCAGCCACGGCGAATTGCAAGCGCTCTTCGACAGTTTCGAGGTCGAGGTCGGCGACGTCGGTCGCGCCTCGGATCTGGCGCGAGCCCGGAGCGGCGATCCGCTGGCCGATGTCATTCTCTACAAGTCCGTGCGCGCCATGTCCGCGCCCGAGTTTCTGCGCGACAAGGCTGCGCGCCTTGCCGAGGCGCTGGCGCTCGCCGACACCTTCCCCCGCGCCTACGCCGCTTCCGTTCTCTATGCGGAGGATATAGCCGAGCTTGAGGGCGCGCTGGTCTCGCCGGCCGAGGCCGGCCGGTTCGCGGTTGCGCGCATGGCGCTTGGCGACGGCGACGGCGCAGCGCGCTGGCTCTTTTCAATGATCGGCGCGGGCGTTTCCTCGCTCTCGGCGGCCGACTCCGCGAGCCTCGGCGATCTCGTCAACCTTCTCGCCATTCTCGATCCGATTTCCGCCAAAGCCGTGGCGGAAGCCGCCAATATCGGCATCGAGACGCGCGCGGTTCGTCCGCAGGGCGCGGTCGGGGCCCCGCTCGCGGACAGCGATGCGGCGGCGCGCATCATCGAATCCGCCTTCGATGCGGCGATCGACGATTCGCCAGGCCAGGCCGCGCTCGCCGCGCTCGCCTCCTCGACCCTCATCTGGGCCAACGACCCGACCGGGCGCGTCATCATCAGCCAGTCGCTGCGCGCTGCGGGCTTTAATGAACTCCGCCGCCGGATGGATTTCGAGGCGGTCTGGCGCGGGCGCTTTGCGCTAGAGGCCGCGCCGGCGCCAGTGACGAGACCGGCCCCGGCCCCTGTCAGCGCATCGCCTGCAGGCGCCGCGCCGGCGCTATCGACCGGCGGGGCGGCGGTTGAGCCAAAGCCCCGCGTCAAGCCGAAGCGCGATCAGGGCTGACCTTGGCGAAGACAGCGACGAAACCGACGAAACCGACGGCGATCCCTCCAGCAGATAAAGATCGCCGTCTGATCGCGCTGTTCCTTCAGATGATGGCGGTCGAGCGCGACGCCGCGGCGATGACCCTCAAGAATTACGGCCGCGACCTCGAGCGCTTCGCCGGCTTTGCGAATAGACGGAAGGAGACTCTCGCCGCAGCAGGCGCCGACGACATTGCGGCGTTTCTGGCGGCGATCGAGACGGAGGGACTCTCCGCCGCCACGGCGGCGCTGAAGGTCTCGGCGCTCCGCCAGTTCT
>JBEBFW010000133.1:0-9110 GCA_040081755.1 Parvularculaceae bacterium
AGATCGGCGATCAGCGCGAGCGCCGGATCGAGGCGGTGCGCGCCCATCCTTGCGTCGAGGACGCCCCGCATGGGCCGCTCGTCTTCAAGGCGCCGGCGACGGCGCCTCAGTTCGCGCCGCCGCTGTGGGCGCTCCTGGATCTGCCGACGATCGCCGACGAGTATCCCGGCGCCGCGCTCTTCGCCGCCTTCGCCGATCCCTGGCCGGGCGCCGTCGCGCTCTATCGCGAGGGCCCGTCGGGCTTCGAATATTCAGGGCTCGCGCCGGCGCGCGCCTCGCTCGGGCGGCTCGAGGCGGATCTCGCCCCCGCTCCCTCCGGGCGCTTCATCGACGGAACGATCCGCCTGCGCATGACTTTCGGCGCGCTCTCCTCGAAAAGCGAGGCGGAGGTCTTCGCCGGGGCCAACGCACTCTCTATCGAGACCGCCGCGGGCTTTGAGGTCCTCCAATTCCAGAGCGCCGTTCTTGGTACGGACGGCGTGTGGACGCTCTCGCGGCTCCTTCGCGGCCAAAAGGGCACGGAAGACTGCGCGGGCCAGGGCGCCGTCGCTGGCGCGCGCGCCGTCATCCTCAACGCAGCGCTCGGCGAGGCGCGCTATCCGCTCGACGCGCGCGGGCAAGCGCTTGAGTTCCGCGCCGGCCCCGAGCGGGAGCGCCCGGAATCGACCAGCTTCAGCGAGAAGACCGCCGTTCTCAGCGCGCGCAATTTGAGGCCGCTGGCGCCCGCGCATCTGAAGTCCGAACCCGTCGCGGGCGGTCGGCGGCTCTCCTTTATCCGCCGCACCAGAATTGGCGGCGACGCCTTCGAGAGCGAGGTCCCGCTCGGCGAGACGAGCGAGCGCTACCGCGTCTCGATTTTCTCCGGCGCGCCGGGCGCTGCGGCAGTGCGCCTTATCGAGACGGCGCCGCCATTCGCGCCCGCCCCCGGCGATCCTGGCGGCGAGGCGCGGCCCCATGTTCTTTATACGGACGCAGCGATCCTCGCCGACTTCGGCGGCGCCATTCCGCCTGCGGCCTATTTCGAGGTCGCGCAGATCTCAGACGCCGTCGGCGCGGGGCTGCCGGCGCGCAGCGGACTTTGAGGTGCTTCCTCCCCCCGCCCCTGCGGGCCCTCAAATTTGGGGGCGCGCCGCGCCCTTCGCGCATGCGATCGCTGTGGCGGTGAATCAACTCGCAGGCGCAGCAAATGCGCCAATGGGGCGAATGCGGCTTGCGGATTTCGTCTGGAAGTGTTCGCAAGTCCCCGGGGGAGCAGGCGCCGCTCTTGCCAGGCGAGACCGGCGCCATTGCCTCAGTATCAGTACTCGTTGTGGGAATTCGTGCGTTCCGCAAGGCCGGCCGCTCTCGCAGCCGCCCCTCGCGCGCGCATCGTGAAAACGGGGACATGACCATGCGCAAGATCGATCGCAAAACCTGGAACAGCACGCGTAAGAGCGCCGTTCGCAGCGCATTCTGCGCAATGCTCGCCGCCGGACTGATGTTCGGCGCGACGGATGCAAGAGCTCAAGACCTTTCCGCCTCGAAGGAGATCTGCGCCGGCGTCCCCGACGCCGTGACGCCGGCCACGCTTAACAATCCGGGCCCCAACGATCCGCGCTATTGCGCACCGGCGCCGTTCATCAGCGCTGGGCAGCCCGCCTTCTATGTCATTCGCGTGACCTATCCCCCGAGCGGGACGCTGCCCCAGCAGATTACCCTGACGGAGAGCAGCGTCGGCGGCTCCAATGGCTGGCCGAACGGGTTTACGCCGACAGCTGTCACCTGCACCGACGACGCCACTGGAAACCCTGTCACTGTCAGCGGCTTCAGCTCGCCGCTCGACTCAAGCGCAACGGTCGGTTCATTCTGGATCGCCCCGCTCGGGACAGTCACTTGCACAGTCGAAGGCTCGTTCTCTTCCTCCGCCGTCGGCGCGGATATTCAGAACGTCACCAACGTCAGCAACGGGCTTGTCGCCAGACCTGTCGATGCGTCCGTTCATGTCGTCAACACGCCCAATCCGCTGAACGCGGACCTTGAGGTGTTGAAGTCCGTCTCGCCGACTTCGATCGACGTCTCGTCCGGCGCGCAGACAGTCACCTACACGGTTACGGTAACCAACAATGGGCCCGCCAGCGTCGATGTGGGCCACTGGTTTCAACTGCACGACAATCTCCGCCTTCCGCCCAATGGCGTGCCGCTGTTCGCAACGATCGTGCAGGGGAGCTTCGCCTGCAGCGTCACCGGCACGACGCCGGCCTCGGATTGCCTCGACGCATCGACCCTGAACGCCATGACCTGGACGCAGCAGCTCATTGGCACGATGGCGCCCCATCCGATGTTCACCTGGTCCTTCCCATCGGTATCGCAGGGCCATCTCGAGCCGAACGCCGTGATGACCTTGAGCTGGCAAGTGACCGTCGAAGAACTGAACGGCCTCGACTGCTACAAAGCGCTCAATTCGGACGGCCTCAGGAACGTGGCCTTCTTCACGCTCACCAACCCCGACGGCACCGCCGTCAACGACGACGACAACTCGAACAACACCGCCGCCGCCGATTTGGAAGTGATCACAGGCAATACGGTTCTCAATCCGGACTGCGGCGCCGGACAGATGAAGATCGACAAGACTCAGATCTATCCGACGCCAGCCTTCAAGCCAGGCGCCGACGGGATGACGCCCGCCACGCCAATGGCCTGGGGGGCCGGCATTATCGGCGGAAACGGCGCGGGCTATGTCGTCTATTCGATCAGGGTTCAGAACACGTCTATTCCCGCACAGCCGATCGTCATCAACGGCGGCGATATCGAGGATCATGTCGTCAACGGAATCGGGACGCCGCCTTTCACGAGATTTCTGCTCGGCTCCGCCTGCGTGCCCGGCGACTCGTCGCCCGGGCTCTGCAGCATATGGGGTTCCGGGAACAGCGGCGGCACGCCGCCGCCGCCCGCGCCCTATGCCGGCTCGCTGGCGACCGCGTTCAAATACACCGCCTATGGCGAGTGGAACCTCGGCTGGGAGACCAAGGCGACGAATAGCGTCACCCTGCTGCCCGGCCAATTCATCACCGTCATCGTCGGGTTTAATTACGCCGATCCGGATTGCGACACGGTCCCCGTCGTCAACCCGAAGCCGATCGAAAATGTCGGCCTCATTCGCTATGTGGCGACGCCGCTCGGCGGAACCTATGGTTCGTCTGCGGATCAGACCGTTCAGTATTTGCAGACCGACAAGGCGACGACCTACATGCAGCCTACGAAGGCCTGCAAGTTCAGAGTCAGGAAATGGATTACAGGCGGCGGCCCCAATCTGCAGTTTGGCGTCCCGCTGACCTACAAGGTCTGGTTTACGAACGGCGATGCGTCGCGCCCCATCGGCACAGTGATGGATGCGCTTCGCGTCACCGATCTTGCCTACGCCGCGCCCTTGCCCTTCGTCGCGAGTTGGAGCTGCAGCAATTCCGCGACTGGCTTCAGCCAGAGCGGCGTGGTTTTAGGCCAAGTCGGTTTCGCCAACACGCCCGCGCAGGGATCTCCGGTTTTCGCCATCGCGAACGCCAGCTTCCCGAGCGGATCGACGCTGAAGTGCGACGTGACGGTCACCGTCGAGAGACCCAAATTCGGTAACACGCGGTGTTCGGCGCTGCCCACCGATCTCGAAAACATGGGGCTCATGGACACCACGCAGCCCTACAATACCAATGTCCCGTGGCCGCCCTCCGGCGCCTACACGGCGACGGCCTCCGAACCCGCCCCGAACCAAAACCGGAACTGGGCGACGGTGCGCACGCCATTGCCGCAATGCTATGACGCGATCATCGAGAAGGAAGCGTCCGTCAACGGATTGTCGCCAGCGTGGACGTGGGCGGGCGGCTCCAATATCGACTACACGATCAAAGTCACCAACACCGCCGATAACGGGGCGCTTACCGGGTCCGGAAGCTGGGACGGCCTCGTCGCCACCGACAACGTGTCGTCGCCCTATGCGGGCAATCTAGTCATGGCCGGCTCAGCCGGGATTTGCACGCTTTCGGCCTGGTGCCAGCCATTCAATCCGCCGCCGACCTCGCCGTCGCCGTCCAGCGCTGGCGTCGCCAATCTGGCGGCGGGCGCATCGGGTGACTGGAACCTCACGTTGCAGGGACCGTTCACCACAGGCCAAGCTGTCAAGAATTGCGCAACCATCTCGCCGAAAGGCGGCATGGCGGGCCCCGACTGGTATTCAAACTACGATCCGGCGACGCCGCCGAAATCCTGCGAAGAAGTTCCGGTGCTCGACGTCCGCGACGTCAAGGTGAAGAAAATCATCGAAAATCAGACCGGGTCTTCGATTTCGCTTCCGGGCCTCTCATTCGGCGTTTCGATTGCCTGCACGCCCTGGCCACTTCCACCGACGAGTTCGACGATATCGGCCGGCTCGGCGGTGGTCGCGAACGGCGGATCGGTCGGCGGCGGCGCCTGGACCGTCTCAAATGTGCCCGTCGGCGATTCCTGCACGGTGACGGAAACGTCGCAACCGCAGATTCCGTCTTCGGCGCATTGCTCCGTCAACGGCGTTGCTGGAACGGTCTACTGGGATACGGCGGTCGTTTCGCCGCAACCGCTCGCCGTATCCGCGACCGGCCCAAACGAGGTCATCGTCACAAACGTGTTGCGCTGCGAGGCGCCTCCGCCACCCACCGACTGTTGCTGCTGCGAGCACGAGGAAGAGTGCCTTTTCGAATTGAAAAATCCCTTCTTCGACGCCCCCACGCTCTGCGTCACCTTCGACATGCTCTGCTGCCTGCTCACCCTGATCCTGCTCTTCATGATCCTCATGGCGGTGAGCCGAACGACCTGGGACCGGCTCATGATCTGGGTCTTCGTGGGGCTCATTCTCCTGCTCATCCTGTTGACATTCCTGTTCTAGGAAGGAGGTCGGTGGACAAGATGCATTGGCATGAAGGCTGGGCAGCCAAGGCGTCACGGCGGTTGCCTCCATGAGAGACTGACGTTCGCAAGGGGTCGTATTTCATCCGTATACAGACTATCCATCTCACCGTCGGCGGGCCGACAAGTCCGGCCCGCGCCGAACATGAAGGTTTTGTCAGGCGGCGGGCGCGCCGGCGGCGGGATAATGCGCATTTGGCGCATGGACTTGGGCCCCGGAGCGGCCTACGACGCGCGGAGGTTGCGGGCTTTATGGTCCGCCGAAGACGCGCCGTTGCGTAACCGACATATCACGCCAAACGACTGGAACCCCACGATCATGACCTCTCTTATCGACACCGCCTTGAGCTATCTCACCCCCGCCGTCACCAGCGCCGCCGCGAAAGAGCTTGGCGAGAGCGATTCGGCGATTTCCAAAACCGTGAAGGCCATCATCGCCTCGATTTTCGCCGGCATGATCGGCAAATCCGCCGATGCGTCGGCCTTCGGCAACCTCTTTCATTCGCTGACCGACGCCAAGAACGCCTCTTTCCTCACCAATATCGGCGGGCTCATCGGGAGCGGCAATCTCGCCCACAACGACCCCAAAGACATCGCCGGCAAGCTCGTCGGCTCGCTCTTCGGCGACAAGACGGCGAGCCTTCTGAATTCGGTCTCGCAGCTCGGCAATCTGAAGCCCGGCTCGGCCTCGGCGCTTCTTGGGTTAGCCGGCCCCATCGTCATGGGCGTCCTTGGCAAGCGCATCGCGTCGGACGGGCTCAACGCCGACGGGCTGAAGAAGCTCTTGGTGGCGGAGAGCAATGACATTCGCGCCGCCGCGCCCGCGGGCGTCGCCGACATTCTCGGCATCGGCAAGATACTCGACATGAAGCCGGCCGCCGCTGCGGCCGCCCACATCGGCGCGGCGACGACCGCGGCCGCGACCAGCGCAGCAGCGACGACGGCCGCCGCCGCTCGCTCCGGCATGCCCGCCTGGGCCTGGGCCATTCCGGCGGTCGTCGGCGTCGGCATCGTCGGCTGGCTCCTGACGCGCGGCGACGAGAAGAAGATCGAGGCCGCCATCCCCGCCGAGACCACCGTCGCGACTGTCGAGCGCCCCGCCGAGACGCCTGCCGAGACTCTGGCCGAGACGCCGATCATCGCCAGCGTCGAGCCTGTGCGCACGGATTTCTCGCGCGACCTCGGCGGCTTCCTGCTCAGGGGCGCCGCCGACGGCGTCGAATCGAAGCTCATTACCTTCATCGATTCCGGAACCGCGCCCTGCACCGATGCGCAGTGCTGGTTCACCTTCGACCGCCTCACTTTCGAATCGGGCTCGGCCCGCCTCGACATGGCGCGCTCGCGCGAGCAGATCGCCAACATCGCCGAAATCCTCAAGGCGTTTCCGGGCATCCAGCTGAAAATTGGTGGGTACACGGATAATACGGGCTCGAGCGAGGCCAACATGACGCTCTCGCAGCAGCGCGCCGAAGCCGTCGTCGCGGCGGTCTCCGCCCTCGGCGTCGACGCCACGCGCCTCGTCGGCGAAGGCTACGGGCCGCAATTCCCGATCGCCGACAACGCGAGCGAAGACGGCCGCGCGAAGAACCGCCGCATCGACGTGCGCGTGCGCGAACGCGGTTGATCTTCTTATCTCCCTCATTCCTCCCCTGATGATTTCAGGGGAGGAAACGTTTCGTCGAATCGGGATTTCGCCAGGCGCTCCTCCTCGTCTATGTTTCGCGCGCTGCGTTTGGCGCAGCATCGCAACGAGGAGGTTTCGCTATGCCCAAAGTCCACGCCACGACGCCGGTGATGCCGCACATGGTTGTGTCGAACGCGAAGAAAGCGATCGAGTTTTATCAGGAAGCGTTCGGCGCAAAGGAACTCTTTCGCGCGGACGCCGAGGACGGCAAGCGCCTGATGCACGCCGCCATCGAACTCAATGGCGGCGGCATTGTCATGCTGAATGACGACTTCCCCGAGTTCGGCAGCGGCGCAAAATCGACGCCGGAGGCGCTCAAGGGCACGCCGGTGACGATCCATCTCGAACAGCAGCGCGCAAAGGACGTGGACGTATTATTCCTTCGCGCGACCAAAGCGGGCGCGAAAACCATCATGAAGCCCGACGACATGTTCTGGGGCGATCGCTACGCCGTCGTCGAGGATCCGTTCGGCCACCGCTGGTCGATCGCAGCGCCGACGGACGCGAAATAGCGGCTATTGGCCGGAGATGACGCGCATCATCTGGCCGGCGAACCAGCCGCCGAACGTGCCTATGATGTAGCCGACGACGGCGAGAAGCACGCCGACCGGAATGAGCGAGGGGTGAAAGGCGGCGGCGACGGCGGGCGCCGAAGCCGCGCCGCCGATATTGGCCTCGCTGCCGACCGCGAGAAAAAAGCTTGGCGCACGGATGAGCCGCGCCATGCCGATCACCAGGATCGCCTGGAAAAGCATCCATATCCCGCCGATCAGGAACAGCGCCGGCGCCGAGAACAGCGCCAGCACGTTCATCTGCAAGCCGACGGTCGCCACGAGTATGTAGACGAAGAGCGAGCCGATCTTCATGGCGCCGGCGCCTTGCAGCTTGCGCACGCCGGAGAAGGAGAGCGCGACGCCGATGATCGTGGCGATGACGACGATCCAGAAGAAACTCGAATGCACGCTCAATTGCGCCGCGCCCGGAAAGTTTTCCTTGAAGAACGGCGTCAAGATGTCGGCGCCGAAATGCGCGAGCCCCGTCGCGCCGAACCCGATGGCGAGGATGAAAATGAAATCCTTCAGCGCCGGAATGCGCGCATGCTCGGCCTCATAGGCGGCGGCCTTCGCCTTGACGGCGTCGAGCGAGGAAACGTCCGCTTTCAGCCATTTGTCGACGCGCGTCTGGTTGGCGGCGACCCACAGAAGAATGGCCATCCACACGCTGGCGACGAGGACATCGACCGCGACCCAGATCGAGAAAGAATCCGCGCCGACCTCGTTGATCTCGCGCAGCGCCGTCTGGTTCGCCGCGCCGCCGATCCAGCTTCCGGCAAGCGTTGACATGCCGCGCCAGAGCGCGTCCGGTCCCGCCGCCGCAACCATTTCCGGCGCGACAAGTTTGGCGAGAAAGAGCGCGATCGGTCCGCCGAACACGACGCCCGTCGTGGCGGTGAAGAAAAGGATGAGCGCCTTCGGCCCCAGTTTCATCGTGCCCGGAAGATCGGCGACGGCCGTCAGCAGGATCAGCGCCGCCGGCAGCAGATAGCGCGACGCTACGAAATAGAGCTGCGATTTTTCCGGATCGACGAGGTGAAACGTGGTCAGCAGCGAAGGCAGAAAATAGGCGAGCAGCAGCGGCGGAAATATCCGGTAGAAGCGCGTCCAGAACGGATGCTTCAGTTCGGACGACCAGAAAACGAATCCGAGCATCAGCGCGAGCACGCCGAAAAGCACGGCGTCGTTGGTTATCATTGGGGCGATCATTGGGGCGGCCATTGGATCGATCGAAGGCGCGTCCGGCATTGCTTTCCTCCCGGCAACAACTCCCTCATCGCTCAATTCGCGATTGTTAGCGAGAGCGCCAGCCAGTGTCGCTAGTCCCGATGGAACTAGCGGCCGAGCCAACCCGCGCGCCGCGCCGCGCTCACCCAGAAGATCGTCCAGGCGAGGCCGAAGCTCCAGCCGGCGAGCACGTCCGTCGGATAGTGCACGCCAAGCGCGACGCGGCTCATGCCGACGAGCAGAGCGAGCAAGGCCGCGCTCATCAGCGCATAAAGGCGCGCGGCCCGGTTCGGCAGCGACGGCGCCAGCATCGCCGCGAGCAGGAGATAGACCGAGGCTGAACTCGCGGCGTGGCCGCTCGGAAAACTGAGGTTCGAGACCTTCTGCAGCCGCGGCACAATCTCAGGCCGCGGACGATCGAAAAACTCCTTCAGCTGATCGACGACCAGCGACTGCCCGACCACGACGACGATGAGGAGAGCGAGATTCGTCCAGCGCCGCCGGACAATGAGATAGCCCGTGAGCAGCGCCGTCAGCAGCGTCAGCACCGGCGCGCCGCCGAGCGCCGTCACATCGTTCATCAGCGGACCGAACCAGCGCGGCCCGGCGATGACGCTTGCGTCCGCAGCGCTGCGCAACACGATGAGGCTCGCGCGGTCGAAATCGAGAAGGCCCCCGCGCTCGACCGCGACGGCGAGAACCGCGAACACGACAAGGCATGCGCCCGCGGCGACGAG
>JBEBFW010000134.1:0-9048 GCA_040081755.1 Parvularculaceae bacterium
GCGAGCGCTATGTGGCGCGCGTGACCGCGCGGCCTGCATTCATGAAGGCGCATGCCGACCAGCTGGCGCACTTCGCCGCCGCTGACGCTCAGCGGTTAGGCGCGTAGAAAAGTAGCAACGTTGCTACATTTTCTTGACGCGGCGCGGCGCCAATGGTATCAAGTCGCCCGAGGAGAGCCCCCGTGAGCATCACCACCATATCCAGCCGCGAATTCAATCAAGACGCCGGCGGGGCCAAGAAAGCCGCCGAGAACGGGCCTGTCATCATCACGGACCGCGGCCGCCCAGCGCATGTTTTGATGAGTTTTGAAGAATATACGAAGCTCGTCGGCGAGAAGCAAAGCCTGCTCGATGCGGTCGCTCAAAAAGAAGACGACGACATGGATTTCGATCCTCCCCGCATGGGCGACCGGTCGCTCCGCGTGCCTGATTTCGATTGATGTATCTTGTCGATACGAATGTGTGGTCGGAGCTTCGCAATCGCGGCCGCTGCGACCCGAAGGTCCGCCTTTGGGCAGAAAGCGTGGACCGTTCGGAGCATCTGCTTTCCGTCGTGACCGTTCTGGAGCTGGAAATAGGCGTCCTGCGCATGCAGCGGCGCGACCAGCGTCAGGGCGCGCGCTTGCGAGAGTGGGTGGACCGTCACGTGCTCAAGCCGTTCCACAAGCAGATCCTCCCGATCACGACGGACATCGCCCTTCGGTGCGCGGAACTTCACGTGCCTGACCCTCGACCAGAACGCGACGCGCTCATCGCCGCGACCGCTTTGACTCATGGATTGACGGTCGTTACGCGCAACACGGAGGATTTCGCGCCGATGGGCGTCGCTTTGTTGAACCCTTGGCTGCACCGGAGCGCCTGAATTGAAAGTCGATCTCTCCCGCTTCCCGCGACTCATTTATTCCGTGGGCCCGACGCTGCTGGAGCCCGCGCCGCGATTCTCGAAGGCCCTCGCCGCGACATGTCCGGGCGGGGAGGGGCCGGAGGTCTGGATCAAGCGCGACGACATGCTGGGGCTCGCGCCCGGCGGCAACAAGACTCGCAAGCTCGAATTCCTTGTCGCGGCCGCACTGGCCGAGGGCGCCGATACGCTCGTCACCTGCGGCGCGCCGCAGAGCAATCACTGCCGGACGACGCTCTCGGCGGCGGTGAAAGAGGGCCTCAAGTGCCGCTTCGTCATCGAGGAGCGCATTCCCGGAACCTACAGTGAGAAGGCGGGCGGCAACAATTTTCTCTTCAAACTGATGGGCGTCGAGGCGATCGACGTCGTCCCCGCCGGCAGCGACATGCTCGCAGCCATGAACAAGGTCGCGCAAGACGTGCGCGCGCTCGGGCGAAAGCCGTATGTCATTCCGGGCGGCGGCAGCAACGCGCTTGGCGGCCTCGGCTATGTCGAATGCGCGCGCGAACTCAAGCAGCAGATGCGCGAGGCCGATGTCGCTTTCGATGCCGTAGTGCTGGGCTCGGGAAGCTCGGGCACGCATGGCGGCATGATCGCCGGCTTCATCGCCTATGACGTCCGACTGCCGATCGTCGGAATTGGCGTTTCCCGTGACCCCGCCGACCAGACGCCGCTCGTGCGCAAGGAGGCGCAGGCGGTCTGCGATCTCCTCGATCTCGGCGTGACAATCGGCGAGGAAGATGTGCGGTGCGTCGGCGGCTACTGGCAGCCGAAATACTCAGTTCCGAACGCAGGGATGCTTGAAGCCGTGCGCCTGCTCGCGCAAACCGAGGCGATTTTGCTTGATCCGGTGTACACGGGAAAGGCGATGGCCGGCCTCATAGGGCTCGCGCGCTCGGGTTTCTGGCGGCCTGGCGCGAAGGTGATGTTCCTGCACACCGGCGGTCTGCCGTCCTTGTTCGCTTACCAGGACGCGTTGCTTGGCTCGTAACCCTCGCGGGCACGGCTGAATGCCCCCGCTTGTGGCGCAGGTCACTACCGGCCACCGCAATTTACATCATAGTGGTCGCGGTCCGCCTGATTCTTGGGCGGCACAACGGGAGAGCATCATGAAAGTCATCAAACAGTTTGTGTGGTTCATTTGCGCGGCGGCCTCGCTCGCCGCCGCTCCGGCGTTCGCGCAGGCAACCCGCACCTGGGTCTCCGGAGTCGGCGACGACCTCAACCCATGCAGCCGCACAGCGCCCTGCAAAACCTTCGCCGGCGCCATATCGAAGACTCAGACGGGCGGCGAAATCAGCGTGCTTGATCCCGCCGGCTTCGGCGCCGTCACCATCACAAAGGCGATCAGCATAGTGTCGATCGGCTCCGAGGGCAGCATCCTCGCATCCAGCGTGAACGGCATCACGATCAATGCGCCAGCCAACTCGAAGGTGCACATCTATGGATTGATCATCGAAGGCGCGGCGACCGGCCTCAACGGCATCCGCGTTCTCTCCGGCGACGTCCGCGTCGAAAACGTCGTCATTCGCGGCTTTACGGGCAACGGCATCGACATGCAGGCGACGACGCCCTCGCGGCTCTTTGTGAAGAGCACGTCGATCAGCCACAACGCTGGCGGGATCAACGTCCTCCAGAGCGGCGCCAACTCGTCGGGAGTGATCCTTGAGGACGTCTCGATCGATCGCAATACGAACTTCGGGTTCCGGCTCAACGGCGCCCTGATGGCCGGTTTCATCACCGAATCGACGATCACCGGCAGCGCGACCGACATCCAGGCGCTCACCGGCGCGAGCCTCACCTCGTTCGGCAACAACACGGTCATCAACGGCTCGCCAACAGCGACTCTTCCGCTGAAATAGCCTCGGGCGAAGTTTGAGGGGGGAGAGCGGCGCCTCGAACAGCGACGCCATCCACCCCCTCCGGCTCCCCTCTGAGTAGGCGGGGAGGGTGTGGTTCAGTCACGCAGCTTCAGCGAGGCCTTGGCCGCGCGCGCCGACAGGCCGAGCGCGTCGTCAACCACATGGTAGATGTAATTCTGCTCGACAACGCCGCCAAAAAGATACGCGTGCGGACCGTTCGCATAGATGGTCACATCCTGTCCGCCATGGGTTTCGGAGTACATGGGCGTCGTCGATTGCTGGCGGTAGCTCAAATCCTCGACTTCCGCTTTGCGCGGCGTGGGCCGTTTCCCGTCCTTGAGCTCGCCGGCGAACACCGATCCCGGTCCATTCGCGTAGGCAAGGGTGGAGTAGGGCTTCTTGTCGAGCGCCAGCGCATAGCCGCCCGCGCTTTCGCCGCCCTCTCCTCCCGAAATTGGCGTCGATAGCCCGAGTATGTTGGTGCCGCGCGCGGCGTAGCCTTGAATGGACATGGTGTGTCCGTGGTCGGCGGTGACGACGATGAGCGTGTTTTTCGCATTCGTTTTGGCGAGCGCTGTCTCGACCGCCTTTGAGAGCGCCTGTGTGTCGTAGAGGGCCCTGGCGGCGTTGCCCGCATGATGGCCGTGGTCGATGCGGCCCGCTTCCACCATCAGGAAAAATCCGTCCTTGTCCTGGCTGAGAATGTCGATCGCCTTCGCCGTCATCTCGGCAAGCGACGGCTCGCCGCCCACGTCTTTGGCGCGATCCGCCTCCCACTGCATGTGAGACGACTCGAAGAGGCCCAGCAGGCGCGGGCCGGCGGATGCATCGACAGCGTCGAATTGCTGCTTGTTCCACACAAACCGATGATTGCTGGATTTGCGTGTCCACTCAGCTGTCAGATCGCGGCCGTCCCTGCGCGCCCCTTTGCGATCGGCGTATTCCGGGTCGGTCTCATCGGCTGTCAGGAAGTTCATCCGGCCGCCGCCGAGCGCAACCTCCAATCCATCCCCATACGGAAATTCCAGAAGTTGCCGGGCGATGTCCTTGCAGCCTTGCGCGGCGGCCTCCGGCGGCAGCGTCGCGTCCGATTCCCAGTCGCGATTGGGAACATGCGCATAGACGGCGCCAGGCGTTGCGTGGGTGATGCGCGTCGTCGTGACAACGCCCGTCGCCATGCCCGCTTGTTCGGCGAGTTCGCCAAGGGTCGCGGCCGGCGAGGCGAGGGCGCTCGCGCAATCGCCGTGCGCCGCCTTGTCGGTGATCGAGAGAACGCCGGCCTTGGTCTTTACGCCGGTCACGATCGCCGACATGGTTCCGGCGGAATCGGGAACCTGGGCGTTCGTATTGTAGGTCTTCGACATGGCGAGGTAGGGGAATTTCTCAAAAGAGAGCAAATTCTCCTCACCGGATTGGCCCCTGGTCTGTCCGTCGAGGATGCGCGCCGCCGTGACCGTCGTCGGATCCATGCCGTCGCCGAGAAAAAGAATGACATTCTTCGCCGACTTGCCGTTGGGCTTCACCGCCTTCCGCGCCGCCAGCGCTTTCTGGGCGTCGCGGTACCAGACATCGCCCGCTTGAGGCACATCGCCGGCCTTCACGCTTCCAGCCATTATGAGGGCGATCAGAATACCTGCAGCAAGGCGCATGTTCGTCTCCGTAAAATCAAGCTGCCATCGCTAAGGCCAAAACGGTCGGCCATGCAACGTCCGGCGCGCCCAAATGCTGCAAAAACCCGCTGCGGGTCCGGCCATTGCGACCTATGGTGGCCTCTTGAGAAGATCGAGGGACAATGAATCTCATTCGAGCGATCCTGGGCGTCGGCGCGGCGGCTGCGGTCGGAGCGGCGATCTATCTGTGGACCCCGCCAGCCCCGGCCTTCGATGCGGTTGCGGCGAGAGAGGCGGCCAAGCAATACGACGCACGCGTCATTCGCGACAGCTTCGGCGTGCCGCACATTTACGGCGCCCGCGACGCCGACGTCGCTTTCGGTCTGGCTTACGCCCACGCTGAAGACGACTGGGGAACGCTCGCCGAGGTGGTTCAGTTCTCCCGCGGCGAACTCGCCCGGCATGTCGGCCAGGATGGCGCGATAACCGATTATCTGATGGCCGCGCTCGGCGTCTGGCGCGACATCGATGCAAAGTATGAAACGGATCTTCGGCCCGAGACCCGCGCCGTCCTTGAAGCCTACGCCGCCGGCATCAATCTCTGGTGCGCCGAGCATGCACGAAAATGCACGCCGCGCGTCGCTCCGGTCAGCGGCAAGGATGTGGTCGCCGGGTTCGTGTCGCGGACGCCGTTCTTCTACGGCCTCGACGTCGAACTGAAGGCGCTTTTTGAAGGCGATCCCAAGAAGACAGCCGCGCTCGACAGTTTCCGCGTCGCTTATCTGAAGATCGCGCCCGGCGTCGAGCTCGGCTCGAACGCGATCGCCGTCGCTCCATCGAGGTCCGAAGACGGCCACACGCGTCTGATGGTGAATTCCCATCAGCCCTACACCGGTCCCGTGGCCTGGTATGAGACGCGCGTGAAGTCGGGTGAGGGCTGGGACATGATCGGCGGCGTCTTTCCCGGATCGCCCGTCATCCTCCACGGCGCGGGCCCAAATCTCGGCTGGGCCCATACGGTGAATTCGCCAGACCTTGTCGATGTTTTCGCGCTTGACGTTGACGACAAGAAAAAGCCGACGCGTTACCGGATGGATGGCGCCTGGAAAGATCTGGAACGAGGAACGGCTGATTTTCGCGTCAAATTGCTCGGACCGTTTTCGCTTCCCGTCCGCCGGCCGATCTATCGCTCTGTCCACGGACCGGTCTTTGTGACGCCGAATGGCGTCTTCGCCGTATCCTATGGCGGGCAGGGCGATATCAGAACTGTCGAGCAATGGTTTTTGATGGACAAGGCGCCGGATTTCGACAGCTGGCGCGCCGCGATGGCGATGCAGGCCATTCCGAGCTTCAACGCGGTCTATGCCGACAAGACCGGGACGATCGCCTATTTCTACAATGCGGCCATCCCGGTGAGATCGGCCGCACAAGACTGGTCGGCGACGGCCGACGGCTCCGATTCCGCGCTGGTCTGGAAAGCCGTCATGCCGTTCGGCTCGGCGCCTTTTGTGGTTGCGCCGACCTCCGGATATGTCGTCAACGCCAATCACTCGCCGTTCGAGGCGACGGGCGCCGCGGACAACGCCGATCCGGCGCAATACCCGGCCCACCTTGGCGTCGATACCCGATCGACCAATCGCGGCATTCGAATTCAGGAACTCTACGGTTCCGATCAATCGATCACCGCCGATGAATTCGTCCGCTACAAGATGGATGTCAGTTACGCGCAAGGCTCGCGTTTGCGCAGGCTGATCTCGCGGCTTGTCGCCGACGAAGCCGCAAGCCAGGAGCCCGATGTCAGAGCCGCGCTGGCGCTGCTCGCGGCCTGGGACGGCTCGACCGATCGCGAGAACCGGGGCGCCGCGCTTGCCGTGCGCATCGGCTATCTCAATCTCGGCTACCGAATGATCGAAGCGCCGTCGGAGATCGTTGAGAGCGACGCCGGCGTCGCGCTGAGACGCGCGATTTCCGAGTTCAAGACCGGGTTCGGGCGCATCGATCCGAAATGGGGGGAGGCGGTGCGGCTTGTGCGCGGCGATTTGAGTCTGCAGATCGACGGCGGTCCCGACACGCTGCGCGCCGTCTATCCATCGAGCACGCCCGACAAAGGCCCGCAGCCGGCGGCCGGCGGCGACACCTACATCGTCTATGCCGACTGGCCCGCCGACGGCGGCGGGCCGGCGATCGAGACGATCCATCAGTTCGGCTCGGCGACGCTCGACGCGCGGTCGCCGCACTATGCCGACCAGGCGCCGCTGTTCGCCGAAGAGAAGTGGAAAACGCCGCCGATGACCCTCGAGGCGCTGCTCGCCGAGGCGACGGCCGATTATCGGCCAGGGCGCTGACAAGTGCGCTTAGCGCCTCGTCTCAATAAGTCGCACAATTTATATTGTCGCAAATTATTATTCTAGCTATCGCCGAAGCGCGTGCGCTTTGGCTGCGACGCCTTCATGGCGGCGGCGATCGCTTCGATCTTGCGCGTATGGGAAATCGAGTCATAGGCGGCGGAATATCGTTCGCGGATGACGCGAGCCGCATGGACGAGATCGGGGTTGCCGCTGAGTTCGTCGACCTGCTCGATGCTGATCGACTTCATCTTGTCGAGATAGACCGCCCGCACGACGCCGTCATCGGCGTCCGTCGGAACGCCGAGGAGATCGTAGGCGTTGCCGCCGGTCAGAACGACCACGTCGTCGCTGCGGTCGCCGGCTTCGCCGCCGAGAATTTCGATTTCCATGATCGCGCGCTTGGAGATGACCCGCACGTCGCCCGCGGGCGTCTCCACCGGAATAAAACCGCGGTCGTCATTCAGGAGATCGGAAACGCGCTGGTTATAAGCGATGAAAATGAAGCCCTCGATGATGGTGTCGTTGAAATTGATCAGGCGCACCTTCTGGCGCGTCCGGTTCACAATCTGCTTTTGGGTCTGGGCCATCTTCCCGGCGCTATTGACGTGGGCGCCCGAAGCTAAGGCAGCGACAGTTAACGCGGCCATAAATCATCAACTCCGGGCCGATCCCTCCACGACCATGCCGTCGAAAGCCGGCTCGACGCCCTCGGGCAAAGACGCGCGCAGGCTCGCGTAATCCATGGATACGTGAAGATTGGTGAGGATCGCCCGCTCCGGCCGCACCCGGGCGATCCAGGCGAGCGTCAATTCGAGGTGCGCATGGGTCTTGTGCGGCTTCATCTGAAGCGCATCGACGATCCACGTGCGGACCCCGCCGAGGACTTCAAAGCTCTCCGGCGGCAGGCCGACGACATCGCTTGAATAGGCGATGTCCCCGAAGCGAAAGCCCAGCGACGGCGCGCCGCCATGCTCCTGTTTGAAGGCGATGACGGGAATCGCCCCGCCGGCGCCGTCGATCGCAAAAGGTTCGCCGCAGGCGGGCATGTCGCGCGCATCGAGGATCGGAACATAAAGGCTCCCCGGCGCCTGCTCGAAACAATAGCCGAAACGCGCCACGAGGCTGCGTTTCGTTTGGGCGTCCATGTAGACGGGCACGCGCGATCTTCGGGCCAGCGCGAACGCCCGCAAATCGTCGATGCCGTGCGCCTGATCGGCGTGATCGTGCGTATAAAGAACGGCGTCTATCGACGGACACGCGGCGGCGAGAAGCTGCGCGCGAAGGTCGGTCGATGTATCGATCAGGGCCCGCGTCGCTCCCGCTGGACCGCCGCGCTCCATGAGCAAGGAACATCTGGTCCGCCGGTTCCGCGGTTCGCCGGGGTCGCACGCGCCCCAGTCGCCGGCGCCATCGAGCCCGCCCGGCCGCGGCACGCCGCCGGAGGAGCCGCAGCCAAGGATCGTCGCCCGGAAATAATCTTCTCTCACGGTACGGCTCCGCTCAGCTTCGCGCGCGTGAACAGCCGAAAGAAATTCTCGCTTGTCGCCGCCGCCAGCGCCTCCGGCGCCAGCCCGCGAATCTCGGCGAGTTTCGCTGCGACATCGGCGACGTGCGCAGGCTCGCAGCGCCGGCCGCGATGCGGGACGGGCGCCAGATACGGGCAATCGGTCTCGACGAGCAGCCGGTCGAGCGGAACCGTCCGGGCGACTTCCCTGACATTGTCCGCCGCCTTGAAGGTGACGATGCCCGCGAATGAAACATAGCCGCCCATGGCGACGACGGCGTCGGCAAGGCGGCGCCCGCCGGTGTAGCAATGCAGCAGCGGCGTGAAGGCGCCGGCCTTCTGCTCGTCCTCCAGAATGGCGAGCGTCGCCTCGTCAGCCTCGCGCGTATGGATGATGACGGGCAAGCGGCTCGCGCGCGCAGCTTCGATATGGAGCCGGAACGCCCTCTCCTGCATATCGCGCGGCGAGTGCTCGTAATGATGATCGAGCCCGCATTCGCCGATCCCGACGACGTCGGGCGCGCGTGCAAGTTCGACAAGGTCGGCCGCCGTGAGGTCCTGATCCTCCTTGACGTAATGCGGATGGACGCCGACCGAGCGCCAGACGTTCCTGAACGCCCTCGCCGCCGCAGATATCGCCTCGGTCGATGAGCGCTTGTCCGAAATCGTCAGCATACCGACGACTCCGGCGGCGGACGCTCGGGCCATGACGGCGCCGAGATCTCCGGCGAACGCCTCGTGGTGCAGGTTGACGTGACTGTCGATCAGCATGTCAGGCGGCGCTTAACTCGCGTGCGAGGCCGAACAGGATTTGCCCTCGATC
>JBEBFW010000135.1:0-9046 GCA_040081755.1 Parvularculaceae bacterium
AATGTTGCTCAACAGCGCCGCCTTGGAAAAGTTGCGTCGAACGAGCAATCTTCCCGGAACCCGGTCTTGCAGCGGTTCGGGGCTAGGCTAGAATCGGCGCTTGCGGGGTCTTGGGGGCTTGAATGCGTTTCATCATCGCGGCGTGCGCGCTCGTTTGCGCGTCTACAGCCACGCGCGCTGAGGAGCCAACGACAAGGCTCCTCTGGGGGGACGTTCACGTCCATTCCAATCGGTCGTTCGACGCCTACCTGATGTCCAACAAGACGGGGGACGCGGACGCCATCTACCGTTTCGCCAAGGGCGAGACGGTTGCAAACCCCTACAGCGGACAACCGGAACGTCTGCGCACGCCCCTCGACTTCATGGCGGTCACGGACCACGCTGAGTACCTCGGGCTTCCCTACGAGGTTCTGGCGATCTTCCGAAGCGGCCGCGAGACCACCCGCGCCGTTGCTGACCTGACCGCTCTCGTTCGCGCGGGAAAAAACAAGGAAGCCTACGATCAGTTTCTGCGCGCCGCCGATTCGCCGACGCTCGCCGCAGGGCTCGACGATCTGACCGCAGCGGCCACTGCCTGGGGCTACAACGCCGAGGCGGCGGATCGTCACTACGAGCCCGGCCGGTTCACGGCGCTGGTCGGCTGGGAGTGGACCTCCAAGGCGAACGGCGCGGTCCTGCATCGCGTCGTTCTGTCTACGGCCGACGCCCCGACGGCGAAGACGTTCCGGCCTTATTCGTCGCTCTACACCAAGGACCCGGCGATGCTCTGGTCCTTTCTCGAGCGGACCAAGGCGGCGACGCGCGCCGACTTCGTGGCGATCCCGCACAACTCCAACCTCTCGAACGGCCGCATGTTCGCGCCGACGCGGTTCAACGGCGACTTCCTCAACGCGGCCGCCGCCATCCGGCGCATGAACTGGGAAACTGTTGCGGAAGTCATGCAGATCAAAGGCGCCTCGGAGACGTCTCCGGCATTGTCGCCTGGCGATGAATTCGCCGCATTCGAATTCTTGCGCCGGTCCGACACGCCGCCGCCCTCGCGCGCGGACTATGTGCGCGGCGCGCTCTTGACCGGCATCGAGGAAGAGCAGCGGATCGGGGTCAACCCATTCAAGCTCGGCATGATCGGGTCGACCGATTCCCACTCGGGCGTTCCGAGCGCAGAGGAAGACAACTTCACCGGCGCCTTCGCCTACGATTCCGCCTACGAAAACAAGGACTACGAACTCGACGGCAATAACGGCAAAAACGTCTCGGCGGGAGCGCTCGCCGCGGTGTGGGCGCGCAACAACACGCGCGAGGAGATCATCTCGGCCATTCGCCGCCGTGAGGTCTACGCGTCGAGCGGACCGCGCCTGGCCTTGCGGTTCTTCGGCGGCTATGATTTCGACGCTGCCGACGCGCAGGCGCCCGATATCGCCGCCGTCGGCTACGCCAAGGGCGTGCCGATGGGCGCAGATCTCGTCCGCGCCGCCGATTGGCGCGCGCCAAGTTTCCTGATCGGCGCAACCAGGGATCCGCTGGGCGCGAACCTCGATCGCATCCAGGTCGTCAAAGGCTGGCTCGATCCATCCAACCGCGCGCGCGAGAAAGTGTTCAATGTCGCGCTAGCCGGCGAGCGCACGCTCCGCCTTGGCGGAACGCCTTCGCCTGTCGGCGACACGGTCGATCGTGAGACCGCCACCTACGCGAACACGATCGGCGCGCCGGCGCTCTCGGTCGTGTGGACGGACCCCGAATTCAATCCCCGCGCGCGCGCATTCTATTACGTCCGCGTGCTGCAGATACCGACGCCGCGACACTCGCTCTACGAAGCCGTCGCCCATGGAGATCGCGCCCCGGACAATCTTCCCGAGGTCATTCAGGAACGGGCCATGTCCTCGCCGATCTGGTACGCGCCTTGAGACCCCGCAAGACCCCGGGCGGCCTGCCCTCGTGGGGCGCGCTGACACCCCTGCGGCGCCGGTCTTGCTTCCCTTGACCTTTAAGTTGTGCAAGTGCACAAATTCGGCCCTGCCTGAGGCCTAATGGCTTGGGGCTTAACGGGTTTTGGGGAGAGATGAGATGAGCGCCACAGACGACGTTCCGGCCAATGAACTTGCGGCGCGACGCGAGCGACTGAAAGCGCTGAAAGCCAAAGCAGGCGCCCACGGCGCCGGCGCGACAGCGGGCCAGGCCAGAGGCGCCGGCGGCATGGGCGGCGGAATGGCCGGAATGGGCGGCGGCAAGGGCGGCGCGATGGCCGGCATGGCCGGCGGCGGCGGCGAGGGCGGCGCGGCGTTCAGCGGCGATCGCAGCAAATACTTCGCGACCTTCCTCCTCAACACGTTGAGATCGCGGCCTGAAAACGAAAAAGACCCGGCGATGGTCCCGGGCACGGCCTTCACCGAATCCGGTCTCGGCAAGTTCAAGGACGGATTGAAAGAGCGCTCGGAACTCATGGGCGCGCAGGGCAAGCCCATCATCAAACGCTTCTACGACTTTCTGACCTCGCCCCCGAGCGCCGGCCAGCAAGTCCATAACGGCGTCAATCTGGAACACCTCGAGAGATTCGTGAACCTCTTGACCCAGATGCAGAAGACCGGTTGGGACGGCGTGAAGAAGGACTTCGCCAGCGGCAGCGGCAAGGAGATGCTCGAAGCGTTTTCGAAGCCGAAGATCGAAGTCATGGAAAAGGAAGTCGACGCCCTGAAGGCGCAAGTTGAAGCCCTGACGGCGAAACTGGAAGCGCTGACGCGCAAGTAGGAGCGCGGGCCAAATCCCGAAATCTGCACATGCAAGACGCTCCCACCCAGGCGCAGGCGGCCGCGACCGTAGAGCTGGGCGAAGGGGCCTCCGCCGTCTGGGAGCCCAAGAGCTCGGGGCTCCTCATCGTGTTCAGCGGATTCGCCACGCGCTATCGTCCGTGGGAGGCCTTCCACTTCATGGGGCTGACCCGCAAATACGCGGTCAACCGGCTGTTCCTGCGCGATCCGAAGCAAGCCTGGTATCATCAGGGCATCGATGGCGTTTCCAGCTGCGTCGATGAAACGGCGGCCTTCATCGCCGGCGTGATCGCGGAACGGGGCATCGACAAGACCGCCGCGATCGGGGTTTCAGCCGGCGGCTACGCCTCGCTCATTCACGGCTGGCTCCTCGAGATCGACGAGATCCACGCCATCGCGCCGCAATCCTACATCGACATCGAAAATCGTCTGGCCAATGACGATTTCTTCATGGAGGAGCAGGTCGCCAACATCTACGAGACGGACTTCGCGCAGCCCGAGTATTTCGATCTGAAGCCGTTGTTCGACAGCACGCCTGACATCCGCACGAAGATGCACATCCACTATTGCCGCAATCACCGGCTCGACAGCCTGCACGCGCTGCGGCTGGAAGGCTCGCCCGGCGTCTCCATGCACGATTATGAAGAAGGCGGTCACCGCCTTGCGCCCAAGATGACCAAGGACGGCGTCATCGACACGATCATCGAAAAAGCCTTCGACATTCAGCCGGATGCGTCGTTCACGGATGGCGCCGGCAAGCGCGCAAGGCGCGCGGCGGCGGCGGCCCGCACCGACGCGGCGCTCAGCGAGTAGTCTACTGCTCAGCCCCGCCGCGCCCGGCGCGCGCAGGGTCGGGACGAACGTCGAGCGCCGTCTCGATGGCGCGGTCGAGCGTCCCGTCTTTCGTCAGCCTCGGCGTCAGGCGGTGGCCGCCTTCCTCGTAATCATGCAGCGTGACGTTCGGCGCATCCTTGAGGCGGAGCGCATGCAGGGTGTCGAGCCGGTGGTTGCGGCAATAATGGATATGAAACTGCGTGCGCGTGTTCTGGCCGTTGGTGAACAGCGGCACGAGGTCGAAATATTCCTGCTGGGCGCGATCGGTTTCGTAGATGTTGGCGACCTGCTCATCCATGAAGAAATCGTCATTGGCCAGACGATTATCGACGTCGATGTAGGACTGCGGCGCGATGGCGTGGACCTCATCGACTTCGAGGAGCCAGCCGTGAATGAGGGCGGCGTAGCCCCCGGCCGAGACGCCGATGGCGACCGTCCTCTTGACGCTGCGCTCCGCGATGACCGAAGCGATGTAGGCGGCGGTTTCATCGACATTGGTCGAGACGCCAGGAACGCCCTGGTGGTACCAGGCCTGTTTGGTGTCCCGGAAGAAGAGCTTGTTGACCGGATACTTCCGCGTCAGGCCCATGAAATGGAACGACTCCCAGGGCCGGTAGCGCGTGGCGAAGCCGCTGAAGGCGACCAGCAGCTCCGCGCTCCCTTCTTCCCAGGCGGCCGAGAGGCCCTCCCCGATCTCCTCATTGGTGACCGTCGCCGCTTTAAGGTCCAGAGTCTGCATGCTGATCGACTTGGCCTCGCGCCAATCCCCCGTCTAAGGCTCGCCGGGCCCGGCGGCCCTGAGCGTCTCGTTTTGCGCTTGCAACATGACGAGGTCAATGCACGGAACTTGCCGGATTCCGGGCGTTTACCAAGCTTCCCGCAGGTTTTCGACCGATGCATGTTGCGTCGCACCAATCCAGAGCCTAGGTCTTGGCCAGAGCCTGGGTCTTGGAAAGGCGCCGGCCTTGCAATCAGAAGGCGCCGGCCTTGCAATCAGAAGGCGCCGGCCTTGCAATCAGTAAGGCTCGATAGGTCAAGCCGGTCGCCGGTCCTGGGGGAGTGTCGTGGCCAGCCGCGAAGAAACGGGCTTCAACGCCCGCGATCACGAACCGGCAGGGTACCGGTTGCGGACCGACGTGACCATCACGGCGTCCGTCGATCCGCAGACGAGCCGCAAGCATTACTACGTCAAGAGCGGCGAGACCGGCGAGGTCTTCGATCTCGGCGAGGAAGAGTATTTCTTTTGCGTCCGCCTCGATGGACGCGTGTCATTCGCCGAATTCCGCCACGCCTTCGAAGCCCATTTCGGCGCCAAGCTGACTTTCGAGAAATTCAAGTCATTCGCTGACGATCTCGTCGGCATGCGGGTTCTCGAATACGTGTCAGGAGACGCTTTCGCCCAAGCCGCGAGCGCCCTCATCGAAGATATTCTCGACCCTGAGGATCACGATCCGCGCGCGACGCCCTTCCGGCGCACGCTTCTCGACCCCTCGCGCTTCTTCGACGCGCTCGCCGCCCTCGGCCCCCTTGGGCGCGTCCTCTCGATCGCGATCTGGCCGCTGGTCGCAATTGCGCTCGCGATCCTTGCCCACAACACCGGCGCGGTGCTGCGCTCGTTCCTTATTTCGTCGGACGACATCAGCATCTTCATCATCATTCCGGTCGGCCTGTTCTGCGTCAACCTGATCGTCAAGATCATGCAGGGCGCGGCGGCCCATCGCGAAGGCGCCGCGATCCGCGGCCTCGGCGTCATCTTCTTCTTCGGATTCTTCCCGCGTTTCTACATCGAGGAAAACGCCATCGCCGCGCTCGACGACGAGCCGCAGCGCCGGGTTTATGCAACGGGACTGAAGACGCGCCTATTCCTCTGGTCCGTATTTCTCATTCTGTGGGCGGCTTTTCAGGCGGGCGGCGGATTCCTGCCCGAGGCGTTCGTTTTGATCAGCCACCTCGCCTTCGCCGCGTTCCTCTGGAACGCGGTGCCGTTCATGAAGAACGACGGCTACCACTGGATGAGCCTCCTGATGGGGCAGCCGCAGCTGCGGGAGCGCTCGCTCCTCTTCCTGCGGCTGCGCGCCGCCCGCAAGCCGGCCCCGCCGGACATGACGGCGGTCGATCAGACTTGCGCCATTCTCTACGGGCTCGCCTGCCTTCTCTATATGACGGCGGTCATCATCCTGCTTTTCGCCTTCATCTCGGTCGAGCTCGAAGGCTCCCTCGGCGGCGCCGGCGTCGCTATCGCCCTTGGCCTCATGGGCCTCGCCTTCGCCTGGTATCTCTCCTCGCGTCACGCCGCCGAGCGCGTGCGGGCGACCGTGCGCGCCAACCGGCCGGGCCTCGGGGGCAGAAAGTCCGCAGCGTCGCCATCCAAAGGCGCCGTCATTCAACTCGCCTCGCGGCCGGCGCCGGCGCGCACGAGCCCGGCGCAGATGCAGCCGCGCAAGGCCGTTGCGACGAAGATGTGGCCGCGTTTTGTCTGGTTCGGCGCTGCGCTCGCCTTCCTCATCCTCATGCTGTGGCCCTATCAGTACAAGCCCGGCGGCGAGTTTCTGGTTCTTCCGAACGACCGCCATCAGGTGAACGCGCGCATCGAGGGCGAGATCGCCGAGATTTTCGTCAAGGAAGGCCAGTGGGTCGAGAAGGGCGCGCCGCTGGTGCGCATCAACAACTGGCAGCTCGAACGACAGCTCGCCGAATCCGAGGCCGAACTCGACCGCTCGAACGCCGTGCTTCAACGCCTCATCGCGGGCGCAAAAAAAGAAGAAATCGCGCTTGCGCAAAGCCAGGTGGCGAGCGCCGCCTCGCGCCTCAAATACAAGAAGACGGAACTCGCCCGCAATGAATCGCTGCTGAAGGAAGGCGTCACCACCGTTCGCGCAGTCGAGCAGAAGCGCGCCGAACACGCCGCCGCGATCTCCGACCTCAACGTCGCAAAGGCCAATCTCGCCGTGGTCAAATCGGGGGCGACCGTGGCCGAGCTCGACGCGGCGCGCGCCGAGGTGCGCCGGCTCGAGAACGAAGTGTCGTTCCGCAAGGAAGACCTTGAGCGCACGCGCGTCTTTGCGCCCGCAGCGGGCGCGATCGTCACCGCCAACCCGGACCTGCGCGGCGGCGCTTATCTCAGAACCGGCGATCTCATCGTCGAGATCGAGGACACGCGCACGGCGCGCATCGAGATCAGTCTCGCCGAGGCTGACCTTCGCTACATCAAGGTCGGCGACCGGGTGCAGGTGAAGCCCTGGGGCTACAGCAACGAAACCATGATCGGCGCCGTCGCCGGCATTGCGCCTGCCGCCGATGAGTCGAAGGCCAACCGCTATATTCGCGTGCTGACCGAGCTTTCCAACGCCGATCACCGGCTGCGGCCGCAAATGAGCGGTTACGGCAAGGTCGAAGGCGAGATGATGCAGGTATGGCGCGCCTATCTCCTGTTCTTCATCCGCTTCGTCGAAGTCGAAGTCTGGTCGTGGCTGCCGTAGACGCCTGCTACCTGGATTCAACAGTCGGCTGACACGCTCGCGACTGGTCGTCCTTCGTGACGCGACGCTTCGCAGCGCTCCTCAAAGAGGTTCAAGGTTGCTTCACCCTGAGGAGCGCCGAAAGCGCGTCACGAAGGGCGGAGCGACCTCACTCACTCACGAGCCTTCGTCACCCGTTTGTGCGGCGCCTTCGCGCCTTTGCGGCGCCCACCAAGCGGATTATACCGGGCGCTCGAATCCGCCCGCGCTCAAGGTCGCCCCTTGGACGCTTTTTCCAGATCGAAGGGGCCGCGACGCGCCATGGTTCAGCTGACGCTCCCGAAGAATTCCGTGGTCTCGGCCAAGGGCCGCAGCTTCGCCGCGCCAGCCGGCGCAAAAGAGAAGCGCGTCTTCAAGGTCTATCGCTACGATCCGGAGACCGGTGAGAACCCGCGCGTCGACAGCTATGAAGTCGATATGGCCGGCGTCACCATGGTTCTCGACGCGCTGTTCAAGATCAAAAACGAGATCGATCCGAGCCTTGCCTTCCGCCGCTCCTGCCGCGAGGGCATTTGCGGCTCGTGCGCGATGAACATCAACGGGACGAACACGCTCGCCTGCACGACCGGCCTCGACGAGGTCGGACGCGGGGATGTGACGGTCTTTCCGCTGCCGAGCCAGCCGGTGATCAAGGATCTGATCCCGGACCTCGAGAACTTCTTCGCCCAGCACGCCTATATCGAGCCCTTTCTCAAGGCCGGCGCCGACCCCGACAAGGAACGCCTTCAGTCCCCGGAGGATCGCTCAAAGCTCGACGGGCTCTATGAGTGCATATTGTGCGCGTGCTGCTCGACCGCCTGCCCCTCCTACTGGTGGAACGGGCGCAAGGACGATCCGTCCGAGGAGTATCTCGGGCCCGCCGCACTCCTCCAAGCTTATCGCTGGCTCGCCGACAGCCGTGACGAGAGCGGGACCGAGCGCCTCGACAAGCTCGAAGACGACTTCAAGCTCTATCGCTGCCACACCATCATGAACTGCGCGCAGGTCTGCCCGAAGGGCCTCAACCCGGCGAAGGCGATCTCGGAAATCAAAAAAATGATGGTCGCCCGCGCGGGGAAGTAGCGCTATCGCCGGCTCATTTTCCAAACCCGGTTGACATTCGACTTCAGCGCTCTTACTCTTACTAGTAAGGATCGTAAAAATGCGCATCACGTCCAAAGGCCAGGTCACCATCCCGCAGGCAATCCGCGAAAAGGCGGGGCTCTTGCCCGAGACGGAAGTCGAGTTTGAGTTCGACGGCCGCTCGGTTCGCATCGTCAAGGCCAAGGCGCCCAAGAAGACGACGCGCGGCGGAGCGCTGATCGCGCGTATGCGCGGCCGGGGCGACATCAAGATGAGCACGGACGAAATCATGGCCCTGACGCGGGGCAAATGACCGCCGTTCTGATCGACGCCAACGTCCTCATCGACGTCTTCACCGAGGACGAGCGCTGGTTCGAGTGGTCGAGCCTCGCTCTCGAAGAAGCCGCCGAGACCTCGCCGCTCGTCATCAATCCGGTCGTCTATGCCGAGGCCTCGATGCGCTTTTCGCGGATTGAAGAGTTCGAAGCGGCGCTGCCGCCTTCTTTCGTCGCCCGCGAGGCGATTCCGTTCGAGGCGGCGTTTCTCGCGGGCAAAGCGTTCACGACGTATCGAAACCGGGGCGGCGCAAAAACGACGACGCTCCCCGACTTTTTCATCGGCGCCCACGCGGCGGTGGCCGGCTACAGGCTTCTGACGCGCGACCCGAAAGTCTATCGGGCATATTTTCCGAAGGTTGCGCTGATCGCGCCTTGACGCCCGCGCCGCATTGCGCGCGGGCGCCGACGCCTGCCATGCTGTGACTTCACACCAATTCGCCCCGATGGACACACGCGCCAAGAGCGCCAGAGCCCCGACCTTCGCCGAGCTTTTCACGCCGAAGCTCGTCACGGTGCTGCGCGAGGGCTA
>JBEBFW010000136.1:0-9023 GCA_040081755.1 Parvularculaceae bacterium
GTGCCAGCCTTGGCGTCGCGTCGATCCTCGGAGACATGACCGAGTCGGCGTTCAAACGCGTCTTTGGTGTCAAGGATTCGAGCGGTTTCATCCCTGGCCACGGGGGCGCTCTCGATCGCCTGGACGGGATGATTTTCGCAACAGCGGCTATGGCCCTCGTGCTGTATCTGCGTATTCTGTTCAACGGGGACTGAAGAGGTGAACATGACGTCGGCCAAGGGCGGACGAAGGGCGCGCCGCATTACGATCCTCGGATCAACCGGCTCGATCGGCGTCAATACGCTGGATCTTTTGACATTTGCGCGCTCGAAGGGCGATGAATTCGAAATCGAGGCGCTGACCGCCAACAGGAATGTCGCTCTTCTTGCGGAGCAGGCCCGGAAGTTCCACGCCAAATTCGTCGCCATCGCTGACGCAAGCCTCAAGGACGATCTGACCGACGCACTGCGCGGCAGCGGCGTCGCCTGCGGGGCCGGAGCCGAGGCTGTCGAGGAGGCTGCGGCCCGCGACGCTGACTATGTCATGGCCGCGATCGTCGGTGCGGCAGGTCTCCAACCGACGCTTCGCGCCGCCAAACGCGGAGCCGCGATCGCTCTGGCGAACAAGGAGTGTCTCGTTTGCGCCGGCGATGTGGTGAAAGCCGCGGTCGCCGAAGCAGGCGGTATATTGCTGCCCGTCGATTCCGAGCATAACGCGATTTTCCAGGTCTTCGACTTCGCCCGGCCGCATCGCGTGACGCGCCTGATACTGACGGCCTCTGGCGGCCCGTTCCGACAATGGTCGCGCGCGCAGATGGCAAGCGCGACGCCCGCCCAGGCGATCGCCCATCCCAACTGGATAATGGGCGCCAAAATCTCAGTCGATTCGGCGACGCTCATGAACAAGGGGCTCGAGCTGATCGAAGCCGCTCATCTTTTCCCGATCGCACATGAGCAGATCGAAATCGTGGTGCATCCGCAGTCGGTGATCCACTCAATGGTCGAGTATGTCGATGGTTCCGTACTCGCTCAGCTCGGCACGCCCGATATGCGCACGCCAATCGCAACGACGCTCGCTTGGCCGGATAGAACGCCGTCGCCGAGCGCCCGGCTCGATTTTTCCAAGCTCTCCGCGCTGACCTTTGAGGCCCCCGATTCGGTCCGCTTTCCGGCCTTGCGGCTCGCCCGCGAAGCAGTTGAAAGGGGGGGTGAATTCCCGGCCGCCCTGAACGCGGCCAATGAAGTGGCGGTTGCAGCGTTTCTGGCGGGAGGCTTGAAATTTCTGGACATTGCAGCCGTAACCGAGCAGGTTCTTGAGGATGTCGGTCGGCGTAACGGACCAGCCAAGCTCTCAACGCTCGAAGAGGCCGTGGCCGCGGATCACGAAGCAAGGCGTCTTGCGAAGGCTGCGGTAGCGGCGCGCAGGGCGGCGTAAGAGGGCTTGGAATTCAGCCGATGTCGCTAGCCGGCCTTACACCGATGCATTTCGCGGTGCTGCCGATTTCGGCGCTCGCATTTGTCGCGCTCCTGACGATCATCGTCTTCTTTCACGAGTATGGGCATTTCGCCATCGCACGACTATTCGGTGTGCGCGTTGAAGTCTTTTCAATCGGTTTCGGCAAGGTCCTCTGGCGCTGGACGGATCGCAAGGGTACGGAATGGCGAATCTCGCTTATACCTCTGGGCGGGTTCGTGAAGTTCTTTGGCGACGCGAATGCTGCCTCTCAGCCGCGCGAGGATCTTGACGAAAAGGATGGTGGGCCCGGCACGACCCAATTTCCGCGGCCGGGCGATGCGCCGACCGCCATGACGCCGGCTGAAAAGAAAGTCTGCTTTCATTACAAGCCCGTCGGAGTCCGTGCGGCTGTTGTTTCCGCCGGGCCCGTCGCGAATTTCATCCTGGCGATCGTGATCTTCTGGGGCCTCTTCTGGACGTTCGGAAGGACCGTGCTGGCGCCGATCATCGCCACCGTGACGCCCAATTCCGCAGCCGCCGAAGCCGGCCTCCAGCCTGGAGACAGGATTGTCTCCGTGGATGGCCAGGACATCAGCGAGTTCGACGAACTGAGGCCCATCATTACGATCAGCGCCGGCGAGACGTTGAACCTTGTTGTCGAGCGGTCGGGCGAACGCGTGAGTATCAAGGCGACGCCCCGGCGGGAGGAAACGAAGGACGCGTTCGGCAATCCAGTGAAAACCGGCATGCTCGGCATTGGCGGAGATCGAAACGCCTATTCGTTCCAGCGCTTCACGGCGCTGGAGGCCCTTCGGGAAGCCGGCCAGCAAGTCTGGAGCATTTTGAAAACAACTGTGAAGTTCCTCGGGCGCCTCATTCTCGGCAAGGAAGACGCGAGTCAGCTGGGCGGTCCTTTGAAGATGGCCCAGTATGCGGGTCAGGCGGCCATGTCAGGGTTCGATGCGGAGGGCTATGCCGAGCCGCCGGGCTTCTGGACGATGCTGAAGGTCAGCCTCACCACCTTCATCAATCTCGCCGCGGTTGTGTCCGTCTCAATCGGATTCCTCAATCTTTTGCCAGTTCCGGTTCTCGACGGCGGCCATCTGCTGTATTACGGCTACGAAGCGGTCGCCGGAAAACCGCTGGGGGCAAGGGCGCAGGCGATGGGTTTTCGGGTGGGCTTGGTCTTGCTGGCCTCGCTCATGCTGTTCGTGACGTGGAACGATATCAACAACATTGTCACTCGCGGGTTAGGTTGACATGAAGTCAGTAAAGTCGGGGGGCGCTTCGCGTGTTGCGCTCGCTTGGGTGTTGGCGATTGCGGCGACGCCGGTTTTCGCTCAGACAGATGCGATTGCGCCTTCAGCGGCGTCGCGGTCAGCAGCTGGGGCGTCGGCGCCGGCTCCGCATGCGGGGGCCGCACCAGTCATCCAGTCGATCGCCGTCAAGGGCAATCAACGCATCGAGCCGGAGACCATTGCGTCCTATCTCGTGGTCGCGCCCGGAGATCGGGCCGAGCCCGAACTCCTCGACCTCGGGCTCAAGACGCTTTTCAACACTGGCCTCTTCGCCGACGTCACCCTCGTCATGCAGCCGGGCAATGTCCTCCTGATCGAGGTGAAGGAAAACCCGATCGTCAATCGGCTGATTCTTGAAGGCAATCGTCGCCTGAAAGACGACAAGCTCACGGAAGATCTTCAGGTCTCGGAGCGTTCCGTTTTTACGCGCGCCAAGGTGCAAGCCGACGTTCAGCGCATCATCGATCTCTATCGGCAGAAGGGCCGCTTTGCCGCGAGCGTGACGCCGAAAGTGACGCCGCTCGACCAGAATCGCGTCGATGTGATTTATGAGATCGACGAGGGCCCGAAGACCGGCGTCGCCAAGATCAACTTCGTCGGCAATGAAGCCTTCACCAGCGGTCAGCTGCGCGATGTCGTGCTTACCAATGAAAGCCGCTGGTGGAAGCTGTTCGCCAGTCACAAGAATTTTGATCCCGATCGTGTCGAGTACGACCGTGAACTGCTCCGGCAGTACTATTCGAAAAACGGCTACGCCGACTTCCAGGTTGTCTCTTCGGTCGCCGAGCTGACGCCCGACCGGAAGGACTTCTTCATCACCTTCACCGTCGATGAGGGGCCGAAATACAAGGTCGGCGAGGTGAAGGTGAAGACCTCGCTCGCCAAGCTCGACGAGAATGCGCTTGAGAATTTCGTGCCCATCAGGACGGGCGACACGTTCGACGGCGACCGGGTCGAAAAGACCGTCGAGTCGATCACCTTTGCGACCGGATCGACCGGTTATGCCTTTGTCGATGTCAATCCGCGGCTCGATCGGAATGCGGAAACGAAGACGATCGACATCACTTTTGAGGTGAACGAAGGTCCGCGGGTCTACGTCGAGCGGGTGAATATCAAGGGCAACACGCGCACTCTCGACAAAGTGATCCGGCGCGAGGTGCGGATCGCGGAGGGCGATCCGTTCAATCGCGTCCTCGTCGATCGCTCCAAGGCGCGCATCAAGTCGCTCGATTTCTTCAAGGAGGTCGAGATCGAGGAGACAGACGGTTCCGCGCCTGACCGCACGGAGCTCGATGTGACGGTTGAAGAAAAATCGACAGGATCCTTCAGCGTCGGCATCGGCGTCTCTTCAACCGAGAACTTCATCGTCGATCTGTCGGTCTCGGAAAAGAATCTGATGGGCAAGGGGCAGTATCTCCTGTTTCGCGTCCAGGCGAGTTCGAGGACGCGTCAGGTCGATATCCGGTTCACGCAACCCTACTTCCTCGACCGCAACCTTGCGGCCGGCTTTTCGATCTTCAATCAGCGGACGAACTTCAAGGAGTCCGGGTTCATTCGCGACCGTTACGGCTTCGGACTGAACGCGGGCTTCCAGATTTCGGAATACGGCCGGGGGCAGCTGCAGTATCTCCTGACGCATGACAAGGTGGATATCGACCAGCAGAACGCGGTCGTCCTGGGCACCGGAGAAACGCCCGCCACATACCTCATTTCCGGCTCGCCGTTCGAGTTGATCGACATTACGACCGACCCGTTTACGGGACTTGCGCTGACACCTCCGTATCAGCAGTCGCTGGTGTCGGATTTCTGCAACTTCGTTGAGGCCCAGCTGACGCCGTCATGCGAATCGGAAGGAAAGTTTCTGACCTCGCTTCTCGGCTACTCGCTCTCGTTCGACAAACGCGACGACCCGTTGAAGCCTACGCGGGGCTGGCGTCTCGGCCTGTCGCAGGCCGTTGCCGGCCTTGGCGGCGACGTCAACTACTGGCGCACGGAAGCGAACGGCGCGGTCTATCGCCCGTTGATCGGCAAGTTCATTGGCGCACTGAAGTTCCGTATGGGCTATGTCGATGGCTTTGCCGGGGACAATGTCCGGCTGTCGGACCGCTTCTTTGAAGGCGCCGACACATTCCGCGGATTTGAAGTCGCGGGCATCGGTCCGCGCTATTTGCCGCGCAATACGGGAGTTACGCAAAGCGGCGATATCATCGGGCAGTCGATCGGCGGCAAGGTCTACGCCATAGGCACGGCGGAAATTCACATTCCTCTGCCGCTGCCCAAGGAATACGGCATCCAGGCGGCCTTGTTCTCCGATTTCGGCACGGTGGGGCTGGTCGATAATACGACCAAGGCGCTGAACGACAATCTCGCCTTCTGGGTCGATCCGGACGGTGACGGGCTCTTCTCCAAGCCAATCCAGGACGATCTGGCCCTGCGCGTCTCTGCGGGCGTCTCGGTTAGCTGGGAATCGCCTTTCGGTCCTGTAAGGTTTGACCTCAGCCGGGTTTTACGCAAGGAAGAATACGACCGCACGGAAGGGTTCCGGTTTAGCGCCGGGACGACGTTCAACTAGTACGAGGAGTACGAAACAAATGAAGTTCAAGACCATCGCTCTCGCCGGAGCGGCCGCACTGGGCATGACTGCGCTTGTCGGATCGGCGGCGGTTACCAGTGCGACGGCGCAGGCGCCGAAGGCGGCCCTCATCCTGATCATCGACCAGCAGGTTATTGCGACGCAATCGGCGGCCGGCAAGACCATTCCGGGTCAAGCGCAGTCGATCCAGAATAGCGTGAAGGCCGAACTTCAGGCTGAAGCCGACAAGCTCAAGAAGGATATCGAGAACTTTCAGAAGAACGGTTCACTAATGTCCGAGGAAGTCCGCACCAAGACCGAGCGGGAGCTTCAAGGGCGCGCCCAATATGGCTTGCCCCAACAGCAGCAGATCATGTCGCAGGCTTTCGACATGGCCGTGCAGAATGCCGGCGGCAAGATCCTCAACGAGGCGAGCCCGATCATCAAAACGATTGTCGATAAGCGCGGCGGCACGCTGCTTTTGGACCGGTCGATGGTCGTCTATTCGGCGCCAGAATCCGACATCACCGCCGAGGTGATCGCCGAACTCGACAAGAAGTTGAAGACGGTAGCGGTCGAACGGGTATCGCTCGCCCAGATCATGAAGAAGCTCAAAGAACAGGCGGCGACTCAACAGGCCAAAGCGCCGGCCAAGAAGTAGATTGCAGCGACGGCTGCATGGGTTAAGGCGGCCGGCGCTCAACGCCGGCCGTTGCTTTTCAAATGAGGCGTCCAGAACCTGATGCCTGACCCGCGATTTTTCCTGACAGCGGAACCGCTCTCGGCGAAGGCCGCGGCCGCGCTGGGCGGCGCGGAACTACTTCGCGGTCCTGAAACTGTTGTGTCGCGCGTTGCGGCGCTCGGTGAATCCGACGTGACCTGCGCCCTGTTGTTCGCGGAGACGCCGCGCGAAATCGAGGCGATCGGCTCGCGAAGTCCTGGATTGGTTTTCACAACGGCGAGCGCCGCCGCCGGGCTCAAGGGTGTCGGTGCGCTGGCGGTGACGTCATCGCCGAGGCTCGCTTTTGCCCGCGTGGCGGCGAGACTGCACAAATCGATACCGTTCGGCTTGGGCGCCGGCGTCAGTTCCGCCGCGAGGATCGGCGATGGCGCCGATATTCACGGGTCAGCGTGCATTGCCGCCGGCGCGGAGATCGGCGCTCGAGCAGTTATCGGCCCGAATGCGGTGATCGGGCCGGGCGTTGTCATCGGGCGGGATTGCGTGATCGGTCCGAACGCCGTCGTTACGCATGCGGTCATCGGCGCACGGACCGTGTTGCTCGCTGGCGCAATCGTCGGCGAGGCCGGGTTCGGGTTCACGCCGGGGCCAGACGGTCCGGTGCGGGTGCCTCAGCTCGGCTGCGCGATCATCGGAGACGATGTCGAGGTCGGCGCCAACTCCTGCATCGACCGCGGAGCGCTCGGCGACACCATCATCGGATCAGGCGTCAAGATCGACAACCTTGTCCAGATCGGACACAACGCCTTTGTCGGGCCCCACACCCTGATTGCCGCTCAAGTCGGCCTTTCCGGCAGCGTCAAGGTCGGCTCGGGCGTCCTTATGGGCGGGCAAGTCGGCATGGCCGATCACATTGAGATCGGCGACTGCGCACAGCTTGCGGCGCAGTCGGGTGTCATGCGAAACGTTCCGCCCGGTGAAAAATGGGCGGGCGCCCCGGCCAAGCCGGCAAAAACCTGGTTTAGAGAGATCACGCTGCTCGCCAGGCTGGCGGCGAGAAGAAAATCGGACGGCCATGAATAGGATCGAACCCGGCAAGACATCGCTCGACGTGAACGAGATCATGCAGGTGCTCCCGCACCGGTTTCCGTTTCTCCTCATCGACCGACTGGAAGACATCAAAGCGGGCGAAAGCGCCGTCGCCATAAAGTGCGTGACCTTCAACGAACAGTTTTTTCAGGGGCACTTTCCGCAGAAGCCGGTGATGCCGGGCGTACTCATCATCGAGGCGATGGCGCAGGCGGCCGCCGCCTATACGTCCTATACGGAAAATCTCGATACAGACGGGAAAATCGTTCTCTTCATGGGAGTCGACAAGGCCCGGTTCAGAAAGCCCGTCGTTCCCGGCGACCGCTTGCGCATCGTGGTGAAGACGGCGCAGCGGCGTCCGCCCGTCTGGCGGTTCGAAGGCGAGGCGTTCGTCGATGACAAGCTCGTCGCAGATGCGACCTTCGCGGCCATGCTCGCGACCGGTTGAAGCAAGGCGATGAGCATCCATTCGACCGCGATCGTCGATAAGGCCGCCGAGATTGGCGAAGGCGTCAGGATCGGCCCCTATTGCGCGGTTGGAGCGAGCGCAAAACTGGGCGCCGATGTGGAGCTCGTTTCGCATGTCGTCATCGCCGGCGACACGACGATAGGCGCCCGCACGATTGTTCATCCGTTCGCCGTGCTCGGCGGGCCGCCCCAGCATGGCGGCTACAAGGGCGAGGCGACGCGCGTCGTCATCGGCGAGGACTGCCTTGTCCGCGAACAGGCGACAGTCAACCTCGGCACGCCGCAGGGCAGGGGCGTCACCACCATCGGCGACAAATGCTTCATGATGGCCGGGAGCCATGTCGCCCATGACTGCATCGTCGGCGGCAACGTCACGCTCGCCAACAACGCCACTCTTGGCGGGCACGTGACGATCGAGGATTTCGTCTTCCTCGGCGGTCTTTGCGCCATCCATCAGAATTGCCGCGTCGGCGCCTACGCATTCATCGGCGGCTGCGCTGCGGTGCCGGCCGACGTCATCCCTTACGGATCGGCGATCGGCAACCACGCGAGACTCGCGGGGCTCAACATCATCGGCATGAAGCGGCGAGGGCTGCCGCGCGACACGATCCATGAGTTGCGCGCAGCCTATCGCGGCTTGTTCGAGGATGAAGGCGCGTTTCAGGAGCGCCTCGCAAGTGTCGAAGCGAAACTGGGCTCGCGGCCGGAAGTAAGGCGCATAATCGATTTCGTCAGGTTCGACACCTCGCGCGCGCTGATGGGACCGCGCTGATCTATGGCGCGGTGGCGCAAACTCGGCATCATCGCCGGGGCGGGCCCGCTGCCGCATCGCGTCGCCGAAGCCTGTCGCAAGCGCGGCGAAGCAATTCATGTCGTGCGCCTCGCCGGCATGGCCGGCCCCGAACTTGACGAGTTCGCCGGCGAGGCTGCGGGCATCGCCGAAGCGGGGAAGATCATCCGCTCGCTGAAAGAGGGCGGGTGCGACGCTGTCATTCTGGCCGGCGTCGTGAAACGCCCGGACTTCAAGAGTTTGAGACCGGACTGGCGCGGCGCCGCGCTCATCCCCAAACTTGCGGCGGCGGCGACGCGCGGAGACGGTGCGATCCTCAGCGCGCTGATCGAGACGCTGGAAGGCGAGGGCTTCATCGTGGCCGGCGTCGATGAGGCAATGTGCGAACTTCTGGCGGCGCAGGGACCTCTGGGGCGGCTCGCCCCGGACCTCAAAGACCTTGCGGACATCGCGAAGGGAGCAGCGATCGTCCGGGCGCTCGGCCCGTTCGATGTGGGCCAGGGCGCCGTAGTCGCCGGCGGGCATGTGCTCGCCGTGGAAGCGGCCGAGGGCACCGACGCCATGCTCGACCGCTGTGCCGCTCTTCCAGCTTCAGCGCGCGGGGGCGAGCGCAACGGCGTGCTCGTGAAGCGGCCCAAGCCCCGGCAGGAATTGCGGGTCGATCTGCCGACCATCGGCGTCGAGACCGTGCGC
>JBEBFW010000324.1:0-2288 GCA_040081755.1 Parvularculaceae bacterium
CCGGCGCCCGGGTTCTGGCGCATGCGTCGGCCGACAGCGCGAATGCGCGCGCCCTTGCAGACGAACTGGGTCTGCTGGCGGACGATTTCCTGTTCGAGAATCTGAGCCGCGACGGCGCTGGCGCGCGCCTCGTCGCTCGCGCCATCGAACGCGCGCCGGCGCTCGACGCCATCGTCAACAATGCAGGCGTCTACAAGCCGACGCCTCTCGCCGGCGGCGACGCCTGGGACGAAGGCTGGCGCGAACTCGTCGCGGTGAACCTCAAGGCGCCCGCCGACATCTGCCGAGGCGCGATCGCCCATTTCCGCACGATCGGCGGCGGGCGCATCGTCAATGTCGCGAGCCGCGCCGGGCAGCGCGGCGACGGTCCCGATTACGCCGGCTACGCCGCCTCCAAGGGCGGCCTCATCGCGCTCACCAAGACTTACGCGCGAGCGCTGTCCGGCGAAAACATCCTTCTTTACGCCGTGGCGCCCGGATGGGTCGAAACGCGCATGGCGCCCGAAGATGTCGAGGCGCGCCGCAAGGCGGTCGCCGACATTCCGCTCGGACGGGTGGCGAGTCCGGTGGAGGTCGCCAATCTCATCGCCTTTCTCCTGTCGGACGCCTGCGTCTCGGCGACGGGCGCGACATTCGACGTGAACGGAGCTTCCTATGTGCGCTGAGAGCATGAGGACGATCAGGTTTGCAAGCGCGGCGGCCTCCATGCTGGCATTGAGCGCTTGCGCGCCAGAATCCGAAGACCGGCCCTCACTTGCCTGCGACGTGTCGCTCATCGTGCTCGGCGTCGCGCAGGACGGCGGCAAGCCGCAGATCGGTCACGCGGAAGACCCGGCGTGGAAAGAGCCGACGCTGCGGCGGCTGGCGACCTCGCTGGCGCTTGTCGATCGCCGCGGCGAGACGAAGAGATGGCTGTTCGAGGCGACCCCCGACATTCGCGAGCAGCTTTTCCGCCTCGACGAACTTGCCGTCATGCGGACATCCGCCGCCCTGCCCTTCGACGGCGTTTTCACCACGCATGCTCATATCGGCCACTACGCCGGTCTCATGTTTTTCGGACATGAATCAGCCGGGGCGGCGCATCTCTCCGTCTACGTCATGCCGCGCATGGCGGGATTCCTCGAATCGAACGGCCCGTGGAGCCAGCTGATCAAATACGAGAACATCATTCTCGCCATCATGGTCGAAGGCGAGCCCGAAAAGATCGCCGACGGGATGGCGGTGACTCCCTTTGCGGTCCCGCACCGTCAGGAGTTCTCCGAAGTCGTCGGCTATCGCATCGACGGGCCGAGTGCGTCCGCGATTTTCATTCCCGACATCGACCGTTGGGAGGCCTGGGACGAAATGGGCGTCCGGATCGAGGACGAGATCGCGAAGGTCGATTTCGCTTTCCTCGACGCCACATTCTATTCCGGCGATGAACTGCCGGGCCGCGACATGTCGAAAATTCCCCATCCCCTTGTCTCGAATTCGCTGGAGCGATTCGCAACCTTGCCCGCGGCGGAACGCGCCAAGGTTCGCTTCATCCACATGAATCACACTAACCCGCTCAACGATCCGGCCTCGGACGAGCGCGCCGTCGTGAGAATAGCGGGATTTGGCGTCGCCGGTGAAGGCGAGGAGTTCTGTCTGTAGGCCTAAACGATCCGTATGCGGACGGACCTACATCGTCGCCGGCGCTTCGGCGACCTCGACGCGGCGCGGGAAGCGGTAGAACTTGTGAGCGCCGATGGTGGCGGTCGGGGTCAGCGTGTGGGCCCAATAGGGCTCGACATAGTCGGCGTGATAATGCGTGGCGTTCCGGCTGACCGGCGCGCGCAGGCCCGCAAGGATCGTCCCCGCCAGCTCTTCGGCCGACTCGAACCGGCGCTTGTTGACCGGGCGTTTCAGCGCCCCGTCGCAAGTGAAGGTGAACTGGCAGCCGGTCCTCTTGTGCGAGCCTTCGTAGACGACGCCGCAAATGCTGTCCGGATAGGCCGGGTGCTTCACCCGGTTGAGAACGACGTCGGCGACGGCGAGCTGGCCGACGCGGGATTCCGTGCCCGCTTCGAAATAGATGGCCTGCGCAAGGCACTTGCGCTCTTCGGAGTCGATCCGCGCCTCGACGAGTTGGGTGAAGTCGAAATTGACGAAATCGGCGACCGCGCCCTCGCGCGCCACGATATCCGCGGTCGCCTCAGCCGCCTTCAGCCCGGGCGCGTCGAAGCACCCCGTCTTCGGAAAGGTGACCCAGGGCATGGACGTGGTCGGAAAGATCGGCTCCACCAAGACCGACTCGGGCGACCGCC
>JBEBFW010000137.1:0-8829 GCA_040081755.1 Parvularculaceae bacterium
CCTCAGGATGAGGCTTTCCCGTGTTGAAGTTTTTGTTGAAACAATCGCCTCGCCTCATCCTGAGGAGCGCGCCTCTCAACAATAACCGTCGCCGAAACGCGGGGCGCGCGTCTCGAAGGATGGCCCAGAATTCCCAATGCGCGAAGGCGGTCGATCATCCGAAAAGCCATCGCTCTTTCAAGGGAATCCCATCGACGCCGGCGAATTTCGCGGCGCCGCCGCCGCGCTTGATCTTGAACGAGGCCTTCTCGAAGGCGTTGTAGGCCGGCGTTTCGACCGTATCGACCGCCATGAATTTCGCCTCCGCGCCGTCGCGGCGGATGAGGAGATCGATATAGCCGTGATCTTCGCCGGAGATGTAGCGCACGCCCTTGTTGTCCTTGTTGGTGAGCAGCGCGTATTTCTCGCCGCGCCCGCCAAGGAAAGACTTTCGGTAAGGCGAGGGCGAGGTGACCGAATGGCCGCCCAGTTCGACGCCCATTCTGGCGCCGTCGCGCGCCACGAGGTCGTTCGCCCACCAAGTGTGCGTGTCGCCCGTGACGACGATGAGGCCGTCGCGTCCCGCCGCCTTTACCATGTCGTAGAAGCGCTCGCGGGCGGCCGGATAGCCGTCCCAGGCGTCGAGATTGGTCGGCAGGCCGAGCTTTGAGACATCGACAAAGACGCGGGCCTGGTCCCAGACCTTCTCGAGTTCCTGAATGCCGGCTTCGTCGATGTGCGGCGCAAGGTCGGGCGCGGTCGTCTCGGCCATGATGATCTGGTTGGCGACGAGCCGCCAGGGCTGGTCGGCGGCGCTCGATTGACGAAACACGCCGTCGAGAAAAGCGAGTTGTTCGTCGCCCAGAATGTCGCGGCTCGGGTCCCAGAGAACCTCCCGTTTAAACTTATCGACATCCGCCGGCGTCTTGAGCGTCGGGCCGAAGTCATTGAAGTTGAGCTGGCGCGCGCGCGCCATCAATCGCGTCTCGATCGCGGCGAGCGTCAAAAGATCGCCGTAGGAAAAGCTGCGGAAGATGGCCTCGCGCAAGCGCCCCGGTTGTGGATCGCGAATGGGCATCCACTCGTAATAGGCCTGCAGCGCCGCGCGCTTGCGGTCCGCCCAGTCACCCTCCGTCGCCGGATCGTGATTGTTCGAGCCCTCCGCCCAGCTGTTGTCCGCCGTCTCATGGTCGTCCCAGATGGCGATCACGGGATGAGCGGCGTGCATCGCCTGACACGCGGGATCCGCCTTGTATTGGCCATGGCGGCGCCGATAGTCGCCCAGCGTGACGATCTCGTGCGGCGGATCGTGCGGGCGCCCGATTCTCACGCCCTCCTCCCCGCCATAGGCGTCGCCGCCGTACTCATAGATGTAGTCGCCGAGATGGAGGACAGCGTCGAAGTCGTCGCGTCTTGCGATCTGGTCGTAGACGTTGAAATAGCCGAAGGGAAAGTTCGAACACGAAACAACCGCGAAGCGCGCTTGGCTCACGGCGCCGACCGGCAGCGTTTTCGTGCGCCCGACCGGCGACATTTGATCGCCGAGGCTGAAGCGATAGAAATAGGTGGAGCCGGGCTTCAGCCCCTCAACCAGCTGCTTGACCGTGAAATCGGCGGCCGGGCCTGTCGATTTCTCGCCTTCGACCGCGACCGACCTGAATTCGGCGTCTTCAGCGACCTGCCACCGGATCGCGCGATCGCCCGGCGTCACGCTCAGCGCCTCGTTGAAGAAGCGAGTCCAGATGACGACGCTGTTGGGTCCGGGGTCGCCGCTGGCGACGCCATGCCTGAAATAGCTGTCATTGGTCGGGCTCGCGGATTGGTAGGGCGTGCGTGCAGGCTCAGCCGAGCAGGCGGCCGCGCCGCCGATGAGCGCGGCTTGCAACGCGCGCCTGCGGGTAACCGTCACCATGCGAGTCCCCTCCGGAAATTCGACGAACCGATTCGTCAGCCTGCGTTCGGCCCTTCCGCCGCTCGCAAAAGTCGCTAGGTTGGCGCCGATTTATGGGACGGCGCGCCCGGACTCGCAACCGAATTGGGCCGCAACAGATTGGGGCGAACCTCATGCTCAAGAACCTGCTTCTCGCCGCCGCGGCGATCGCTCTTATCGGCGGCTGCGCCAGGAAAGAGAAGAAAGCCGAAGCCACGCCGAAGGATGAAAAGGCGGCAGCAGCCGCTAGCTCTGCTACGCCTGCCGAGCCTGCGAAGCCGGCCAGCAAGGTCGTACGGCCGCCGAAGGATCCTTATCCTTCAACCTACAAACCCTATCCTTCCACGCCGACCCTCATTACGGGCGCGACCATCCTCACCGGCGCCGGCGAGCGCATCAATAACGGCTCCATCCTTATCGAGGGCGGCAAGATCAGGGCGGTCGGCGCGGCGAATTCGGTGACCGCGCCTCAAGGCGCGACGCGCATCAATGCGGCCGGCAAGTGGGTCACCCCGGGCATCATCGACATTCACACGCACCTTGGCGTTTATCCCTCGCCCTCGACCGACTCGACTTCCGACGGCAATGAGGCGACCGCGCCGGTGACGTCGCAGGTCTGGGCGGAGCATTCGGTCTGGCCGCAGGACCCCGGCTTCACGCGCGCACTTGCCGGCGGCATCACGTCGATGCAGGTGCTGCCCGGATCGGCGAACCTTGTCGGCGGCCGCT
This sequence comes from Parvularculaceae bacterium, assembly GCA_040081755.1. Lineage (GTDB taxonomy): Bacteria > Pseudomonadota > Alphaproteobacteria > Caulobacterales > Parvularculaceae > Amphiplicatus. Next base: position 2,639 of record JBEBFW010000137.1, read on the forward strand.
CCGTCATACTCAAGAATGTCCCGGGGCGGACGGTTCAGGAGATGAAATTCCCGGGCGCGCCCTATGGCCTAAAAATGGCGTGCGGCGAGAACCCCAAACGCGTCTATGGAGAAAAGGGCGGGCCCGCCACGCGCATGGCGAACATGGCCGGCTACCGTCAGGCCTGGATCGACGCCGCCGCCTACAAGAAAAAATGGGAAGACTACTGGAAGGACGCCGAGAAATTCTACGGCGAAGACAAGCCCGCCGACGACGGCAAGAAGGCGAAGGCGAAAGCCAAACCGAAGGACGATCCGAAGAAGGACGAAAAGGCGCCCGAAGCGCCCGACCGCAACCTCAAGCTGGAGACGCTCGCCGGCGCGCTCTCCGGCGAGATCACCGTCAACATGCACTGCTACCGGGCCGACGAGATGGCCTTCGTTCTCGATATGGCGAAGGAGTTCGGCTACAAGGTCGCCGCCTTCCATCACGGCGTCGAAGCCTACAAGATCGCTGACATTCTCGCACAGAACGGCGTTTGCGGGGCTCTGTGGGCCGACTGGTGGGGCTTCAAGCTTGAGGCCTATGACGCCGTCCGCGAAAACATCGCGCTCGTCGACGCCCAGCCGAACGGATGCGCCGTCGTGCATTCGGACAGCGCCATCGGCATTCAGCGCCTCAATCAGGAGGCCGCCAAGGCCATGGCCGACGGCAACCGCATGGGCCTGAAGATACCGGAAGAACGCGCCATCAAGTGGCTGACGCTCAATCCGGCGAAATCGATGCGCATCGACAAGGACACCGGAACGCTCGAGGTCGGCAAAATGGCCGACGTCGTCGTGTGGAGCGCCAATCCGTTCTCCGTCTACGCGCTCGCCGACAAGGTCTATATCGACGGCGCGCTCCTCTATGACCGCGCCGACCCCAAACGCAGCCCGCGCACCGATTTCGAAATCGGCCAGCAGACAAACGGCTTCACCGGAGGTTCAGGGCAATGATCTGTGCACGCACAATCTTCGCGGCGGCGGTTCTCGCATTGACGGCGGCCGCCGCGACGGCCCAACCAGTTCTCATTCGCAACGCCCGCGTCCACACCATGAGCGCGGCGGGAGTGATCGAGAACGGCGACGTCCTTCTCAATGACGGCGTCGTGGTGCAGGTCGGCGTGGAGGTCGCGCCGCCCGCAGGGGCGACGGTGATCGAAGCTGCGGGCAAGGTGGTGACGCCCGGCATCTTCGCCGCCTACTCCACCCTCGGCCTCGAGGAACTGAGCCTTGATGGCGAGGCGAACGACGCTTCGACGCGCGACAATTTCCCGTTGAGCGCCTCGCTCGATGCGACCGACGCCTTCAACAACACATCGAGCCTCATCGCCATCAACCGGGCCGGCGGCGTCACCCGCGCGCTGACGACGCCCGAGCCCGGTTCGAAGATTTTCGGCGGCCGCGCGGCGGTGGTCGATCTCTCGGGCCGCATCGCATCCGTCACCCTCGCAGGCGCCGCGCAGAACGCCGTCCTCGGCTATCAGGGCGCGACCCGGACCGGCGATTCCCGCCTTGGGGCTTTCGCGGTCATCCGCGAGTATTTCGATGAGGCGAAGGCCTACGCCGCCAACCCGCGCGACTACAAATCGCGGGCTCGCGACAACGACATGACATTCGCCGATCTTGAGGCGCTGATCCCCGTCGTCGAGGGCCGCCAGCCGATCCTGCTCGCGGCCGACAGCGCCGTCGATCTGAGAGGAATCATCCGCCTCAAGACGGATTACAATATCAATGTCATCGTGCTGGGCGGAACGGAAGCATGGCGCGTCGCCGGCGAACTCGCGGCGACCAACATTCCGGTCATCATGGACCCGGCCGCCAACCTCCCCGGTTCGTTCGAGGACCTTGGATCGACGCTCGCTAACGCCGCGCGCCTGCAGAAGGCCGGGGTCAGGATCGCCTTCTTCAATCCGGACGGCGGGACGACGCACAATCTTCGCCTTCTGACCCAGCAGGCCGGCAACGCTGTGGCTCACGGGCTCCCCTACGAAGCCGCGCTCGCCGCGATCACCATCAATCCGGCGGCGATCTACGGACTCTCGGGCCGCCTTGGTTCGCTTGAGCCGGGCAAAGCGGGCGATGTGGTCATCTGGGACGGCGACCCGCTTGAGGTCACGACACGCGCCGTCGCCGTGTTCATCGACGGGCGGGCCATGTCGATGCAAAACCGTCAGACCCGCATGCGTGAGCGCTACAAGAATCTCGAGCGCGGCGATCTGCCATTCGCCTATCGCGGACAGGATTGACCGGCGCCGACGGCGAAGCTCCTTAGCGTTCCTAGACGAGTTCCAGAAAGCGCACGCCTTCGGCGTCGGCTTCGCAGACCATGGTCTGCCTGACGCCGCGACCCCGATCCTGCAGTTCGAATTTGGTCACGAAGCGGACCGCATCGCCGCTCTCGATGCGAACGATTTCATCCGGGCGCGCCGGCAAGCCGACGCTCAAGCCTTCGCGGCGGGCCGCTTCGCGCGTCTCCGCCTTGCAGTCATTGTAGGCGGCGCCGAAATTGTATTCGCCGACGGCGGCGCGCCCGCCTTCAAGGCGCTGGCTGAGGCCATCGTCGCGATAGTCGTTCCATGCATCGTCGGAGAGCCGCCGGTCGTCGCGGCGATAGTAGAAATCGTCCCGGCCAGAGCCGTAGCTATAGCGATCATTGTACCGACGATCGTAGCCATCATCGTAGCGCACGCGGCTGCTCTGGTCTGCGTTGTCGAGGAGAATGGCGACGCCGACGATTCCGGCGGCGATGAGGCCCGCTTCCGCTCCGGAAAGGCCGCCATGGTGGCGCTTGTAGCGATAGTGATGGCTGTAATGGTCATTGCGCCAGCTGCCGCGATGGCCGTCATAGCGCCATGCGCCGTATTGGCTGTGGCCGCCGTAGCCATAGTGACCGGAGCCGTGGCCTCCATGGCCGCCGCCCGCGGCGGCAGGCGCGATCCCGCCGAGCGCCAGAACGGTCGCACAAGCGCCCAGCAGAACGCCGCTCGCAGAATGTCGCCTCATCGTCCGAACTCCTCAACCGGAAGCTGCCACGCAGCCGGCACCTTCGCCTTACGGTTCAAAGTTTTCCCCGACTTTGTGACAAGTTTGGGGCAGGGAACCGTAAATGACGCGGGCGTGAAGGGTTTGCGCCGTTATCGAGGGCGGCCTAGTCTGACGGCAATTCCGGAGGGGCTTGATGCGTTGGGTATTGGCTGGAGCGGCGCTGGGGCTCGCCGCATGCGCGGGCAGCGGCGAGAGGATCATCTCGGCAGAGGCGGGGGAGGCTGCGTCGGCGGTCGATTGCGCCGCCGCCGACTGGGCCTCCATCGGCCAGCGCGACGGCCTTTATGGTGAAGAACCGGGCAAGCTCGCCGAACGCATGGCCCAGTGCCGCAACGCCGGTCCCGAGGCGCGACAGGAATATGAACACGGCTGGCAGCGCGGCCTCGCGACCTATTGCACGCCCGACGCCGGCTTCGACGCGGGCCGCAATGGCCGAGACTATCGCGGCGTCTGTCCGGCGGAAGTCGAACGGCCCTTCCTCGCCGAGTATGAGGCGGGCCGCAATTTGTTCGACCTGACAACGCGCATCGCCTCGACAAAAGCCGCGCTCGCCCTCGCGGTCTCGACGGTCGAGTCCGACCGCTTCGAGTTGAAGCGCTCGCTCGACCGCGTCTCCGACATGAACGCGACTTCTGAAGACAAGAGCCGCGCGGTCGAGAACGTCGAGCGCTACCGTCAGAACATCGGCGCGCTCGAGGAGGAAATCCCGAAACTCCGCGCCGCGATCGGCGAGGCCGAAGCCGCGCTCCAGGCGCATCGCGCGTCCCCATCGAGAGAGTAGGCCGCCTACTCGGTCATCTCCAGAATCCTGCGCGCCGCGCCGGCGTCTGCGGCAATCTGCTGCTTCAGCGCAACGAGACCGTCGAACTTCCTCTCATCGCGGATGAAATCGACAAAAGCGACGTCGATGGTCTTGTCATAGAGATCGCCCGCGAAATCGAATAGGTGGACTTCAAGCAGCGCCGCGGCCGAGCCGACAGTCGGGCGCCGTCCGAAATTCGCGACGCCGCCATGGCAGCGGCCCTCGGCCAGGACCTCCACTGCATAGACGCCGCGGCGCGGCTCGATGAGGTCGCCGAGAGTCAGATTGGCGGTCGGAAAGCCGAGCGTGCGCCCGAGCTTTTGACCCTCCCCCACAATCCCTTCGACGGACCAGCGCCGCCCCAGCATGAGCGCGGCCTCTTTCACATCGCCGCCAGCGATCGCGTCGCGGATTTCGCTGGAGCCGATCTTGAGGCCGTCATGGCGCTCGGCCTTCGGTTCGATGAGGAGCGTCTCGATTCCGGCCGCCCCGCACAATGTCTTCAGCGCCGTCGCATCTCCGGCGCGCGCTTTGCCGAAGCGAAACTCCGTGCCCGTCACTACGCCCCCGAGGCGAAGCCTGTCCTTCAGCATAGCCGCTACGAACTGCTCCGGCGTCAGTGCGGCGAGGTCCGCGTTGAAGGTCAGCGCAAGTACTTCAGCGACGCCCGCCTCCTTCAGCAGCGCGTTTCGGCGCGTCGGCGTCGTCAGGAGGAACGGCGGATCGTCCGGGCGAAAGAATCGCCGCGGGTGCGGGTCGAACACGACGGCCGCAAGTTTCACCGTCCGCGAGCGGGCAAAGTCCGCAGCTCTCTCGATCAGGCGGAGGTGCCCTTCATGGACGCCGTCGAAATTGCCGATGGCGGCGACCGGTCCTCGCGCGTTCACCACCGCAATCGCTCCATGGCCGCACGTGCGCGCACGTCCGCTTTCCTGAGCGCGGCCCCGAGTTCGTCCGCGGAAAGGGGGCCCTCATGAACGCCGCCGGCGCCGGCGACAAGAACGGCGTCGATGTCCTGCAGGTTGGCGCCTTTGATGTCGGTCAAGAGACCGTCGCCGATCGCCAGCACGCGCGACGCAGGGATGTCGCGTCCGGCGATTTCTGCAATTCGCTTGAGCGACAGCTCATAAATCGGCGCATGAGGCTTGCCGGCGTAAACGACCGACCCTCCCAGCTTTTCGTAGAGTTCGGCCAGCGCGCCGGCGCAGTGGATGAGCCGGCCGCCGAAACGAACGACGATATCCGGATTGGCGCAGATCATCGCGAGCCGGCGCTCCGCGGCGTCCACGAGCAGCTTGCGGTACTGCTCGGGCTCGTCGCGGCTGTCGTCGTCAAGGCCGCTGCAAATGATGAAATCGGCGCGCTCGAGGGGAGTGAAGCGAACGGCGAGATCCCGGTACAGCTCGTCGTCTTTCGCCGGACCGATGCGGAAAGCGTTCTGGCCTCGGCGCTTCTCGACTTCTGCGCGGGTCGCATCGCCGGACGTCACGACCGCGTCATAGGCGGAACGCGGCAGGCCGAGGCGATCGAGTTGCGCCGGGATGACCGAGCACGGTCTTGGCGCATTGGTGAGGATGACGACCGGCCCGCGCTCGCGCCTGAATGCGACGAGCGCTTCAGCCGCGCCGTCGAACAGCCTGACGCCGTCATGAATGACGCCCCACGCGTCGCAAAGCAGCGCATCGTAGTTGCGCGCAAGCGCGGCGATGGACGAGATGATCGGCGTCGTGAGCATCGCCGTTCGCGTTAGGGCGGACCCGAATGCGGGTCAAGGAGGCCCGGCGGTCAGGACGCCTCGGCGAGGCGCCGTTCGCCTTCGTGCTCTTTCACATAGACATCGGCGGTGCGCGGCGGACCGAAGAGATTGCCCTGCCCAAAATCGATGCCGAGGGCGAGAATTTCGGGCATGCTCGACTCGTTCTCGACCTTTTCGGCGATGAGGTTGATCCCGGCGTCGGCGAGGCGCTTTCTGAAGCTGTGGAGTTCAACGACCGCCGCTTCGCTGCGGACGCCCGCCGCGAGGAGGAGCGGGCTCGGCGCCTTGACGAAGCGGACGTTCTTCTGGCGCAGCGCCGCCCAGTCGAGATTGAGCGACGGCACATGATCGACCGAGAAAGCGAAGCCGCGTTCGGCGATCAGATTGAGGTTCTGTTCGAACCGCGGATGCATCATCTGCAGCGCCGGATAGGTGAACTCGAAGATGAGCCGCGAGGATAACTCCTCGTTGATGGCGAGGTAATCCGTAAACTGATTGAAGAACTCGACGTCGAACAACGTCGCCGGCGAGACGTTGCAGAAGACCGAGAACTGCGAGTCCCGGT
>JBEBFW010000138.1:0-8793 GCA_040081755.1 Parvularculaceae bacterium
GAAGAAGGATAGATGTGCAGCGCGACGCCCTCGCCCCAGCCCTTCCGCCGGTCCTTTTGCCGGCGCACCTCGTCGAAAGTCGCCGACAGCGCGGCTGTGGCGATCGACGACAGCGCGTCCGCCGCCGTGTCGAACGAAAGCGCGCCCGCCGCCGCGCACAGCGCGACACGGGCGATGTTCTGTTCGCGCCAGGCGGCGACAGCGGCGAGGCTCTCCCCGGGTCTGGGCGGCGCGTAACGCGACAGCCACTCCTCGCCGGAGGCCGGCGTCTCGCCTCCCCGATCCTCGAAGAACTCGCCGATCAGCGCCTCGCTTCTCGTCAGCGGCGCCGTCGCCTCGCCAAAGCAGCCGAGCGCGTCAACGACGGCGTTGCGGATTTTCCCTTCGGCCTTCAGCGCGGCCACGGCCGCTGGCGCATCGCCAAGGCGCAGCATGTCGTCGAGAAGCCGGACCGCGCAGTCGGGGCGCTGGGTTTCGCCGATGGCGGTCAAGAGCCCCGGCGCCACGGCGGCGAAACGCTCGCCGCCCCTTGCGCCGGCAAGGCCGGCCCAGCTTTCGGCAAGCCCGGAGAGCCTGACGCCGTCCTTGAAGCCGAGGTCTTCGAGCTTGTCGACGTCATCTGGAGACTCGCCCGCCGGCTGATAGCGCTCGAATTCCGCGAGCGGTCCTTCGTGAATGAGCGCCAGCGTGTTGCGGGCGTCGGCGACGAAGCCGTCGAACGCCGCGACGAGGCCCTCACGCGTTGCAAAGCCGCACAGCCGCGCCAGAGCCTGCTCCTCGTCCGACCGCAACGCCGTGACGACGCCTCCGCCCTTCATCATTTGCAGCCGCGAGGCCAGCCCTTGCGCGAACTCCTCGCCTGCGGCGAGACGAGCCGCCAGATCGCGGGGGAAATTGCCGGACGCAGCCGCCGTTTCGAATACGACGCGCGCCGAGGCGGTCCGAAACACGGGACGTGCGGCGCCGAACGCGAACCGAAAGAGATCGGCGACAGCGCGAAAGGCGGCGCGTGGATCGTCAGTAGCGACGTTCATTTCGCAGCGCTCGGACCGTTCGGCCCAAACGACATCTTCCACGGCCTCGAGGAACCGCCCTCCGGCGCCGCGGTCGCCCGCGACCACGCGCGAGGTCGCGACCCAGGCGCGAAGGAGTCCCTGCTGCGGGTCGTTCAGCCTCGCTACGGCGCGCGTCTGCGACTCAACAAATCCGGCGCCGCCGACACCCGCACCGAAGGGCGTTTTCAGATAATAGAGGGCGTAGTCGCCGGTCTTGCCTTCGATCGCTTCCTTCAGTTCCGAACCGATGCGCACGAAGGCGCGCTCGGCCATGCGCGCGTTCTGCGCCGGGAAGGCGCGGTCGTCGAAGATCACCGCGAAGTCTAGCGGGCCGGTCGGCGCGAGGTCCTCATGCGCAAAGTCGCCGCCAGCGAGCGCGAAGACGCTTTTCATCGCTCCGTCGTCAGATGAAAGGGCAAGCTCGCCGCGATTGACCGCGCCGCGCACGAGCCAGGCGAGCGCCGTCTCGATGAGGCGCTCGGCGAAGTCGGCTCTGGCGGCGGTCGCTTCCGCCGCCGTCCAGGCGCCGGAGAACTCGGCGATCGCGATCGCTATATCCGCCCGATTTTTCAAAGGGGCGAAAGCGGCGTAGACCGCCTCCGGGCCCCCGATACCGCCAGCGAGCGCGGCGATGTCGCGCGCGCCCTGCGCGAGAACGCTCGATGCGCCCTCAACCATAGCCTCGGCCGCGACCGTCGGATGCTTGAGGCAAAGCTCGGCGAGACGGCGCGTCGATCCGAAAATGCGCAGCATGGTGAGCCTTCGATCCGGCCGATCGAGGCGTGCGCCGGGATCCTCGCCAAGCGCTTCGGCGAGGGCGCGACGCCATCGCGCAACCCCGGCCGCCGCCCGGCTCGGATCGATCGCCTCGCACTGGAGCGCGCCGCGATCGCCCGCCGCCGCCGGAGCCTGTTGTGCGTTCATGGTGTCTTCCCCGCTTCTCAAGACGCAAGAATCCAGCGGAGATTTTTGCCATGTCGTTATGAAACGCGGCTGAAGGCCGTTTTGACAATTGTTCAGACCGCGAAGGGGGGCGTGAGAATGGGTCGCGGCCCCCACCGCCGGATCAGAATATAGAGTGCGGCGGCAATGCTCAGGGAAGCGCGCCATGAGGGAATTCCTAAAGCTCTTCGTCGCTTTGTTCGGCGCCATCTGCATCCTGATATCGCTCGCCCATATCGCCTTTGGTCATGCGATCGTGCCAGGCGCCGGACCGGTCTCCGCCTCGACAGATAATGAAGACCGCTTCTTTGCGACCCTCTTCCTCGGCTTTGGGGCCGCGCTTGTCTGGTGCAGCCGGGACCTTGACGCCCGGGGCAGCGCTTTCAAGGCGCTGCTGGCCATCTTTCTTCTGGGAGGCCTCGCCCGCCTTCTCTCGATCGCGGCCGCCGGGCTTCCGCACCCGCTGTTCATATTTCTCACGGGCCTCGAACTCATTCTGCCGGGCCTGCTTCTGTTCTGGTTTGAGAAAACTCGTGTCCCTGCGCCCGACCCGGAATGACGCGTGTGCGGACGTTGGCGGCGCGACGCTTTCTAAGGCGGCTCGAATTCTCTTATGATCGGCGTCGCAAGCCAGCACGAATGGTTTCCGTGAAAGCGGCGCCGAACTCATTTCGACAACGACCGCGGAGCCCGCGGTGACCAGCGCTATTCCCGCGCCGACCGCGCCAGGATCGAGCCGCTGGTCGCCCTGATCGGCGCGACCGGCGCGGCCAAGGCCGCGCGTCAGCGAGCCGCGATCCTGCGGTTCGACAAAGAGGCCGCCCGCACGGCAAAAGCGGCCTCCAAGAGAGCCGGCAAAGGCGATTGACCCGCGCTGGCGCCGCCACTATGGTCCGCCGCTTCCTGAAGGCGCTTGGCCGGCAACGGACAGGCGCCTTGTCGCGCCGGGAGCCGCTTTTCCGGCGTCGATTGTTTCGTAGCCTCTCCCCTTACCTTGGGGGCCCGTAGCTCAGCGGTAGAGCATCTGACTTTTAATCAGAGGGTCGATGGTTCGATCCCATCCGGGCTCACCAGATTTCTTGATCGGTTTCAGGTAGTTGCCGGCCCCCGCGCGTGCGCACGGCGTGGCGGCCGGAGCGTCGTTCACGGGCTGGCCGAACCCTGATAGGTTCGATCCGGGAGAGTCCTTCTGGCCGACATATTTATTTCCTATTCGCGCGAGGATGCGGACAAGGTGCGCCGCATCGCGGACCGCCTGCGCAACGCCGGTTATGACGTCTGGTGGGACCGCAAACTCGGCGGCGGGAGCTTTTTCGCCAAGGAGATCGAAAAGGAGCTGACCAGCGCCGGCGCGGTCATCGTCGCGTGGAGCGCTGCGGCGGCCGCCTCGCACTGGGTGGTCGATGAGGCCTCGAGCGGCCGCGACACCGAAAAGCTGGTGCCGATCACGCTTGACGGCACGCCGCCGCCGCTGGGCTTCCGGCAGCTTCATACGATCAACTTCGTGAACGGCCCCGAGGATGACGCCGCGTTCGCGGACTTGATGGCCGCCATCGACCGGCGCGGCGAAGGCCGCTGGAAGAGCCCGCGCGAGGGCCACAGCGCGACGGCGCCGCAGCCCTTCATGTCGTCGGCGGGTCCCGCCGTCGGCGCGCCCGCCGCCGCGTCGTTCCTGTCGCGGCTTATGAGGTTTCGGGCCCTGATCGCGGGCGCCCTGGCGATCGTCGCCGCCGGAGTGGTCGTCTTCATCGCCCGCCCCGATCCGCCGCAAACGATCGAGGCGCTGGCGCCCGGCGCGCCGGCTTCCGCGGTCGCGGCGCGAAGGGGCGCCGCTGTTGCGGTCCTCCCCTTCCGCATCGCCGGCGAGGCGGGCGCGACCGAGGCTGAACGCCTGACCCGCGATCTCGAAGCGGCGCTGACGCGCGCGCCGTGGCTGACCGTCGAATCGGCGCGTTCCGTCTCCTCCGCCGCCGCGCGCGAGAGCGACGTCGCGAGAATGGCCGCCGCGATGGACGTCGCCTATCTCATCGACAGCGAATTGAGGCTATCCGGCGAGACCGCCCGGCTCACCTTGCAGCTGATGGCCGCCCAAACCGGGGCAAGCGTCTGGTCTCTCTCCGACGAATTTCCGGCCGCGCGGCTCGCCGACGCCGATTTTTCAGAACAGCTCGCCGATGCGGTCTGGCGCAACGTCTACCTCGCCGAAGCCGCGCGGGTGAAAGACGCGCGCCTTGAGACCCTCTCCGCGCGCGAGCTTCTCGCCCTCTCGCTCAGCGGCGTGCGCCATGCTCCGTGGACGGAAGACGGCGTTCGCGAATCGATCGGCGTCCTCGCCGCCGCCGTCTCCGCCTATCCGGACGACGCGGACGTGCTGGCGACGGCGGCGCAGGCCGATCTCACCTTGAGCCTCATCGATCCCGGCAGCGCCGCTCGCCTGCAGAAAGCCGCCGAGGAGCGCCTCGCGAAAGCCACTCTGCTCAACCCGCAGTCGCGCTGGGTCGAGAGCGTGGCGGCGGATGTAAGTTTCGCGGACGGCCGCTACTACGCCGCGGCGGAGGGCTACGATCGCCTCGCCCGGCGCGGCTTCGTCCTGCCGGCGACGCTGGCGCGCGAGATCGACGCGCGCGCGCGGGTCTCCGGCGATTTCATCGTCGCTGCGAAAGCCGCCGAAGCGCAATCGGCAAAGGCGTTCACGCCCCTGCAGCGCTCGCAAACGCACGCCGCCGCCGCCTATATGAGCGCAGCCGCGGGCGCCGACCTCGCAGCGCTCAACCATGCGCGCAGCGCCGTCGCCGCCTTCCCGAACAATCCGGACGCCGTCATGTCGCTCGTCATCATGGCGACGCTCGGCGGCGAGGATGCGGCGCTTTCGGAAAGCGTGCGTGCATTTTGCAATTTCTATCCGTCGTTCGACTATCCGTCTCCGACCCAAAGCGGCGCCCTGCGCGCTCAGCTCGAAGGCGACGGCGGCGCGGACTGGCGCGCCTTCATCGCCCGCCTCTTCGAGGCCTACGCGCAGCGCTGGTCCGTCATCGACGCAGCCTGCGAATAGTTCCTATTCGTTCGGAACGGTCATCACCGGCAGGATTGTATAGGTCCCGTACTCGCGCTCGGGCGTCACGCCCCTCGTCGTCGGAGACTTTGTCGCGGGCGCGGTGGAGAGCAAATGCCACGGAATCTCAAAGGCCGGCTGACCCGCCATCGCCACGGCGGGCAAACCCAGCACAAAGATGTGCTCGGGCTTGTTGAGCGTTGGCAGGTCTCCCTGAAAGGTTCCGAGCACTTTTTCCTGGCCGGGAGCGAGTTCGACGGCCTGCGATTGATCCTTGGGAAACACCGCCATCGCGCCGTCCGCGGACAGCACTGAACCGCCGACGATCAAACTGACGCTCGCCGTTTCCTCAAGCCGCACCTTGATCCTGTAGAACGCGCACAGCGGCACGCGCTGGGATGCGTTCGCGCTCGCCGGCCATTTGTTGCTCGTAACTTGCGGACGCTGCTTGCAGTCCGGAGAGGCGCTGCCGATCGGGAGATTGACCGGCACGAGGCTCACCTGCAGCGATTTGTTCGGCGTCAGCGAGCCTCCCGTGATTGTCCAGTCGTTGCGCAGCGTCAACTGGCGAAAATGGTTGGTGAGGTCCCGAGCCATGAACCCGGCGTTCTCGACGTCCGCGCCTGGTTGATACGTATTGCGAACGATCCCTTCGGGGTCGGAAATCTGCAAGCGGCCAGCGCCGCCGCGCGAGATCTCGAAATCGAATGCGTTCGCTGCGAAGACGACGTAATCGCTGACCGCCGCGCCGCTCGGGACCATCAGGCGCTCTGCGAGCTTGGGCGTCAGCGCCAATTGCAGCGCGGACGGGCTTTGCAAGCCTCCCGGTTCAGTCGCCGGGCGCAACCGCACCTTCAGCTTGCGCGCCAGGTTTGACGGACGCACCAGCTGCGCGAAGTCGCCTTCCTTGATCGGCTTCTTGAAGTCCTTGACCATTTGCAGCGGCCACTCATTGGCCGATTGCTGTTGCGGATTTTGTTTGGCGGCTTTCATCCGGGCTTTGGCGATATCGGGCTTTTTCGCCTCGGCCTCGGTCATGGAGCCGGGCACGATCAGGAACTCGGCGCCCTCGCCCATGCCGATCGTCGGCAGTCCGCGAATTTTGACGCCGGCGGCGACCGACGAGACTTTCCAATCGAAGCGCGGCCGGTACGGAATATCGTTCGAGAAGACGAAGCGCGCGCCGCCGTCGCCGGTCAGCACCGGCGTTTGCCCCGACGATGACAATCCCATCTCCGCCTTGATGCGCGCCATCACCTGATCGTAGGTGATCTTTTCGCGGTCCGGACCGCCGAGGATTGCAATCAGCAGCGTGGTGAACTTGCCGCCGCTCGGCAGCTCCTTGGCTTTCTCCTTGTCGCGCGCCGCCGAGAGGAAGACGGCTGTCGGAAATGACGCGGGTTCAAATTCGGCGAAGGACGCCCGTTCACGCGACGGCGCTGCGCCGGCTGCCGGCTCCGGCGCAACGGTCGATGGCGCCGGTTCGACGAAGCGCGCGCGCTCGGCCGGATCGCGCGTCGCGGAGCCCGAATGGCAGCTGTCGAGGATCACCGTGACGCTGCCGGTCTTGGCGTAGAGCGCGGCGATCAAGGCGTTGAAATCGTCATCCCGCAGCTGATTGGCGGACGGAATGTCCGCCGGGACCATCGGCTTCCGGCTGTCATGCAGAAACAGCGTCTCGTCGTTGCCGTCTTCCTCGTCGCCATTGTCGTCCTTGAGGCGCGAACCGTGACCCGCATAGTAAAAGACGACCTCGGCCGCGCCGGCGGCGCGGTCGATCAGCGCTTTCTGGAACGCCGCCTTGAACTCGGCCATCGTCGCCTCGGCGTCCGTCAAGACGCAGACGTTTTCTTTCGGAAAGACGCGCTTCTGTCCTTCGACAATCAGGTCATAGAAGCGCCCGGCGTCTCTCACCGCGCCGAGGAGCTCCGTATTGGCGCGGTATTTGCCGACGCCGACGATCATGGCGATCCTCGTCTTTCCGTCGCCGCTCTTGACGGCTGCGCCGGTATTGCAGGGAAGAGTCGATGCATCGACCTGCGCGGCGGCCGGCGCGGCGAGCGCTGCGGCCCATGAGGCCGCCGCCGCTCCGATCAACTTTCGACGCAACGAGCCCATGGCGCTCTCGCTTTGTTCCTACCGGCCGGCGTGCTCTTCAAAGATCCGCGGCGTCTCGACGTCGAGCTCCTCGCAGTCGATGACATCAACCGCCGCCTTGTCGGGTCGTGCAAGCGGCGGCTCCGCCAAATGCTCCAGCGTCCGCGGATCCCGAAAGCGCCACTCCTCCGCAGCGCCGTAGGATTTGTCCCCGCCGCGGCGCACCGCCTCGAACATCAGATTGCGCCGCACGACATTGACGCCGTTCTCTTTCATGGCGTGGCGGAAAATTTCATCCGCTTGCAGACGCTTGTCCTTCTCGCCGACGGCGTAGAGCCAATCATGAATGACGGCCGCCTCCGCATGATTGCCGAAGGGGCTGATCGCCCAGCGCGCGGCAGCAGGAATCGAGGCGAAATCCGTCTCGTAGCCGCCCGGCACAAGAAACACCTCGCCGGTTTCCGGGTAGCAATAGAGCCAGTCGTCGGTCAGCACCGCAACGCGCCGGCCCATCCGGCGCCCATCGAGATCGACGGCGATCCGCAAGGCGGCGATCGCCTGCCGGCTGCCTTCGGTCTCGACCGGCATGCCGACCGCGCGCTGCGCGGCGACCATCGGCGAATCAAAAAAGCACAAGGCGCCGCCGACGATCAGCGCCAGAAGCAAGATCGGTCTCACTAATCCCACTGCATCCCTCCCCTTGGTCCCCACGCCTACTGCTGACACGCCTCGTGCGCGGCCTTCAGATCCATTTTCGGCACGCGGCCCTCGATGCGGCCCGAAACGCCGAGATAGCATTCCAGCGTCTTGCGCACCGGCAATGTCGGATGCAGCGAGCGCAGCGCCGCATAACTCGCCGCGCAGTAGGGAGAGGCCATCGAGGTGCCCGACATGAGGCCGTAGGAGTTTGAGGGGCGCGCGAGCGAACTTTTTATATCGACGCCCGGGCAGGAAATGTCGCCGCCGACATTTGAAAACGAGGCGCGCCTGTTGTTCTGGCCGTGCGCCTCCACGATGACGCCGTTGGACCAGCCTTCGGCGTCCTTCATCAGCTTCGCGCCGAAATTGAACGGGCTCGCCCACTCCGCCTCAAGCGGGCTGGAAAGGCTCGTGCTGTCGTTGCCCGCGGCCGAGAAGATCACGATGTCGCGCGCCTTGGCATAAGCGAGGATCGCCTGGAAAATCCGTCCCTGCGAGCGCACGATGTCCCGCAGAAAAGCATTGTCGGGCGTGCGCGGGTCCGCACGGAAATTCGGCATCCAGTTGTAGCCGAGACTCAAATTGATGACTTTCGCGTCCGGATTCTTCTCCATGAAGGTGAGGACCGTCGCGAGATACTCCGAAAGGCGCGCCTGAAACGCGATCGCATCGTCGCCCTCGATCGGCGAATAACCCGCGATCAGAAAGCTGCCGCCTGCGGCGGCGACGCTGCAATTCGGCAGGACGCCCTTGACGCCGAGCCCGTTGTGCCGCGCGCACATGATCCCGGCAACGTGATTGCCGTGATCTTGCACCGACCACGCGTCGGGCAGTCCGTGGGTGCACCCAACGACGGCGGCCAGCGACCCCAGCACCACGACCCGACCTGCGCCCCGCATCGCGGATCGGGTATCCGGAACGTGTGGTGATGACAAGCGTGTCGGACCG
>JBEBFW010000325.1:0-2250 GCA_040081755.1 Parvularculaceae bacterium
GGGCAAGGAGGTCCCGCCGCCGCCATTGAAAGCGGGAGCGAAGAAAGGCGCCGCCGAGAAGGACAAGAAAGGCGCGCCCGCCGCAAAACCGACAAAAGCGCTGCCGAAAAAGAAACTGTTCGTCGGGCAAAAACCGCGCACGGCCAAGCCCTCCGACTCGATCGTCCCTTCAACCATCATCGCTCAGCAGAAAGCAGCCCCTTCAGTGAACAGCGCCTCAGTAAAAGCGTCCCCCGCCGCTGTCGAAGCCAAGCAGGTTTTCAAGGTCAACGACCACATCGTCTACCCGGCGCACGGCGTCGGCCGCATCATCTCGATCGAGAAGCAGGTGATCGCCGGCATCACCAACGAACTTTTCCTGATCGAGTTCGAGCAGGAGAAAATGAAACTCCGTGTGCCGACGGCGAAGGCGAAGGCGGTCGGCATGCGCGGCCTGTCGGAAGCCGCGCAGGTGAAGAAGGCGGTCGAACTTCTCAAGGGCCGCGCCCGCGTGAAGCGCACGATGTGGAGCCGTCGCGCGCAGGAATACGAAGCGAAGATCAATTCGGGCGACATCATGCAGGTCGCCGAAGTCGTGCGCGATCTCTTCCGCGCGTCCGACCAGCCCGAGCAGAGCTATTCCGAGCGCCAGCTTTTCGAGGCGGCCCTCGACCGGCTCGCCCGTGAAGTCGCGGCTGTGCACAAGTCGGACCTCGCCAAGGCGATCGCCGAGGTCGAGGCGGCGCTCGCGGCGAAGCGAGCTGCGGCGTAGCCGTTTCCCAGCGATGAGTGCGGCAGCCCCGCAGAACACCATCCTTCGAGACGCGCGCCCGTTGTGGCGTGCGCGGAGAAAGTTTCGAGGCGCGCTCCTCAGGATGAGGCCTACCCTGTTGATAGAAAAAAGGCCTCATCCTGAGGAGGCCCGCAGCACAACATGATCCGTACCCGCCACAGTCTCGCGGGCCGTCTCGAAGGATGGCGAGAGGCTCCGTCGCCAATCTCTGAAGAGTCGCAGCCCGTGAGGGGCGTCCTTCAACGAGATAGGCTGCCGAAACGATGGACGCGCATCTCGAATAATGACGTCGCAAACCATTCGTGCATGCTGCCGGACGCCGTCGCTAAAGCGGCTCGATCTGCAGCTTGTGCTCAATCTCGATCGACGGTCCGTTGATCGCAGCGACGTAGCCGCGGATGCGCAAAACGGCCCCGTCGAGCGACTTCCAGTCGAGTCCCGCCTTCGCCCAGCGTTTCGCATTGCGCGATGAAGCGGTCGCCGTCACGTCCGTTCGATAGTCGTCGCCGAAATTGAGATAGGCCCTGCCCTTCACCACGGCTGCGGAAAGAGGCTTCCCTTCGATGAGATAAAAGGCGCCCGTCGCGCGATGCGATGCGGCGTCTCGAACCATGTAATACGGGAGCCCCCAGAGACCCCGCCTTGCCGCCCGCGCTTCGCGCTCGGCCAGCAGCAGACGAGAGATCGCGCCATGGTCGGCGCTCTCCGGGCGCACGCGCACCGCGCCCTCTCTCGCCATCTCTTCCTGCACCGACATGACGCCGCTCCGGGCCTCTACCGAAACCGCGACCACGCGCCGGTTCCAGCGGTCCCGCTCGGCCGTGTCGATGAAATCGAGCCGGCCCTGATCGAAAAGGCGGTTCAGCGCCTTGGAGGATTCCCCAGCGAACGGCTCATCGGGCGCGGGGGCCAGCACGTCGGCGAGCCGGAACTCCTCGCCGCCGATTTTGAACTCTGCACCGGTCGATGCAGACAGGGGCCCCGCGACAGCCCTGTTCGCTCCGAATGCGATCGTCGCCAGCGCAACGAAATCGCGCCGGTTCATCCGGCGACAGCGACGCGGACTTTCGCCCGCGCCGAGCGCCCGTCGCTATCGACGACCACGATGTCATAAAAGCCCGAGGCCGCCGGCCTCCAGACCGCTTTGCCGCTGGTCGCCTCCATGGCGACGGCGCCGCCGCCGACATACCAGGCGTAGCCGCCAGCTCCGCCGCGCGCCGCGAGGACGACGCCCCGGTCGTCGCCGGTCGAATAGATTTCGACGCCGTTCCGTGGAAAGACGATCTCCGGCGCGGATTTCCGGCGCGGCGCGGCGATGCGCGCGATCTTCATGTTTTCATCGACGCGGCGCTGCTCCTGTCCGAGCGGCGCGTTCGGATCGATGCGCGCCACGAGATCGAAGAGATCGAGCAGCAAGGGCGCCGCGGCCTTGCGTCCGGTCTCCCCCGGACGCGGGGCGCCGTCGGCGCGGCCGACCC
>JBEBFW010000139.1:0-8664 GCA_040081755.1 Parvularculaceae bacterium
ATGCAGATCCGTCGCGCCGTTGGTTTCGGCGATGATCTTCTGAAGCTCGTCATGGCTGTCGAGCGAGAAAATCCGGACGCCGTAATCGAAATAGGCGCGGCGAATGGCCGAGCGCGCTTTCACCGGATGCATGAAGGCGAGCTTGGCGTCCGCAAAACGGGTCGCCACAGCCTCGATTTCAGGCAGAGACGCGACGTCGAACCAGCGCACCCCGGCCGCATAGACGGCGTCGAGGATCAAAGGGTTCGAGTTCGCCTTGACCGCGTAGAGAACATCGCCCGGAAAATGGTCCAAAAACCATTTAGCCGCCGTTTTGGCGGCCTCCGGGCGAATGCAATGAACGGGCAGGTCCGGCTTGGAACCTAGGACCAGCGCAAGCGCCGATGTTGGCCTTTCCATCTCATGGAACCTCGCAAAGCACCTTCACCAAAGCCAATCTTGCGGAGAGGTCCCATGGGATTGGCGAGGAGCGCAAATAGGTAGTGTCGCACCCCTTGTAAAGAAGAATCTTGCCTGCGGACTCAACGGCTTGCTCCGCCGACGGCGCGGACGCGGCGACATGGGCGGATCGCTGGTGTTTTGCCGCCCGTCGCGCGCTCCTCTTTCCACTCGGCACCGACTTTCGGGTGTGAGGGGGGCGCTGCCGCGCTGCCGCGCATTGTCCGCGAAAACCGCACTTGCGAGCCCTCGCCCCGGCCTTCTCGTCGCCAAGGGCGAGGGAGAGTGAATGCCGTGAATCGTTAGCGCCGCGGCGCGCCCGTTCATTATCAGCAGTTGCGAGGTCATGCTGCTAACACATTGAATTTACTATGTTTATGGTGATCCAGCACTAGTCGTTTGGAATTTCTCAAGCGACACTTGGGTATTGTTGCTGCGTAAACGGAGTGTTGCGTCATGCGTTCCGACAGGGACTTCAGCCGGCAGCTTGAAGGCTACAGGCTCGCCACCGCCGAGATCCTCTACCATCTCCCCGACCATCCGAGCCTCCTCCAGACCTATCTCTGGCAGGATTACGACATCGCCCCGCGCTATCCGGTGCTCAACAAGTTCCTCGATTTCTGGACGCGCGAACTCGACGGCGCCCTCCACTCCGTCCGGCTCGCCGGCAAGCAGATCATCTCGGCCGCAGAGATCGGGACGGCGGCGCAGTTCCGCCTCCAATAGGTCAGAACGACGCTTTCAGCGTCGCGCCGAAAGTGCGCGGGTCGCCGGCCTGGCCGACGATGAGGCCGGAGCCTCCGGGCTGCGCCGACAGGAAGTCGAAATACTCCGTGTCGAAAGCGTTACGCGCCCACAGGAAAAGCTCGTAGCCGGCGTCGGCGCGGAAGCCGCTGCGGAAATTGGCGAGCGCGTAGCCATCGACGCGCATGAACGCCGAACTCGTCGCGCTGGACGAGAAGGACGTGCGGCGGCTCGCGTCGGCGCCGATGTAGATCTCGCCATCGAGGCCGACGATCTCTGCAGAACGAGCGTATTCGCCGCCGAACGAGGCGGCCCATCTCGAAACGCCAGGGAGTTCCGAGCCGGATATGTCGCAAGACTGGCTGGCGCCGCCGGTCAGTTCGAGCGGGCAGGGCGCGTCCGGAAAGGAAACATATTCCGCGTCCGTCCATGCGGCGTTTCCGTAAACCGAAAAGGCGTTGGAAACACGCAAGCGCGACTCAAGTTCGATGCCGCGCACGCGCACTTTCTCCGCGTTGGCGAGATAACCTCGCAAGACGCCGACCGATGCATTGACGACCTGCGCCTGATAATCGCGGACGTTTGTTTCAAATGCGGTGAGGTTCAGCGTGAGCGCCCGCTCGAAGAAGCGGCTCTTGAGGCCGATTTCGTAATGGCGCTGGTCTTCGGGAGCAACGCTCGCGGCCGAGAGCGCCGGATTGCCGGCCGCGTCGTTCGGGATGCCGGCGAGATTGACGCCGCCCGTCTTGAACGTCCGCGCATAGGTCGCGAACGCCGTCGCGTTGGGCGCCAGGTCGAACGAGGCGGAGATTTGTCCGGATACGTTGAAATCGGAGAACTTCGCCGCATAGTTCTGCGGCGCCAGCACGGAATTCTTGCGCGCGACCAGAACCGGATCGCTGGTGGCGAGCCCGCCCGATACGACCTGGTCGTAGGTCGCGCTCTTCGCGTCCCAGTTGAAGCGCACGCCCGGTATCAGACGCAGCCGCCGCGACAGGTTGACGGTCGTCTGCGAAAACGCCGCCAGACTGACGTTCTCGAAATCGATATCGGATTCCGCGCGAAGGCCGTCGAGCAGGGCCGGCGTGTTTCCCGCCGCCGGCGCCAGCAGCCAGCGCGTCGCGGCGGGTCCCTGTTCCTGAAGACCGGTCGAGCGGATGGTCTGGCGGTAGACGAAGAGGCCGACCACATAGTCGAGCGTGCGTCCGCTATCCGAGGCGTAGCGGATCTCCTGCGTCAGCTGGCGTTGCTTCGATGGATTGGCGGACACTGTCGTGATCGGCAGGCCGAGGAAGTCGCGATCGTTCGACGGATCCCAATCCCAGAAACGCCAGGCGGTCACCGAGGTGAGTTCGCCTGCGCCGATTTCCCATTCGAGGACCCCCGAGGCCCCGCCGAGATTCTGGTTCGCCTGCAGATCGCTATCGATATCCGTGAGGCGATCGAACGCATCGAGGCTCGGCGGCGCATAGCCGAGATCGGTCGCCATTTGCGCAAATTGCCGGTTGAGCGGGCGCAAGGTCGGCGCCGCGCCGGCGACCACCTGCGTGCAGCAGCTTGTTTCCTGGCGGTTGAAGTCGCCCGACAGCGTCAGGGAGAAGGCGTCGGTCGGCTGAAAGAGAAGCTGTCCGCGCGCGCCGATATTGGCGTTGTCGTTCTGATGGTCGCCCTTCAGCGTATTGTAGAGCGCGCCGTTTCGATGCGTCCTCGTGACCGACAGGCGCGCCGCGATCTTGTCTTTCACCAGAGGTCCGGACACGGAGCCTTTCGCCTGTACGAAGCCGAGATCGCCGAGAGAGGTTTCGAATGAAGCCTCGGGCTCGAACGCCGGTTTTCTCGTCGTCAGGTTGATCGCGCCGGCCGTCGTGTTCTTGCCGTAGAGCGTCCCTTGCGGCCCGCGCAGGATCTCGATCTGCGCGACGTCGTTGAAGTCGAATGTCGCCGAAGCGGGGCGTGGATAATAGACCTCGTCGATATAGATGCCGACTCCGGGCTCGATGCCGTCATTGGTGAGGCCGAAGGGCGCGCCGAGACCGCGGATGTTGATCGCCGAGTTGCGCGGGTTCGACGAATAGAACTGCAAGGTCGGCTGAAGCTGCGTGAGGCGCCCGACATTGTAGGCGCCCTTCGATTCAAGCTCGCCGCCCGAGACGACCGACAGCGGGATCGGCACTGACTGGGCGTCTTCCTGGCGTCGGCGCGCGGTGACGACGATCGTGTCGGCCTGTTCGGGAGCCTCGCTGATCGCCGCGGCTTTTGTCGCGCCCGCCCCGGACTCCGCCGCGGTCGCGCTCGCCGCGCTTGCGCACGCCAGAACGCCTATCATCAGACTTCGCTTGAGCGTCATCGGGCCTGCTTCCCGCCTTGGGCATTTAATCTCGACTAATATGATGGAGAATGTCAAGTTAAGACGCCGCAAGGGTCGCCGGGACTATACGGCGCCAGGCTCCGCGGCGTTTGCGAGCTCGAAAGATTAAAGGACTACCGCGCCTTGTGGGCGGCGCGCCGCCGCCGCGGGGAAGCGGCTGAGGCGATCGTGGTCGCATCGAGGACGTTGCGCTGTGCGTCGGCGACTGCGGCGAAGGCGCGCCGCACGCCGCAAGAAGCCTCCGAGGGGCAATCCTCGCACCGGCGATAGGCCGTTTGCGACAGGCATGGCAGCGGCGCGATCGGGCCGTCGATGATTCGCAGGACTTCGGTGAAGGAAATCGCTTGCGCCGGCTTCAGAAGAGCGTAGCCGCCCTGCGCGCCGCGCCGGGAGGCGACGAGGCCGCGCCGCTTCAGCTCAAGAAGAATCTGCTCGAGGAATTTTCTCGGGATCGCCTGCGCTTCGGCGATGGCGGCGATCTGCAGCGTCTCGCCCGGCTCGATCCCGGCGAGCGCGATCAGCGCGCGAATGGCGTATTTGGCCTTTTGCGAGATCATGCGGCCACATTCTCTACTTTTTCTATAGGAGTTGTAAACCCGGCCGAAGCAATTGACGCCCGGCCTCTTAAAGGGCAAACGGTCCGGGTTTCGGGAGAGCAGGGCTTGGTCTTCGGTCTTGACGCCTTCGCGCCCGCTGTCGCGGCGCTGATCATCATTGTGCTGTTCATTTCCTTCGCACGCGAGTGGCGCGCGCCGGAAGTGAGCGCGCTGGCGGCTGTCGCGGCGTTTCTGGTCCTCGGAATCCTGTCGCCGAAAGATGTCGTCAACGCGCTTTCGAATTCAGCGCCGGTGACCATCGGAGCGATGTTCATCATCACGGCCTCGCTTCTGCGGACCGGCGTTCTCGAGGCGCTGGCGCGCCAGCTGCAGGCGCTGGCGGACAAGCGGCCGCGCCTTGCGGTCGCCGCGTTTCTCGGCGTCCTCGCCGCCATATCCGGCTTCGTGAACAACACGCCGCTCGTCATGCTCATGATCCCGATCACGGTGGCGCTCGCCGAAAAGCTGAAAGAGAGCCCGTCGAAGATGCTCATTCCGCTTTCCTATGCGGTGGTGCTCGGCGGCATGACGACGCTCGTCGGCACATCCACGAACATTCTGGTCGACGGCGTCGCGCGCGCGCATGGCCTGCCGCCGTTCCACATCATGGAGATCGCCCCGCTCGGTGCCTCGATCGCCGCCGCAGGCGTTCTTCTGGTCATCCTCGGACGCCGCTTCCTGCCAGACCGCACGACTCTGGCGGCGCTGGTCGGGCCGAAGCAGACCCAGCGCTTCATCGTCGAGATCGTGATCGAGGACCTGTCGCCCTATATCGGGATGCGCCCGCTGGAGGTCAAAGCCTTCAATGAAGGCGACCGCGTCGTCGTCGACGTCATCCGCGGCGACGCCTCGCTCCGGCGCGAATTCCAGGATGTGATCCTGAAGGAAGGCGACATCGTCGTCATGCGCTCGGCCATGGCGGAAATCCTCACCATGAAAGAACAGGGCGACATGAAGACGCCCGCGACGCCGGCGCCCGTGCAAGGGCTCCAGCCCCTCAGCTCGCGAAAGTCCGTGCTCGTCGAGATCCTGCTCGCGCCCGGCGCGCACTTCATCGGCCGCACGCTCCGGCACTTGCGTTTGCGCCGGCGCTACGGGGTCTATCCGATCGCCATGCATCGGCGCAGCGAAGACCTCGGCGAACGATTCGAAATGACGCCGCTCGAAGTGGGCGACACGCTGCTCGTCGAGGGCGCGCCGGAAGACCTCCGGCGCCTCGTCGATGACAACGACCTGGTCAACGTCGCCGAACCGAATGCGCACCCGATTCGCCGCAAGCACGCGCCGATCGCGGTCGGAGTCATTTTGTGCGTCGTCCTCGGTTCGATTTTCGAGATCATGCCGATCGAGGGGCTGGCGATCATCGGCGCGGCGGTCGTGCTCGCCACGCGCTGCATAGAAGCGGACGAGGCGTTCACCTCGATCGACTGGCGCATCCTGACGCTCATTCTCGCCATGCTCGGCATCGGCGCCGCCATCGAGAAGACCGGCCTTGTCGAAATGGTCGTCGGCGGCGCGGCGCCATTCCTGATGGACACGCCGCCGATCGTGGCGCTGGGCGCGATCTACATCCTGTCGCTGATCCTGACGGAGTTTCTCACCAATAATGCGGTCGCGATCATCGTGACGCCCGTCGCGATCGAACTCGCCCAGCAGCTCGGGGTCGATCCGCGGCCCTTCGTCATCGCGGTCATGTTCTCGGCGAGCCTCGCTTTCGCGACCCCCATCGGCTACCAGACCAACACCCTCGTCTACAGTCTCGGCGGCTATAAATTCACCGACTTTCTGAGGCTGGGCGCACCCTTGAACCTGCTGACGGCGGCGATGGCGATTGCGCTCATCCCGGTCTTCTGGCCGTTCCATTAGGGCTGAACTCACCGCGTGATTGTTGCCAATAGAAACGGATCGGTTAGGGTCAGTCCCTTCGGGGCGGCAATCAGGAGTTTCAGGATCATGGGCTGGACGAAGGCAGGTCTGTTGGGCGCGGCCGCGGCGATCGCGCTTGTTGGCTGCGGGAAAAAAGACAAGGCGGCCGAGGCGGCGAAGCCGGCGGCCGAGGCCGCTCCCGCCGTCGAGACGTCTGGCGAGCCTAGCGCCGCCGCAGCGGCGGCGCCTGTCGTCGATGCGGCGAAGGCGAGCGTGAACAGGGCGGCTGGCGAGGCGTTTCTTGCCGAAAAAGCCAGCGTGGCTGGCGTGAAGACCCTCGAAGGCGGGCTCCTCTACGAAGTTCTTGAGGAAAGCCCTGGCGATGCGCCAGGCGCCAACGATTTCGTGGACATCGATTATGTCGGCACCAAGATCGACGGCGTCGAGTTCGATTCCTCGCGCAAGCAGGGCGCCGCTGCGCGGTTCCCCGTCGCCATGGTCGATGGCAGCTGGACGGCGAGCGCGCTGAAAGCGATGACGGTCGGCGATCGCTATCGTTTCTATGTTCCCTCGGCGCTCGCCTTCGGCGAGACGGGCACGCCCGGCGGTCCGGTCGGCCCCAATGAGGCGCTCATTTATGAAGTTGCTCTCCTGAAGGTCACCAATCCCGACAAGAACCTGAAGGTGGGCGAGGCCTATCTCGCCGAGAACGCAAAGAAAGCCGGCGTCAGGACGACTTCAAGCGGATTGCAGTATCAGATCCTTACCGAGGGGGCGGCAGGCGGCAAGCAGCCGACGGACGCCAATATCGTCCGTGTGCATTACAAAGGCACGCTCCTCGACGGGACGGAATTCGATTCCTCCTATGCGCGCGGCGAACCGGCGGAGTTTCCGCTGGGGCAGGTGATCGCCGGCTGGACCGAGGGCGTGCAACTGATGAGCGTCGGCGACAAGTTCCGCTTCTTCATTCCCGCGCAGCTCGCCTATGGCCAGAACGGCGCGCCCGGCGGCGCCATCGGGCCGAACGAGGCGCTCATCTTCGATGTCGAGCTCATTGACGTGGTGGCGGATCCGGCGCCGCAGTAATCGGTAAAGCCCGTCTACACGGCCTTATCGCACATGATTTGCGCGTAGTTCCCGTCGGGGTCCTGGAAGCCGGCCATCCAGAGCTCGCCTTGCTCCGTCTTGTGGACGAGGTTCGGCTCGGACAGAAACTTGACCCCGGCCGCCGCGAGCCGTTTGCAGGACGCGTCGATGTCGCCGACGCGGTAATAGAGAAACGAGTTCGACTTGTATTTTGGATCGCTCGGCACGCCGAGATAGAGCCGGACGCCGCCGCAATCGAAGAACGCCATCGGCTGGCCCTCGACGCGGAACAGGAATTTCAGGCCGAGCACGTCGCGATAAAAACCGATCGCCCGATCGATGTCGGAAACGCTGATGTGAATCTGGCCGATTCCCGCGATGTCGGAGGCTTGCATGACGATACCCTTCCGGCTAGATACTTAACACTGTTAACGATCTGGCCGAAAGATGTCAATCCCGCCGCTGCCCGACGGTCTTGAAGACAACGACCTCACGCGCGCCGCCAACGCCCTGCACTCGGCGTCGATCCATGTGCTGCGCCGGGCGCGCGCCGCCGACAGGGAGAGCGGCCTGACGCCGGAGCGCCTTTCGCTCCTCTCGGTGCTCGTCTACGCGGGCGCCCGCACCATCGGTGCGCTCGCCGCGATCGAGGGCGTGAGCGCGCCGGCCATTTCGCGCATCGTCACGGCGCTCGAAGCGGGCGGCCTTGCGCGGCGCGGGCGCACGAAGGACGCGCGCGAGGTGACCGTTATCGCGACCGCGCGAGGCCGCCGCCTCGTCGAGGAAGGCCGGCGGCGGCGATTGATGCTGATTGCGCGTGAACTCGAACGCTTCACGCGCTCCGATATTCAGAAAATCAGGGCCGTCGCGGAAATGCTGGAGCGCCGGGACGGCGTCTGAGTGCTGATCGCGCTTGAACGTGGCCGCGTCACGCGCTCCGGTGCTTGAGACTGTTGCGGAGTGGGTGCGATGAAGTTCAGCGAGCTGATGGCGTCGTTGCGGGCGTCAGGCGGCGCCTTTGAAACCGCCATCACCGACAACTGGCTGCAAGGGCGCACGACCTACGGCGGCCTTTCCGCTGCGCTCTGCCTCGAGGCGACGCTCCGCGCCTTCCCGGACCTGCCGCCCCTGCGCTCGGCGCAGATTTCGTTTCTGGGGCCGGTCGGCGGAACTGTGCGCATCAAACCCGAGGCGCTGCGGCGCGGCAGGAACGTCTCCTTTGTCAACGCCGATCTCATTGGCGAGAGCGGCGGAATTGCGACGCGCGCGGTCTTCGCGTTCGGTCAAACGCGCGAGACCGAACTCGCCGCCGATTTCGCGCCGGCGCGCGAGTTTCCGCCGCCCGATCGATTGCCGGCGCCGCGGCGCGAGGGCTCTCCGGGATTTGCGCTCGAATTCGACGTGCGCTGGCTGACCGGCGGCAAGCCCTTCTCCGGATCGCGCGATTGCGACGTATTCTTGTGGGCGTGGCATGGGGACGTAGCGGCGCGCTCGGCGCCCGCTTTGCTGGCGCTGGCGGACATGCCGCCGCCGGCGCTCTTTCCGATGTTCCCGCGCTTCGGGCCG
>JBEBFW010000326.1:0-2208 GCA_040081755.1 Parvularculaceae bacterium
GGGGGACTTCTGTGGGCGTCTTTGGCATAGCGGAATTCTTCAAGGGCTCGCGCAAGCCGGCGGCCAAGGTCTGCAAGAACGGCGACCTCGATCTTGAATCGCTGCTGCCGCGTCCGGCGCGCCGCATCGACCAGCGCGCCGCGAGGAAGCTGATCGCGGGCAAGCGCGTCCTCATCACCGGCGCCGGCGGCACCATCGGATCCGAACTCGCCCGCCAGGCCGCCGCCTTCGAGCCGGCGCACCTCGCGCTCATCGATAACTCCGAGTTCAACCTCTATCTCATCGATCTTGAAATGCGCGAGGCGGGGCGCGGGAACATCGTGTCGAGCGCGCTCGTCGATGTGTGCCGCCGCGAACACCTCGACCGCGCCTTTGCGCGCGTGCGCCCGGACATCGTCCTCCACGCAGCGGCCTTCAAGCACGTGCCGATCGTCGAGGAGAACCGCTGCGCGGGCGCGCTCACCAATGTGCTGGGCGCCAAGAACGTCTTCGACGCGGCGACGGAAGCGCGCGCCGAGTCGGTCGTCTTCATTTCGACTGACAAGGCGGTCAATCCCACAAGCTTCATGGGCGCGACCAAGCGCATCGCCGAGCTCTACGCGCAAGCGCTCGACGTCGCGCAGAACGATACGCGCTTCGTCACGGTCCGGTTTGGCAACGTGCTCGGCTCGACCGGGTCGGTCGCCCCGCTCTTCGAGCGCCAGATTGAAAAAGGCGGCCCGGTGACGGTGACGCATCCGGACATTTCGCGCTTCTTCATGACGACGCGCGAAGCGGTGCAGCTCGTGCTGCAGGCCGCCAGCCTCGACAGCGCCGAGCAGCAGAACGTCGTCACCCATGACGGGCGGATTTTCGTGCTCGACATGGGCGAGCCGGTGAAGATCCTCGATCTCGCAAAGCGCATGATCGAGGCCCACGGGCTGAAGCCGGGCGCCGACATCGAGATCAAGTTCACCGGCCTGCGCCCCGGCGAGAAGCTCTTCGAGGAGATTTTCCTCGACACCGAAAAGCTGGTGAAGACCGGCGCCGACGGCGTCCTCCTTGCCTCGCCCGCCATGATCGACCTGCCGCTCCTCAATCCGCGCCTGTCCGATGTGATCGAGCACGCCATCAGCGGCGCTGAAATCGACATGGACGAGGCGGTGCACCACCTCGTGCCGGAATTTCACCCGGCGCTGATCGCGAGCGAGCAGGCCAAGCGCCGCCCGGTGTCGCGCTAAAGCGCGCGCCTGAAACGGCTGTGCGGCCGGCGAATCGGTGTTTCTCTCCGGCGGCAGCGCGCGGGCAAGCGCGCGACCTTGAGGAGTTCCCGCTTGTCCGCCATCGCCCCGGTTCGCCGCGCCCTGATTTCCGTGTCCGACAAGGAAGGCGTTGAAGCCCTCGCGCGCCGGCTCGCGGCGCGAGGCGTCGAACTCGTCTCGACCGGCGGCACCGCGAAGATGCTGCGCGGCGCGGGCCTCGCCGTCAGGGAGATGTCCGACCTCACCGGCTTTCCCGAAATCATGGACGGGCGCGTGAAGACGCTGCACCCGAAAGTGCATGGCGGTCTCCTCGCGCTCCGCGACAACGCCGAACACGCGGCGGCGATGCGCGCGCACGACATTCCCCCGATCGACCTCCTCGTCGTCAATCTCTATCCGTTCGAGGCGACCGCGACGCGGGGAGGCTCGTTCGAGGAGTGCGTCGAGAACATCGACATCGGCGGGCCGGCGATGATCCGGGCCGCGGCGAAGAATGTCGGCCATGTCGGCGTGGTGACCGACCCGCAGGACTATGAGGCGGTCGCCGGCGAAATCGAGACGACCGGCGGACTTTCGGAAACGCTGCGCCGTTCCCTGGCGGCGAACGCCTATGCGCGCACCGCGCAATATGACGCCGCAATCTCCGCCTGGTACGCGAAGGCGAATGGCGAGGAATTTCCGCGCATCGCCGCCTTCGCCGGCAGGCGCCTGCAGACGCTGCGCTACGGCGAGAACCCGCACCAGCGCGCCGCGTTCTACGCGACGGCCGAGGCGCGCCCCGGCGTCGCGAGCGCGCGCCAGATTCAGGGCAAGGAACTCTCCTACAATAATCTCAACGACACCGATGCGGCCTACGAACTCGTCGCCGAGTTCGATGAGGCGACGCCCGCCGTCGCCATCATCAAGCACGCCAACCCCTGCGGCGTCGCGCTCGGGGGGTCCTTGAGCGAGGCCTATGAGCGGGCGC
>JBEBFW010000140.1:0-8631 GCA_040081755.1 Parvularculaceae bacterium
GGAGATCGCCGATCTCATCTACGCCGCGCTGCACGACCGGACCTTTCCGCTCGACGGCGCGCGCCTCGCCGATCACCACATAGGGAAAGGGCGCGCCGGCCGGCGGATCGTCGAAGACGCGCGGCGGATCGCCGAGCGCCCCGCCAAGCGCGGCGTCGGCCAGAAGCCGTTCATAAAGGCCCTTCTGCAAAGCGAGCGTCGCGCTCATGAGGCGATCTCCTCGCAGATGAGGATCATGAAGCGCTCGCGCCCGTCCGTCGTCTCGATGGAGACGATGTCGTAGTCGTCGTCGGCGAAGCGCAGGCGCTGGCCGAGCTCCACCGTGTTCCGGTGGCGCAGGGTCGCGGCGACGCGCTTCAGGCGATTGTCGCGCGCGCCGTCGGCGTTGCGCGCGGAGGTCAAGTGCGTGAGGCCCGCCCAGGCGGTCTCGACGGTCGTCCATGAGGGCGCCGCGCCGCCGACCCCGTCGGGCGTGAGCACGCGCGCGCGGATATCGACGCGATGGCGAAGCTGTCCGATCACAGGCGCAGCTCAAGATAGGGGCCGATGAGCGATTCAAGCGCCTTCGGCGTCGAGAACACGCGCTCGACCGCCGCGCCGTCGCGGTTCTCGTAGAAATGCGCGACGATCATGTTGATCGCGAGCTTCAGTTCCTGGGGCACGTTGGCCGCGTCGGGCCAGCCGGCGGTGAAGTCGATGCGCACTTGCCCGAGCGCGCGCCCGGACCAGGGCACGGCGCCGTGCAGGAGCAGCCGGCCGCGCCCGCCCATTTCGACTTCATAGAGCGCGGGATCGACCGGCTCGGCGGTTCCGTCGCGCCTGACGACGCTGACCTCGTCGAGCGAGAGTAGCGGCGAGCGCGGCAGCACGATGGCGTTTATGGGCGCGCGGTCGAGCGCGTAGCGCCAGCGTTGCGAGACGAGCGCCAGCGAGGCGCGCGCCTCGACGGCGCGTCTGGCGGCGCGCTGCAAACGGAGGAGAAGCGCGTCTTCATCGCCGTGCGTCACCTTGAGATGCTCTTTCATCTCGGCGAGCGAAACGGGCTCCTCGGCCGGGGGAGATATGAGGTGGAGGGACATGGGGTTTTCCTGTCGGCGCCGGACCCTCACCCGCTCGGCTTCGCCTCGCTGGCCTCTCCCACAGGGAGAGGCGGTACGCGCGGCGGGCTCGGAGCTGCGCCTCTCCCTTGGGAGGGGCGAGGAATTGCGCAGCAATTCCGGGTGAGGGTCGGCGTCAACCTTTGTCCGCTTACGCCGCCGAGAACTTCAGCACTTTGATGGCGTCGAAGTTCTGCACCCCGCCGCCGACGCGCCGCGTCGTGTAGAAGAGCACGTAGGGCTTGGCGGAGTAGGGATCGCGCAGCACGCGCACGCCCGCGCGGTCGACGACGAGATAGCCGCGCTGGAAGTCGCCGAAGGCGACCGAGTGCGAATTCGCGGCGATATTCGGCATGTCTTCCGCCTCGGTGACCGGGAAGCCGAGCAGCGTCGACGGCTCGCCCGCTTCGGTCGAGGGCTGCCAGATGTAATTGCCGTCGGCGTCCTTGAACTTGCGGATCGCTCCGACCACGGACCGGTTCATGACGAAGCGGCCATTGGCGCGATAGGCCTGCTTTCCCGCGTAGATGAGGTCGAGGAGCTTGTCGGACGGATTGGCGGCGGCGAAGGCGCCGGCGGCGCCCGTCGCGATATAGCCGATCTCGCCGAAGCCTTGCGTCGCGTTCTCGACGATCGGGTAGCTCAAGAAGCCCCGGGGCCTCGCGACGCCGTCGCCATTGACGAAGGCCGCGCCTTCTTGCGCCGCGAACTCGGCCTCGACCTCGCTCGCGAGCCAGGCTTCGATGTCGACGACCGCGTCATCGAGCAGGGTCTGGCTCGCGGCCGGCATGGCGTAGAGCTCCATGGTCGGGAAATCGAGCGACTGCAGGCTCGGCGTCGCGGTCTGCGGGCGCGCGGCGGTCTCTCCGACCCAGCCCGAGGCGGTCTCGCCCTGGCTCACCGGCTTCTTGAAGACGTTGCCGCCGATCTCGCGCACCGTCGCGATCGAGCGGATGGGCGAGACCTGTTTCAGCGCCGCGGCGATGAGGCGTTCGGTCTCGTCGGGCGCAAGATACCCGCCTTCCTCGCTGACGCCGGCGGAGAGCGCTTTCGTTTCGAGCGCGGCGAGGCCGGAAGGATCGCCCGCGCGCATATAGGCGCGGAAGGCGGCCTTCTTCTCATCGACGGCGAGGGTCGGCGCGCCTTTCGCCGGGCGCTGGCCGGCGAGCGCCATGCGCTCGATCTTCTGCGACTGCGTGTCGAGCGATTTGTTGAGGCGCTCGATCTTGTCGCTGAGCACGACGTCGTCGCGCTTGGTCGTTTCGAGGGCCGAAAGGCGCTGGTCGTTCGCCTCCTTGAAGCTCTCGAAGGCGGTCAGGAACTCGCGCACAGCGGCTTTGGTTTCGCCGTCATGGCCGCGGCGGGCCTTGAATTCGAGATCGGTCGGGGTTTCGATAGTCATACTCTTTACTGCTCCTTAGGCTGACAGAAGGAACGCCGCGCCCCTCAGGGCGTCGGCGAGGGTTGCTCCGGCGAGATATTCGCTGAAGGTCGGCGGTGGCGACGATTGCGGCTCCGGCTCATCGACGAAGGCGATGCGCGCGCCAGGGGCCATGGGGAAGGTCACGATCGAGACCTCCCAGAGATCGGCCTCGGTGATGCGCCGATTGCGGTGGAATTTCTCCGCGCGCATCATCTTGAAGCCGATCGAAAGGCCGTCGAGCGCGCGGCCCTTCAGAAGCGAATAGCACTCGCGGCCGGCGGCGGAGGAAAGGATGATCTCGCCTTCGGCCCACAGGCCCCGGCTGTCTTCCTCGAGCTTCGACCAGCGGCCGATCGGCTGCTCGGGACGGTGCTGATAGAGGAGCTTCACGTCCTTCAGCTTGTGCGGCTTGATCGCGCGGGCGAAGGCGCCCGGCGAGACGATGTCGCCGTTGCGGTCCGGCGTGTTGAAGAGCGAGGCGTAGCCGCCGAATGTCGCGACATGGGTCATTGAACGGCCCGAAGGCCGAAAACCGGAAACCTGAAACCGGGACTGCTCATTTACAACTCATCCTTGTTCTGACGGTCGAGCTTGGCCTCGATGCGCGCGAGGGAGGCGCGCATGGCGGCGGCCTGCTCCTCGAGGCGCGCGGTGCGCTCGATGATTTCGGAGGACGCGTCGGCGCGGCGCTCCAGCTGGCCGAGGCGCTCGGCGGCGGCGCCCGCCCACAAAAGCGCGAGCGCGGTCTGCACGACGAGCGCGGCGCCGACCGCGATGGTGATGCGCACTTCCTCGCTGCGCTGTTTGATGACGGCGGCGTTCATGGGCGCGCCTCGAGGCCGAGCGCGCGGCGCTTTTCATCCTCGGAGAGGAATTCGGCGCCGCAGATGCGGGCCCAGAGCGCGTCGCGATCGATCGACAGGGCCTCGACGCTGTCGATGTCGGGCTCGAGGCGCGCGCCCAGCGGCCGGGCGAGCCAGTTGGTCAGCGCCGCCGCGGTCTTCCGAACCAGCGGCAGCACGGTCTGGCGGTAGAAGGCGAGATTGGCCTCGCGATAATTCGCGTAGGTGTTGTCGCCCGGGATGCCGAGCAGCATCGGCGGCACGCCGAAAGCGAGCGCAATCTCGCGCGCGGCGGAGTTCTTCGTCTGCAGAAATTCCATGTCGGCCGGCGACATCGACATCGGCCGCCAGTCGAGCCCGCCGTCGAGGACGAGCGGCCGGCCGGCATTGGCGGCGCCGGAATAGACGTCGCCGAGCTCGGCCTTGAGGCGCTCGAACTGCTCGGAGGTGAGGCTCGTCGCGCCTTCCGGGCCCTGATAGACGAGGGCGCCCGAGGGCCGCGCCGCATTGTCGAGCAGCGCCTTGTTCCAGGCGAGCGCGGCGTTGTGGAGATCGACCGAGGTCGCGGCCGCTTCGAGCGGCGAGAGCCCGTAATGGTCGTTGGTCGGGTGGAAGAGCTTCAAATGCAGAATGGGGACGGGATCGGCGCTCATGTCGAAGACGGCCGTCCGGCCGCCTACGGAATACTCATAGGCGCTCGCCCAGCCGCGGGGGCCGAGGCGCGCCTTCATGCGGTCCGGGCGAAGCGCATAGAGCTCGCGGATCTCGCCGCGATCGTCAAGCGGCAGCATCGCGCCCTCGAGATAGGCGTTGCCGGCGGTCATCAGGAAGCCGTAGAGCGCCTCGAAAAGCTCGGCGCCCGATTGCTCCGGGTTCGGATGCTCAAGGAGCGCGAGCAAAGGGTGCTCGCTCATCGCCGCGCCGTTCTCGATGACGCGCAAGGGGATGGCCGCCGCCGCCTCCGAGACGAGGCGGATCGAGCGATAGGCGATCACGTTCTTCTCGAACCCCGCTTTGGCGAGCGAGGCGTAATCGCGCGGCGTCCAGTGGGCGCGGCCGGTGTTCGAGATGGCGACCAGCGCGCGGGCGCGGCTGTCTTTTTTCTCCGGCGCGGCCAGGAGACGGGAGAGGAGCGTCATCAGATCCCTCCCGCCTGGCGCGAGAATGTCGGCGCCTGCGCCTGCCGCCATCCTTCGAGACGCCTTGCTCTGCAAGGCTCCTCAGGATGAGGCCGTAAGTTGTCCCGACAAGGAAATTCCTCATCCTGAGGAGCGTCGCGGCGCGACGCGTCTCGAAGGATGGCGGCGGGCCCATTGTCCGCAGGCGCGGCCCCGCAAGGCCGGTTTCGATTTTCTACTCTACGCAACAACACAAGAAACTCCTGTTACAAACTTCGCAGTCCGGGAACGCTCTTTGGGCGGAGCTTCAGCTCGGCGATCGCCCAGACGAGGGCGTCGAGGCGGTCGGGGCTCGGGCCCCCGCCGGCGAACGAGGTCATCTCGTCCTCAAGCTGCGCGAAGGCGCCGACATGGCGCACCTCGCCCTTCTCGTAGAGCGCGGCGACCGGCTCGGCCCGCGCGCGCTTGGCGAGGCTCGCAAAGGCGCCCTTGACCGGCACGGTCCGGTCGACCTGGCGGATGACTTCCTTCGCCATCTCGCCGCCCTGGTTCGTCTCGACGAGGATGCGGTCGGCCTCGAACTCGTAATAGGCGGCGACGGCGCGCTCGGCCCAGCCGCGCGGGGTCAGTCCCTGTACGGACCAGTCGGCGAGCACATAGGCGCACTCGTCCGCCTTGCCGGCGACGACGATCCCGCAGGCGTCGGCGCCGGCCCCGAGGGAGACGGGCGGATCGACGGCGACGACGACGCGCTGCAGCGGGGGGGCGAGCGAAATGCGCGCCGCCTCGATCATGTTCCAGGTCCACAAGGCGCCCGGCATGTCGTCGATGAGCTCGCCCATCAGCTCCTGGCGGCCGAGCCGCGTGCCTTCGTAGCGGCGCGCGATCTCGTCGAAAAAGACGGGCGAGAGATTGTCCCGGTTCTCATAGCTCGAGGCGCGCGTCACGGCGGTCCCGGGGCTTTTCAAAAGCCGCTTGATGAGGCCGGTCGGGCGCGGCGTCGTCGTGACGACCTGGCGCGGCCGGGGCCCCTGGCGCAAAGCGAGCTGCAGGTTCGACCAGGTTTCCTCCGCATACCGCCATTTGCACAGCTCGTCGCACCAGGCGGCGTCGAACTCGAAGCCGCGCACGCCCTCGGGGTCTTCGGCCGAGAAGCAGTGCGCGACGGCGCCGTTCGGCCATTCAAGACGCCGGCGCGAGGCGGTCCACGCCGGGCGCTCGCCCGAAGTCGAGAGCGCGAGGAGGCCGGAGGGTCCCTCGATCATGATTTCCCTCGCGTCGGCGTAGGATTCCGCGACGATCGCGATCGAACGCGCGCGACCGAACTCGCAAGCGTTCTCCGCAAGGTGGCGCAGCCACTCGCCGCCGGCCCTTGTCTTGCCGGCCCCGCGGCCGCCCATGAGGAGCCACGTCGTCCACGGGCCTTCCGGCGGGAGCTGATGATCATGAGCGAGCACGGGCCACAGAAAGGGGATCGCTTCCGGGCCCCGCGTCGCTATCAGGCGCGACCTGCGCCGGAGCTCCGCGGCTTCTGAAGAATTCAGCGATCTGCGCGTCGTTAAGTTCAAGGAGGCGGGCGACTCCCTCCCGGGTGAGGGCGTCAGCGGATCCTGCAATGCCGTCGAGTTTATGTTTCATCTCCATGGTCCTGTGAGCGGCGATGACGATCGCGCTCACGTCGCGCGTCGCCTGGGCCGTATCGTCTTCGTTGAGGTGCGCCCGGAGCAGGTCGGAGGATTTCCGCCGCACCATCCGGGTGAGGATCGAAGCGCCTTCGAGGAGCCGGCGCCGCATCTGCGCGGTGATGAGCTCGTCGGAGGCGTCTTTCAGTCGGGTTCTGGTTTCATCGGTATTCGTCATGCAGCGGATGATAAGGCCGCTGGAATCGACGGGGATAACGCGGGGATATCTATGGCAACATCATAGTTGGCATACCCAGTGATCCCCGTTAGAGAATGGACCGAGGCGGAAATTGCGGCGCGAAACGTCTCCGCGCCGATTCGGGATGTCATGCGCTTTCACTTGGTTTACCGAGGGCCGCTTAAGTCCACCGGCAACGAACCGAAGCCCAAGGTGGCGGCCGCAATAAGGGCGGAGCTGAGCCCACAACTTGCGGAGTTATGGCGCACACACAGCGCCCTTCAGGCTCTTGCTATTGACGGTTATTCACGTCGGAATCCGCAAGGATTCATGGTCAGTCCGCCGAGCCCTTGGACCCCGAAACAGGAGTTCGAGCGCCACGGCGACTACGGTCGAATGATCGACCTTTGCGAAGAAATTCCAGTTGGAGACAAACGCTTCAAACCGCTCGTTCGAAAATCACTCAATCTGAATTGCGAGTTGGAGATTCTGTTTCTGCGGCAAGAAGACCCCGGCTCGCTAGTGCTTCAGGGCGGTGACTTGGACAATCGCATCAAGACGCTATTCGATGCGCTGCGGATGCCGTCAAGAGCCGAACTAGAGGCGGCGCCGCAAGTCGCCGACATGCTGTATTGCTTAATGGAAAGCGATTCTCTGGTCGCCGGCCTCGATGTTTCGACAGATCGCCTGTTGTTCCCGGAGACCGACAAGGCTGACGAAGTGCACCTAGTGATAGCCGTGTCACTCCGCGTTCTTACGGTGACGCGCGCGAACGCCTGCCTCCTTTAGCGCCTTTTCCGGCGCTATTCTCCGCAATTCGCGCTCAAATGTTTCTTCGGCGTCGGCGAGGTTTAATTCGCCAGCGGCTTCTAATTCGCGGGCGGCTTCCTTGAACCGCTCCGATTGCCTTTTGTCCGTCTTCGGAGGTTTCTTCTTCTTGTCCGTCACGGCGCGCCACAAGTCGTTTGATAGGTTAACCGCTTGCCCGCCGCGCCTCTCAGAATGTGGTGCGCGCGTTCGGTATCGTTCACGCCAAGGCCGACGCGGTTGGAGTAGCGGAAATCGAACTCGGCAAGGTAGCGGTGCAAGTGCTTTTCATCGCACTTTTGATAAACGCCGCGCATGCCGCGCTTGAAAACGGAAAAGTAGTTTTCGGCCGAATTGGAGTGCACGTCGCCGCGAACGTATTCGCCAACGCTGTGCTTCACGGCTTCGTGCGCAGAGACCATGCCGGGCACGCCGGACTTTGAATAGAGGTGCGACTCATCGGTGTGCAGACGGCTTTCCTTGGCGACGTTTTCGGCGACGATCTTCTCGACGGTCGCGCGATCCGCTCGCGGAACATGGAAGGTGCGAGCGCGACCGCCACGCTCGACGAGGGCGATCACAGCGCGTTTATTCGATGGGCCGCGACCAAAGCGCGAGCCGCGAAACGGCTTGCCCGCTTCGTCGGTCATCTTGGGTTCGGCGACGGGGCCGTAATAGGTTTCGTCCGCCTCCACCACTTGGCCGCCGCCGCCGAACGGCGCGAGCTTGCCGTCGCGCATCGCCTCGCGAATGCGGTGCGACAGAAACCATGCGGTTTTGAGAGTGCAGCCCAAGGTGCGGTGAAGCTGGTTTGAACTGATCCCCTTCTTGCTGGCCGCCAGCAAGAAGATCGCTTGGAGCCAATGGCGAAGCGGAATGTGCGAAGACTCAAAAATGGTCCCGACCTTCACGGTGAACGGCTTGCGGCACTGGTAGCACTTGTAAAGGCCGATCCGGGTGGACTTGCCGCCCATGAGGCCGATGCGCTCAACCCCGCCGCAATGCGGGCAGACAGGGCCGTTCGGCCACATGATCGCTTCAACGTAGGCGTAGGCCGCCTTTTCGTCGTGAAAGTGCTTTTGGTCGATTATCGACATGGCGGTAACTCCCTATGCCGCCTAACATAATCACCTTTTTGGGTATTGCAAGTAACATATTGCCATATCTATCCCCGTTTTATGGTTAAGATTGAGGTTTGGCGCGGATCGTTTCGGACCTGGTGTTCATGTTCGTTTGCACGCCGCGGTTGCCGATTCGCCGCACATACATCCGCAGGCGGAATAATAGAAATTCATGCCTGAAAACAGCCTGTTGCGGGGATTTTTGGTCCCTGATCGGGAAGGCGGCCGGATTCCGCGCGAACGTCGGCGCGCAGAAGACGCGAATAATACCAACCCTCGCTGAAGATCATTCATGAGCCCATTGGCGCAGTCCGATGGACATGATGCGCCACGGCTCGGCGAGGAGTTTGTTCCACGCATGGC
>JBEBFW010000009.1:0-30260 GCA_040081755.1 Parvularculaceae bacterium
GGCCGGGCGTGTCGATGATGTTGAGGCGCTTGTCGTTCCAAAAGCAGGTCGTGGCGGCCGAGGTGATGGTGATGCCGCGCTCTTGCTCCTGCTCCATCCAGTCCATGGTCGCAGCGCCGTCATGGACTTCGCCGATCTTGTGGCTCTTGCCGGTGTAATAGAGAACGCGCTCGGTCGTCGTCGTCTTGCCCGCATCGATGTGGGCCATGATTCCGAAGTTCCGGTAGTCTTCAAGTTTGTGCGTTCGTGCCATGACGGCGAGCCTTTACTCGTGAAGTCCGGTTACCAGCGATAATGCGAGAAGGCGCGGTTGGCCTCGGCCATCCGGTGCGTGTCTTCACGCTTCTTGACGGCCGAACCGCGGTTCTGCGCGGCGTCCATGATTTCGCCGGAGAGCTTGTCGAT
Organism: Parvularculaceae bacterium; assembly: GCA_040081755.1. Taxonomy (GTDB): domain Bacteria; phylum Pseudomonadota; class Alphaproteobacteria; order Caulobacterales; family Parvularculaceae; genus Amphiplicatus. The sequence goes on from JBEBFW010000009.1 coordinate 406, forward strand.
CATGGTCGTCTCGTTGCGAGCCCGCGCGGCGGCGATGATCCAGCGCATGGCGAGCGCGATCTTGCGCTCGGGGCGCACTTCGACCGGCACCTGATAGGTGGCGCCGCCGACGCGACGCGAGCGCACTTCGATCGAGGGCGTCACATTTTCGAGCGCTTCCTTGAAGAGATCGATCGGCGGCTTGCGCAGTTTCTGTTCGATGCGGCCGAGAGCGCCATAGACGATCTTCTCGGCGGCGGGCTTTTTGCCGTCGGACATCACGTAGTTCATGAACTTGGACACCATCGCGTCGCCGAATTTCGGATCGGCATCGACGAGGCGCTTTTCGGCTCTGCGGCGGCGAGACATGTGGAAGCTCCCTATTTCGGACGTTTGGCACCGTAGAGCGAGCGGCGCTGCTTGCGGTCCTTGACGCCCTGCGTATCGAGAACGCCGCGCAGGATGTGATAGCGCACGCCCGGCAGGTCCTTTACGCGGCCCCCGCGGATGAGCACGACCGAGTGCTCTTGCAGGTTATGGCCTTCGCCCGGGATGTAGCCGATGACTTCGTAGCCGTTGGTGAGCCTGATCTTGGCGACCTTGCGGAGCGCCGAGTTCGGCTTCTTCGGCGTCGTCGTGTAAACGCGCGTGCACACGCCGCGCTTTTGCGGGCACGACTGCATGGCCGGGACCTTGTTGATCTTCCGGCGCGGCGTCCGGGGTTTCCGGATCAGCTGTTGGATCGTCGGCATTCGTCCTCAAACCCTCGTTCTCGCCCGACGGACCGCCCCAATTGGCGCCCTGGGCCATAAACGACGCAAACGAGCGGGGCCCCGAAAAGCGGAAGGCCGCTCGAAAACTTGCTACTTTCTTCTTCGGCTTAACGGGCCGCGTATCAGCAAAACTGACGGCCGGCCGTGTCGCGGCGCACTCTCTAGCGGGGTGAATCGGCGGGGTCAAGCGGCCGCCCCCAAAATTGTCTCACGCGTTGGTCAAGCGCTGGGCAACTCCGCATTGACGCGGTCACAGTCACATTGAGGGAAAAGTGTACCCGGAGGGCTTCGGCAGGACCTGTTTGTCGTAGGCCCACTCCCTGAATGGGCCCTCCTCATCGATCCAGTGCAGGAAAATGTGCGCCGACCAGCGATTGGGGTTCGGCGACATGCGTCCGTGACGATGATTGACGCCCTTGTAGAGAATGGCGTCGCCGGGCCTGAGGCGCACCGTCGAGAACGGCTCGGCGCCAAAGTCGGTTCCGGCGCTTAGCGCACACGCGGTTTCATAGTCATAGAATGACCGCCCGACTTCGAAATCCCAGACGATGTCGTCAGCGTAGGCCAGCGCCAGCGAAAGCGAGTGTTCGCAGGACGGCCGGTCCGAGTGCACTGTGCAAATGTCGCCCTTCTGATAGACGCGGAAGAAACCGTAGGTCGGAACAAGGCGTTTTCCGGTCACGTCGCTCATGCGCGAGGTGAGCCCCCAGTGGAAGCCGGTCAGCGGCGGGTAATGATAGCTGTAGATTTCGAATGAGGTCTTCGTATTCACCGAAGGCGGACGCAGATGCTTCTGCGCGGCGCCCGGGCGCGAAAGATAGAGATCGATGATGCCGAGGAGATTTCGCGTGATTTCTCCTGGCGCCACCCCCTCAAGATGGGAATAGCCGTTCGCCTGATAGTGCGCACGATGATCCGGCGTTTCCACTACTGCTCCCGTTGAGCCCCGACGCGCTGGGCGAGCGAGGCGGCCATAAAGGCGTCGAGGTCGCCGTCGAGCACGGAGCCAGGGCTCGGGCTTTCGACATTCGTGCGCAGATCTTTCACCATCTGATAGGGCTGCAAAACGTAGGAACGGATCTGGTGGCCCCAGCCGATGTCGGTCTTCCCCGCCGCCGCGGCGGCCGCCGCCTCCTCGCGCTTCTGCAGTTCAAGCTCGTAGAGGCGCGCGCGCAGCATCGCCCAAGCGGTCGCGCGGTTCTTGTGTTGCGATCGCTGGCTTTGGCACTGCACGACGATATTTGTCGGAAGATGCGTGATGCGGATCGCTGAGTCTGTCTTGTTGATGTGCTGACCGCCGGCGCCCGACGCTCGAAACGTATCGACGCGACAATCGCTCTCGTTGATGTCGATTTCGATCGCGTCGTCGACCACCGGATAAACCCAGACCGAGGCGAAGGAAGTGTGCCGACGGGCGTTCGAATCATAGGGCGAGATGCGCACCAGTCTGTGCACGCCGGATTCTGTCTTCAGCCATCCATAGGCGTTTCGGCCCTTGACCTGGATGGTCGCCGACTTGATGCCCGCCTCGTCGCCCGACTGCTCTTCGATGACCTCGACTTCATAGCCGTGGGACTGCGCCCAGCGCACATACATGCGCAGCAGCATCGAGGCCCAGTCATTGGACTCGGTGCCGCCCGCGCCCGAATGCACTTCGAGGAAGCTGTCGTTGGCGTCCGCCTCGCCCGAGAGCAGCGCCTCCGTCTCGGCCTTGGCCGCGCTCTCGGCGAGCCTTGCAAGCGAGGCTTGCGCGTCGTCGAGGGTTGCCGCGTCACCCTCCTCTTCCGCCATCTCGGCGAGCGCGAGATTGTCCTCCATCTCGCGGCTCATGGTCGAAATGGCGCCGATCTGGAATTCGAGCGAAGTGCGCTCTTGCATAATCTTCTGGGCCGCTGCCGGATCGTTCCAGAGCGCCGGATCTTCGGCCTTCGCGTTCAGCTCGCGCAGGCGGTCATTGGCGACGTCGAAGTCAAAGACGCCTCCTCAGCAGTTCCAGCGACTGCTTGATGGATTGGACGGACTGTTCGACTTCAGCGCGCATTCTGGTGTCGTGGCTCGGTTTTGGGGGTTCGGTTTTAGGGGTAGCGGCTCGGTTAAGATCGCATCTCAATACAGCCCCGTCAGATCATCCGTTGGCGGCGCATCGGCCCGGGGCGCTGCGCTCAAGGGGTCAAGGGTCAGGTCGTCATTGCTGAGGCCCGCGGAGATCGCGTCCTCCGCCTTGAACGCTTCGAGAATGACATTGGGATCGTTCGGGCCGGCGGGCCGGCCGGTCTTGGCGTTGACGCGCACTTGCCGGATGCCTGAAGGAACGCGAAACGGGATCGCCGGCTCATCCTTTAGCGCAGCGGCCATGAAGTCGCCGAAGATCGGCGCTGCGACCTTGCCGCCTGCCTCGGTATCGCCAAGAGGCGTCGGCTGGTCGAACCCGACAAAGGCGCCGGCCGCGAGGTCCGGCGAGAATCCGACGAACCACGCGTCGCGATAATCATTGGTGGTGCCGGTCTTGCCGGCGACCGGCTTGTCGACGACCTTGCGCACGGCCGAGCCGGTGCCTCGCTGAACGACGCCTTCGAGGATCGAGACGATCTGGTAGGCAGTTCTCGGGTCCATCGATTGCTGGCGCGCGTCGGCGAGTTGCGGCTCGCTCTGTCCGGTCCAGGCCGATACGGAGCACTCAGCGCAAGGGCGCTCGTCGCGCTTGTAGATGGTCTTGCCGGTGCGGTCCTGAATGCGGTCGATGATGACCGGCGTCACGCTCTTGCCGCCATTGACGAAAATTCCGTAGGCGGCCGTGATCTTCATCAGCGTCGTTTCGCTGGCGCCAAGGGCGATGGCGAGTTCGCGCGGCATCTTTTCCGAAAGATTGAACCGCTGCACGTAGTCGACGATCTTGCCGATGCCTATGTCTTGCGCCAGCCGCGCGGTCATGGTGTTGCGCGATTGCTCAACTCCGAGCCGCAACGTGCTCTCTCCGTAGAAGCGGCCCTCCTGATAGTTCCCCGGCTTCCACCAGCTATCGACGCCCGGCGCCACAAAGGGCGCATCGAGCACGATGCTCGACGGCGTGTAGCCGTTGTCGAGAGCGGCGGCGTAGACGAACGGCTTGAAGGTCGAGCCGGGCTGGCGGAGCGCCTGCAGCGCGCGGTTGAACTCGGACAACTGGAACGAAAACCCGCCGACCATGGCGAGCACGCGCCCCGTATGCGGATCGATGGCGACAAAGGCGCCGTTCACTGCCGGAATCTGCTTGAGACTGTAGTCCCCCCGGACGCCCTCCTGCGCGGGCGTCACGGCCTCGACCATGACGATGTCGCCCTTGGTGAGAACCGTCGCCGCCGATGCCGGCTCGGGACCCATCCGGTTCACGTCCTCGTAGGCGCGCGCCCACTTGATGTCGTCGAGCGGAATGCGTCCCTGCAGGCCGCCCGCAAGGCCCACGATCGCCTCGTCCTTGGCCGCCGAGAGCACGACCGCCGGGACCCATGGCTCAAGATCGTCCGCGACTTTCTTCATATCCTTCAGCGTCTTCACCTGCGCGTCGAAGACCAGAACCCAATCCTCGCCGGCGTCCATCGTCGCGATGGGACCGCGCCAGCCGTGGCGACGATCGTATTCGACGAGCCAGCGCCGCAGCGCTGTCGCCGCCGCCGTCTGCAGCCTCGGATTGAGCGTCGTCCTCACCGCGAGACCGCCGTCATAGAGCGCGTCTGTGCCGTAAAGCTGCGCAATCTGCTTGCGGACTTCCTCCGCGAAATACTCCGACGCCCAGTCGCGCGCGCCGAGCGGCGGGGCCATTACGGCGCCGAGCGGCTCGGCCTTCGCCGATTCCGCCTGCTCTTTCGTGATCCGCTTGTCGTCGAGCATGCGGTCGATGACCCAGTTGCGGCGCTCCAGCGCCCGCTCATGCTTGTCGATCGGGTGATAATTGTTGGGGGCCTTGGGCAGCACGGCAAGGTAGGCGGCGTCCGAGATGGTCAGCTCGTCGAGAGACTTGTCGAAATAATTGAGCGCCGCAGCCGCCACGCCGTAGGAGCGGTTTCCGAGGTAGATCTCATTGAGATAGAGCTCGAGAATATGGTCCTTGGTGAAGGCCTTCTCGATACGGCGCGTCACCAGCATCTCGCGGATCTTGCGCTCGAGCTTCTGCTCGCTCGACAGGAGGAAGTTCTTGGCGACCTGTTGCGTGATGGTGGAGCCGCCCTCGAGGCGTCGGCCTTTGAGGTAATTGTCGATGTTCGAGAGGCCGGCGCGCACAATGCCGCGCGTATCGAGACCGGAATGCTCGAAGAAGGTTTTGTCTTCCGCCGAGACAAAGGCGTACTTCACGTGATCCGGAATCGCCGACATCGGCACGAACAGCCGCCTCTCGCGCGCAAACTCGGCGACCAGCGTTCCGTCCCCGCCATAAACCCGCGTGGTGACGGGCGGCGTATATTCCGCGAGCACCTTGTAGTCGGGAAGGTCCTGGCTCAGCTTGTTGAGATAGAAGGCCGTGGCGCCAATTCCCGCGAAAGCGAGCAGAACGACGCCGCCGAAGGCGAAAGCGAGAAACTTGATCCAGCCGGGCATTCGTCCTCCGCCTCCACCGCCGCTTTTCATTCTCCGTACCGGCGCGGCGGCCGGTCGCGGCTTCGGCGCAGCTGCGGGAGGCTCCTGACGCGGCGCAGGCTCGGCCGCCTCATGCTCTGCCGTCGCGGCCTCATCGACCTCGGATTTCTGGACTGCAGCTTCATCCCGGGGAGTCAGCTGCACGGGCCCTTGCCCTTGAGCATCGTCGTCGAGCATCGACGGCGGGCGCCGTGAGCCCGGAGTCCAGAGCTTACTGTGATCAGACATCGACTTGGTACCTAACGCCCCATGGCGCCGCTGCGGGGCGCCTCTTAACCTGATCCCATTATCCGCCAATCCTCACGGGCCACAAGGCGTGAGGCCTGCCTGAATTGGCAGGCGACCCGAAAACCTCATCGCCCGGCTGGGGCCCCTTGGGCCAGTGCGGGCGCAGTCGCCGCCTCGGTACTCGATCTGAAATAGTCGTCGATCGAATTGGCGACGGCCGTCATGGTCTTGGTCCGCCACACTTTCGAGGAAAGATTGGTCGCATCGAGGTCGTTCGAGATGAAGGCCAGCTCGAAGAGCACGGCGGGCACATCCGGGGAAAGGAGCACTTTTAGATCAGCCGCGCGGTGCGAATTGTTGAGAAGCGGCGTCACGCCCTTTAGCCGCTTCAGCAGAAAATTCGCATATCTGCCGGAGTTCGTAGCCGTCTTCTTGGTGGCCTGATCGTAGAGAATGCGGTTGAGCGCCGGGTCGCCCGCCGACCAGTCCTCGATATCGACGCCGTAGACATTATTGAAATTGCCCGATGTTTCGGCTTCCTGGGCGGAGCGTTCGGTGCCGTCCTTCGAGAGTGTGTAGAGGGACCCGCCGCGCACGCTCGCATCGTCGATGGCGTCGGCGTGCAGCGAAATGAATAGATCGGCGCCGGCGTCGCGGGCGACCTTGGTGCGCTGCTCCAGCTGCAACCGGCTGTCATCGGCTCTGGTCATGACGATCTGGTAGCGCCCGCTTGCTTCAAGAAGTTCGGCCAGACGGCGCGCAGCCGCGAGCGTCACCGTCTTTTCCACGACTCCGCCCGATGAACTAGCCCCTGGATCGGCGCCGCCATGCCCCGGATCTATGACGATCACCTTGAGTTTGGGCTTGGCGACGATTGGAGCGGGGGCCGGCGAGGCGGTTGCAGTTGGAACTTCCACAGCGACCGCCGTCGACGCCGTCACGGCTTCCAGAATGGCCGTGATGTCCTCGTACTGCGGGGCCGAAGCGACCGTTTCGGCGTGTTTCGGCCCGGTGACCTCCGCGGCGCGGCCGTCCTTCAAATCGAGCACGAGCCGGTGGCTCTTCGAGGCCGGGCCCGCTGGTATTTCAAATTGATTGGTGACGGCCGCAGGTTTGGACAGCATGAACACCACTCTTGCAGCGCCCTTGTTTTCCTTCGCCGTGAAACTCGCGACATGGCCAGCGCCCGGACCACTTTTCACTCCGTTATGTGCGCTGGTGAAATCGACCTGGACGGTTTGACCGTCTGCCGAAACCATGAATGCCGTCGGTTCCGAAAGGTCTATGACGATGCGCGTTTCGGCGGCCGACGTCTCGCCGAAGCGCACGCCGACTAGGTCGGCGGCTGAGGCGCTCGCCGTCAGGAATGCGGCGCAGAGGCCTGCAGCCGCCAGAAACGCAACATGCCGCACTGCGAAAATCACTCTCGGGTCCGCCTTTGGGGGATACAATATCCCACTCTTTTCGGCCATCGTTAACGCGCCCTTAAGCCAGTTGCGCGCTTTTTCATCAAACAGCGAGTCGGGGGCGGGCAAGGCTTTCCTTTTCCCCCCGGCTTATGCAATGTTGACACTAGGCGCTTGCCGGTAGGCACCGCGCCATACGTAGGGAGCCCATCGGGCGCCTTGCGGGTTGAATTATCGGGACCGGCAGCTAATTGGCGGTTGCGTTCCGGTCGAGCCGGCTGCCTCTGAGGCCGGTGCGCGGCGGATCTCAGTTGGGGTTACGCCGCGAAGGGGCTGAGGCGCTCTAGGCGCCGCATTTTAAACCGCCGGTTCGCCGGCACTGGAAAACCTCGCCGATGGCGCTTTCTGCTGATCTCCGCCGCCTGACTGGACGGAGGCATTCGCCCGCCGTCCCGGGCGCCGCCTCAGCGCGCCCCCGGCGTCTCAACCCATGCGGCGCAGCGACTTCGCTCGCGCGCCGGGGAGCTTACAAGAATGAAGAAGATGCTGATCGACGCCGCCCACGCCGAAGAGGTGCGGGTGTGCGTTCTGGAACACGGCGTAGTTGAAGATTTCGACTTCGAATCTTCGTCGAGAAGGCCGCTCAGGGGAAATATCTATCTCGCCAGAGTAACCCGCGTGGAGCCGTCGCTCCAGGCGGCCTTCGTCGAGTACGGCGGCAATCGCCACGGATTCCTCGCCTTCAACGAAATCCATCCCGACTATTATCAGATTCCGGTCTCCGACCGACGCCTGCTGCAGGAAGCCGAAGACGAGGAGGCGGAACTCGCCGCCCAGCTCGATCTCGACGAAAACGGAGAAGACGCCGGCGGCGACGATGAACCATCGGACGCCGAGGGTGAAAACGCCCCGCCCGCCGGTGCGGTAGAGGACGAACCGGCCGATTTCCGCGACGCCGAAGCCGCGGGCGCGAGAACGGTCGATGAAGCCGACGAAGAAGACGAAGCCGCCGAAGCATCCGACGGCGATGAAACTCACGAAGCGGCGTTCGCCGCCGCCTCCCCGCCCTCGACATCGGTTGGGTTTGAGGCGGCGAGCCAGCCCTCGGAGCCGGCGCCGGACGACGAAGCAGCCGACGCGGCAATTGAAGAAGAAGACGCCGATGACGACGCGTCTGATGACGCCGACGAAGAGACCGAGTCGGACACGGGTCACGTTCCGCAGCGCAATCGCGGCGAACTGCTCGAGCGGTATCGCGAGGCCCGGCGCAAGCGCGCGCGCCTTCTGCGAAACTACAAGATTCAGGAAGTCATCAAGCGTCGGCAGATTCTGCTTGTGCAGGCGGTCAAGGAAGAACGCGGCAACAAGGGCGCAGCGCTGACGACCTTCATGTCGCTCGCCGGACGCTACTGCGTGCTGATGCCCAACACCGCCCGGGGCGGCGGCATTTCGCGCAAGATTCCGGTGGCTGCGGATCGCAAGCGCCTGAAGCGCGTCGTCGACAGCCTCGATGTGCCCAAGGGCATGGGGCTCATCATCCGCACCGCCGGCGCCAAGCGCACAAAGGCGGAGATCAAGCGCGACTATGAATATCTGACACGCCTCTGGGAGAACATCCGCACCCTGACCATGCAGTCGATTGCGCCCTGCCTCATCTACGAGGAGGCCAACCTCATCAAGCGCGCCATCCGCGATCTTTACGACAAGGACATCGACTCCATCACCGTCGAAGGCGACGTCGGCTACCGTGAAGCCAAAGACTTCATGAAAATGCTGATGCCGTCGCACGCCAAGAACGTGCAGCCCTACAAAGAGAAGACGCCGCTCTTCATCTCGCAAGATGTCGAGGGGCAGCTCGACGCCATGTACCAGCCCGTGGTGCGCCTGAAGTCCGGCGGCTACATCGTCATCCACCAGACCGAAGCGCTCGTCGCCATCGACGTGAACTCCGGCAAGGCAACGCGAGAGCGCAACATTGAGTTGACCGCGCTCAAGACGAATCTTGAGGCGGCCAGGGAAGCCGCCCGGCAATGCCGGCTGCGCGACCTCGCCGGCCTGATCGTCATCGACTTCATCGACATGGAGGAACAGCGAAACAATCGCACGGTCGAGAAGCGCTTCAAGGAAGCGCTGCGCTTCGACCGCGCCCGCCTGCAAGTCGGGCGCATCTCGAATTTCGGCCTTCTCGAAATGTCCCGGCAGCGCCGGCGATCCGGCATTGTCGATGGGACAACGCATGCCTGCCCGGCCTGCAACGGCGCGGGCGTGGTGCGCTCGGCGGAGATGGCGGCGTTGCGCATCCTTCGCGCAATCGAACGCGAAGCGCTTGGCGCAAGGGCCGGCGTGATCGCGGCGCGCTGCTCGCTAGAGGTGACGCTCTACATCCTCAATCACAAGCGCGAATGGCTGAAGCGCATCGAGGACGATTACGCGCTGTCCGTCGAAATTGTCGGCGACTCGCAAAAGGTCGGCGACGTCTTCGAGATCGAACGGCGTGGGCCCGCGCGCGAACTGCCGCCGACGACGCAAGTTGTCCGCGCCGACCAGACCGAAGACATCGAAGTCGAGATGCCGGCGATCGAAGAGCCGGCCGAACTCGACGAGGATGCCGATGCGGAAGCGAGCCGGCCGGAGCGGCAGGCTGAGGACCGCTCCGAAGGCCGCGAATCCGATGGCGGCCGCAAGCGGCGGCGCCGCAGGCGGGGTGGACGACGCGGCGAAGGCGATGACGCTCCGAGGATGAACAATAGAGAATCGTCTGTGGAGCCGAATGGCGGCGACATCGAGGGCGGCGGGGGCGAAGACGACAATGACGAACGGCCTCAGCGCACGGAGCGATCGGCCGATGGTTCGGTCGACTCAGCGGACGCGCAGCGAAAACGCCGACGTCGCGGCCGCAGAGGGGGACGCCGCAATCGCGGCCGAGGCGAGGGCGAGAGCGCCAGCGCCGCCCCAGAGGGAAACGCTCAGCCCTACGTGGACACGACTTTTGACGATGTCGGGGGAGAGCCGCCGCAGTCCATGGAACCTGCGCGCGAGTTTGAACTGAAGCCCGTCGAGTTCGCGCACGCTGCGCCGCCGACCGCGCCCTCGCCACGCGACGAGAGCGTGCAAAGCCAGCGGGACGAGCCCCACGAGGACCTGTCTCTTGCCCGGATTACAGCGCTTCCCGACACGCCGCCAAAGGCGGACAAGGTCAAAAAAGGCTGGTGGCAGCGCGCCATCGGCGGGTGAGTTCACGAATTTGTGGGCTGAAAGCGGCGCCGGTATCGGCCACAATTTCACCGACGCCAGCAGCTAGGCAGGCGTCAGGTTGGTTGTCCGTTGAGGAGTTGTTGCGCCGATGAGATGTCGCCACGCCGCCCTATGTCTCGCAGCATTCGCCGCGTCCATCGGCCAGGCAAGTGCGCAGTCGCTTCTGCGTGACGCCGAAATCGAGCAGTGGATCGACGATTACTCTCGTCCGCTCTTCAAGGCGGCCGGCTTGCCCGCCGAGGAAATCAACATCCTGCTGATCGGCGATCCGACGCCGAACGCCTTCGCCGGCGGCCTCAATATGGGCATTTTCACCGGTCTCATCACGACCGCTGACACGCCGAACCAGATCGAGGGCGTCATAGCCCACGAGACCGGCCACATCGCCGGCGGGCATTCCGCGCGTTCGGACGAGATGATGTCAGCCGCGACCGTGCCGATGATACTCAGTCTGGTGCTCGCGGCCGGCGCCATCGCCGCGGGCGCGCCGGACGCCGGGCTCGGCATTATCGGCCTTGGGCAGAATATCGGCATGGCCAACGCGCTGATCTACAGCCGCGGCCAGGAAGCGGCGGCGGACCAGGCCGCCATTACGTTTCTCGACGCAACAAACAATTCTTCCGAAGGGCTCATCGAGTTCTTCGGCAAGCTCCGCAATCAGGAGATCATCACTTTCCGGAAGATCAATCCCTACATGCAGAGCCATCCTCTTTCGAACCAGCGCATCACGGCGCTCACCGACCGCGCCAGCGCGTCCTCAAGCTTTGAGAACAAGGACAGCCCCGAGGAGATCGAACGCCTCAAACTCATTCAGGCGAAGATCAACGGGTTCCTCCAGGAGACCGATGTCACGCTGCGGCAATATCCGCTTACCGATCAATCGGACCCCGCCCACTATGCCCGCGCCGTAGCTTATTATCGCGGCTCGCAGCTTGAGAAGGCGGAGACGGAGGTCGATCGTCTGATAGCGAAGTTCCCGGACAATCCGTACTACCAGGAATTGAAGGGCCAGATGCTGTTTGAGTTCGGTCAGGCCGCCGCATCGATCGCGCCCCACCAGAAGTCAGTGGACCTCGCGCCCGACAAGGCCCTCTTGCGCATCAATCTCGGCCGCGCGCTCGTCGGGACCGAAGACGTCGCGCTATACCCGCAGGCGATCAAGGAACTGAGGTCCGCCCTTCTTCTCGAACCCGACAATTCGTTCGGCTGGTTCGAACTCGCCCGCGCTTACGGCGGCGTGGGCAATGAAGGCATGGCCAGCCTCGCAACTGCAGAGTCCCGATACCACTCGGGCTCCAAAGGCGAGGCCGCGACGTTCGCCCGCCGCGCGCAGGAACATCTGAAGCAGGGCACGCCGGAATACCGTCAGGCGAGCGATATCATCGCCGCAGCGCAGCCTCGGAAGGGCGGCGCCGGCCCTATCGCTCCGGAGCCGGAGAAAAAACCCAAGCAACCCCAGCCCGAGAAAAAACCAGGGGGGGAAGTCCCGGACCCTCAAGGCTTGCAATTCAACTAGGAATGGCTTGGGTACGTTTTAGGAATGGTGAGTGGGAACTTCGCATGAACAGAAATCTGGCAATAGGCGCGGCGCTCGGCGGGTCAGCGCTGCTCGGAGCCCTCGCGGTCGCCTACTCGAACGCGCAAGGCGACAAGAGCGGACAATCGGTAAAGGCCGGTGCGCCGACCACGACTGCTTTCGACGGCGCTGAGGAAGAAGCGATCAGGACGATCGTCCGGAATTACCTGCTCGAACACCCAGATATTCTCGTCGACTCGCTCAACGCCTATTCGGAGAGAAAGGAGGCTGAGGACCGTTCGAACGCGCTGGCCACAGCCAGGAAAAATCTCGCCGCACTCGTCTCCCCCGATCACGGGTTTGTCGCCGGGGCAAATCCGGCGGCTGCGCAGGTCGCCGTGATCGAGCTCTTCGATTATCACTGCGGGTACTGCAAGAAGGCCGTGGGCCTCGTCCGCGATCTGACGAAGAGCGATCCCGCCGTCAAAGTCGTTTTCAGGGAGCTGCCGATCCTGCGCGAGGAGTCCGAGTACGCAGCGAAAGCCGCCCTCGCCTCAAGAGCCCAGGGCAAGTACTACGATCTCCACTTCGCCATGATGGGCGCCACGGGCATCCTCACCAAGGAGCGCATCGCCGGCATCGCCAAGGAAAAGGGCGTCGATCTCGCAAGGCTGGAAGCCGACATCAACAGCAAGGTCGTCAAGGAATCGATCGAGGAGACGGACAAGGTGGCGCGCGATCTGCGCGTCGATGGGACGCCGACATTCATTGTCGCCTCGCTGAACGGAGAATTCATCGAGGTCATTCCGGGATTTTCCGCCGAGAAGGTCATGGAGGCGGTCGCCGCCGCAAAGAAGTCCGCGAAGAAGAAGTAGTTCTCGTCCGGTCTCGCTTCAGTCTCTCCCGAACTTCCTGGATGTCGGGAACCCTTTCGGCGCAATTCGGCCTGATTGGGCGCGTTTGCCGACATAGGTCTTCCACTCCTCGACGGTCTGCAAGCGGCCCGAACGATCGACCCAGGTGAGACCTTCTTTCTTGTCGAAGACCTTGGCGTCGGACAGCCCGCCTTCGTGGAATTTCTGCATCAGGACGCCCTTGCCGCGCGCCATCTCGGGAAGCTCCGGCGCCGGAAAGATGAGGAGCTTCTTGTTGTCGCCGACGCTGGCGACCATGTCCCCGATGGCGGGGCGGCAGACGGCCCCCTCGCTTCCAGCGGGCAGATTGAGCACCTGTTTGCCCTTGCGCGTCGTCCCAAGGCACTCCTCTTCCCTGACAAAAAATCCGTGTCCGGAGGACGACGCAACGAGGAAGCGGCGCCCGCCTTGAAACATGAAGGCTGACGCGATCGATTGGTCGTTGGCCAGATCGGCCATCAGCCGGATCGGCTCGCCGTGGCCGCGACCGCCCGGAAGCGCCGAAACGTCGAACGTGTAAAATTTCCCATCCGTGCCGAAGAGCATCAGCTTGTCGGTCGTCATCGCCTTGATGAGAAAGCCCTCGGCGTCGGCGTCCTTGTATTTGATGTCGGCGGCGTCCTCGACATGACCTTTCATCGTCCGGATCCACCCCTTTTCGGAAAGGACAATGGTGACCGGCTCCTTTTCGATGAGGCTTTCGAGGTCAATCTCGGTCTCGGCGGGCGCATCGGCGAAGACCGTGCGCCTTGCTCCGAGCGGCGTCTTCGGGTCGAACGCCTTGCGCGTCTCCTTCAGTTCGTCGCCGATCCGCGACCATTGCGCGTCGTCCGACTTGAGCAAGGACCGCAGGTCTTTTTCTTCCTTCTTCAGATCAGCGTGTTCGCGCTTGATCTCCATCTCCTCGAGCTTGCGCAAATTCCGCAGGCGCATGTTGAGGATGGCCTCGGCCTGATTGTCCGTGAGCTTGAAAGCCTTGATCAGTTCCGCCTTCGGCTCCTCCTCATACCGGATGATGCGGATCACCTCGTCGAGATTGAGGTAGGCGATCAGGAAGCCGTCCAGAACCTCGAGGCGCTCTGCGATCTTGCCAAGCCGGAATTTCGTCCGGCGGACAAGCACTTCCTTCCGGTGATCGAGGAAGGCCTGCAACACGTCCCTGAGGCCCATGACTCGCGGTGCGCCGTCGGCGCCGAGCACGTTCATGTTCAAGGGAAATCGCGTTTCAAGATCGGTGACGCGGAACACCGCTTCCATCAGCGTCGCTGCATCGACGTTCTGCGACTTCGGAACGAGGACGAGGCGAATGTCTTCGGCGCTCTCATCGCGCACGTCTTCGAGCATCTGCAGCTTCTTTTGCTGCATGAGGTCGGCGATGCGCTCGACAATCCGGGCCTTTTGGACCTGATATGGAATCTCGGTGACGACGATCTGGTAGCGGCCGCGGCCGAGGTCTTCTGACTTCCAGGCGGCGCGCAGACGGAATCCGCCGCGACCCGTGACGTAAGCCTCTTCGATCGACTCCCGGGTCTCGACGCAGACCCCTCCTGTCGGAAAGTCCGGGCCCTTGATGAATTTCAGGAGTGTAGGGAGGCGCGCATCGGGCGTCTTGATAAGGTGCAAGAGCGCATCGATCGCCTCCGCCACATTGTGCGGCGGGACCGAGGTCGCCATGCCGACGGCGATGCCGGAAGCCCCATTGGCGAGGAGGTTCGGAAAGGCGGCCGGCAGAACGACGGGCTCACTGCCCTCCCCGTCATAGGTGCCGCGGAAATCGACCGTATCCTCATCGATTCCATTGAGAAGCAGAGCCGCTGCGTCCGTTAGGCGGCTTTCCGTGTAGCGCATCGCAGCCGCGTTGTCGCCGTCGATATTGCCGAAGTTTCCCTGACCATCGACCAATGGAACGCGTACGGAGAATTCCTGGACCAGGCGCACCATGGCGTCGTAGATCGCCTGATCGCCGTGCGGGTGAAAATTACCCATCACCTCGCCGACGACTTTGGCGGATTTCTTGAATGCTCCATTCGGATTGAGGCGCATCTGCCGCATGGCGTAGAGAATGCGCCGATGAACGGGCTTCAGCCCGTCGCGTACGTCGGGCAGCGCTCGCGCGGTGATGGTCGAGAGCGCATAGGCGAGATAGCGCCGCGAGAGCGCTTCATCGAGCGGCTCGAGGAATATGACTTCGGGCTTTGGCGGCTCTGGGGGTTTGGCGCGGGCCATCAAACTCGCTTCAAATCACTGGCCCGCGATTAGCCCTTGTCGGTGGCGCGGTGCAAGGCGGCCGGCCGGAAAATCTCCCCAGGTGGCGACCGCACTCTCCGCGCTGCCAGCGCGCCGGGCGAAAAAGTGGAGTCCGGTTTTTCGCGAAAAGGCGCGCCAGCCAAAATCTACAGCATCGACCCGATGCAGACTTAACGCTCGATGCTGTGGGCCTGCGCTGCATGGGCCTTCAGGAGGTCGTGCAGCTTGAGCCGCGGCGCTGGAAGCGGCTTGTTGGAAAGATGCAGAATCCGCGTCTCGATGAAGTAGCCCGTTGTCGTCAGCGCTGCGAGCGCCTCGTCAAGCGTCGCTTCCAGCGACGACCCGCCCAGAAATCCCGGCAGCGGCAGCAATTTATCCTTGTACGGCTCGCCCGCCTCTCGGCTGACGGCGCAAGCCGAGCGCGGCGAAACATAGATAAGGTCATCGCGCGCGCCGGTCGCCGCGCAGCGATCCAGCGTCAGGCCAAATCCGAGTTCGGCCAGCAGACCCAGCTCCCAGCGCGCCATCAGGACCGGCCAGATGTCGATCTCGCCGAGATTCTCGATAAGAATTTTCATGGCGCCGTAGGCGCGGGCATGCGCCTCGCGCTCCGGAAGGCACTCGCGCGCAAGGCTCGTCGCCGATAACAACGCGGCCAG
This sequence comes from Parvularculaceae bacterium, assembly GCA_040081755.1. Lineage (GTDB taxonomy): Bacteria > Pseudomonadota > Alphaproteobacteria > Caulobacterales > Parvularculaceae > Amphiplicatus. The sequence goes on from JBEBFW010000009.1 coordinate 15,994, forward strand.
CGAGAGCTGGTCCTGCATCAGGGCGGCCGCGTGCGCGCGCTCGAGTTCAAGTGAAAAGAACCCAAGGCCCTCGCCCCTCCCCTTCCACTCAGAGCGCACTTCATTGCCGGGCTGAAGGATCGGCTGCATGCGCCTGCCCTGGCCCCCATAGACCAGAGCCGCCCAACGACCATGACTTTCCGTGAACAACTCTGCGACCGCATGGGTCTCGCCATGCGCTCGCGCTCCGAGAACAATCGCGTGGTCCACAAACGTCATGAGGCCCAGCCTACAGCATCGGACGACAAACCGGCATCGCCCCGTCGGACTCAGCTGTCTCTAACGCCCACTCGGCGAAGCACCAGGTCGAGATCGTTGAGCCGGCTCGCCCACGAGAAGTCGCGCGCGGCGCGCGCGCGCGCGGCGGCGCCGATCGCCCGGGCACGCGCCTCATCCCCAAGCAACAACAAGACGCTGCTGGCGAACGCGCCCGCCGTATCTGCAATAACGATCTCGGATCCTGCGACGGCGTCAATGCCGACATTGGCGGCCGTGCTGGCGACAACGGCCTTGCCGGCGGCCATGGCTTCAAGAACTTTGTTCTGCACGCCGCGCGCAATCTTCAGCGGCGCCAGCGCCAGCCTTGCATGATGTAGATAAGGGCGGACGTCAGTAACGCGTCCCGTGACGGCTACGCCGTCGCGAGCCGCAAGCGTTTGAACTTCCGAAGGCGGCCTCGCGCCGACAATGGTGAAGGTCGCGAGAGGTCGCCGCGCGCGCACCGTCGGCCAAACGGCGTCCGCAAACCACAGCGCCGCGTCTATGTTCGGTTTGTAGTCCATTGCGCCGATGAAAACGACGTCGCCGGCGTCCGTCGGGCGCGTGCTGGCGCCGGCGGCAAAATAGTCCGTATCGACGCCATTTCCGACAGTGACCGCTGTCCCGGTCACGCCCCGCCTTGTGGTGAAGATGCGGGCCTCTGCGTCGCTGATCGCAAGCGCGGCGTCGAACCGATTGACGATGCCCGTCTCGGCGCCCGCGAGCCGCCGGTGCTCGCGGCCATAGACCCATTTCATTGGCAGAGCCGCGGACCCGGCGTATTCACGCCACTTCTCGGAGTCCGCGTCGCAGATATCCGCAATACGCGGCCGCCCCTCAACGGCGGGCTCCAGATAAGGCGCCATGGACGACGAAAACGCGTATTCGCCGGCAAGCGGTTTCCTGCGCAGCAGCGACACGGCGCGCACCATCTGCTGGTCGCGGTAGTAGCCAAACGTCAGCGGCTCCCCGCGACCTAAGGATTGCAGGCTTCGCAGACGCGCTGTCGCGGGATGCAGCGGCGCCAGCGTGACGCTCGCGCAGAATGATTCAAGATATGTGCGATGCGCAAAGTCGGCCGGATCATCGACGAACGCGGCAAGGTGCACCGCAAAACGCGTCGCCAGGTGTTGAAGAAATCGAAAGGTTCGAATCTTGTCGCCCTTGTCAGGCGGATAGGGAATGCGGTGCGCCAGGAACAGGAATTCACGCCGCGCCGTCATGCGAGATGTCGGGCCAGAATTGGCCCCGCCAGATTGGCGACTGGCAAAGGCAACCTCTTCCAGACGTCCGAGAAAAGCGCGAACTTCGGATTCGCGCCGCTGAGATTTGGGAGCTCCTTCGCCCGCACCAGCCCGACTTGATAGACAACCGGCGTCGGCGCAAACCCCCAATAGGTCTTCGTGTCGAAATGCGTGGACCCTATCTTGCTTCGTCCGTAGTCGAATATCCTGACGCCGCGCGCAATCGCCTCTTTCATCAGCGAGAAATAAAGATAATCGTAGGCGAAGAGAGCGCGCGCCTCCGCCGTGCCGCCGATATAATAAGGCGCGACGCTGCCGCCATGCCAGAAAGACAAGACGCCAGCGATCGGCGCGCCGTCCTTCATGCACAGCGTGATCTCGGCGCTATCCGCGAAGGCAGTCATGATTTCCCTGAAGAGCGCCATTGGCGGAACCGGCGTGCCGAGATTTCGCAGCGATTCAGCGTAAAGGGGCTGGAACTCCTCGGGCGTTCCGCCCGAGCGCAATGACGCGCCATGCTCGCTCTCGATGCGCATGGCTTTCTTCACCTGCGCGCGCCGGTTCTTGGGGAGCCACGGTATCAGGCCATCTTCCGTGGCGGGAAGTTCTCGAACAAAGGCCGCATGTATCCCGGACTTGGCGACCCAGACGGTGTTCGCGGGAGCGCCTCCTCCCCGCAGTTCGACGTATTTGACGCCAAGCTCCCGGCCCATATCGTGCGCTCGGCCGCACAGCGCCCCAAGCGCCTCGTCGTCATCGGCGAGCGCGCCGCCGGCGACCGCAAATGCGCCCGAGATGAGCGCTCTCCCGAGCAGCGCAGACTTCACGTCGGTCACCGGCAAGACTCCGACGACCCTTCCGCCGCGCTTCGCCGCCAGGTGTACCGTCCGATGTCCGTAGGCCTTCTCGATCACGTCGCCCCATCGGCGGTCATGAAAGAGCCGCGCTTCCGGATTCCGGCCTGTGTAATCGCGCCACGCTGCATCGTCGGCGCGCGTCGTTTCGACGATCTCAATCATGCGGGCCGCTTTATCGCAAGCCGAGTGCGGCGTCGATGCGACCCCAGCGCCGGGCGGAAAGAAGCCGGCTGAGCTTTGCCTCCATGCGATCGAGGTTGACGTAGTGGCGAAGTTTCGACTTGAGCGAGGCGCGCTCGATCCGCGGCTGACCCGGGTCGATCTCCCACGGATGAAAGTAGAAAATGACCGGCCCGGACAGCGACCGTTCGGCCTCCTCAATGAGCATGCGGGAGACGCTGAACGGTGCGACGCGGAACCAGCCCCCGCCTGCGCAGCTCATCCGGCGCCCAAAGAGAACCGCCGTCGCGACCGGCGCCTCGATAAACGCGCTGCCCGGAACAGGTTCATAGGGGTCGCGCGCGCCGTTGGGGTCGCCGTAGTGGTCATGTGCGATAGGATGGCTGCTGGACGAATAGGCGTGGCCGGTTTCGGCCAGAATCTCATGCGCCCAGGGCGTGCGCCGGTCGATGGAGAAGCCGGCGGCTCGATAGCCGCGCACGGGCTTTCCGCAAGCGTCCTCGAGGAGCGCCTTGGTTCTTATTGCATCGGCACGAAACTCGTCAGGGCTCTGATCGAAGACCTTGGCGTGCTCGTATCCATGGCTCCCGACCTCGTGGCCGCGATCGGAGATCTCGCGCACCAAATCCGGATGGCGCTCGGCGACCCAGCCCAGGGTGAAGAAAGTCGCCTTGGCGCCGTAATGCTCGAACAGATCGAGGGCCCGGCGAGTGTTCGCGGCAACTCGCGGCGCAAAGCCGTCCCAATCTGCTCTCGCAACCACATCCGAGAAAGCCCAGACTTGGAAATAGTCCTCAATGTCGATCGACATGGCGAAGCGCGGCCGCTCCTCGCCGCTATCTTCCACCGCCAGCGCCGACCGGGCCGGCGCGAGGCTCATCGCGCCGCTGCCCGGATCGTCGAAAGGAGGCTCTCAGCTCGCGTCAGGCCTTCCGCAATCCGCGTGCGGCGCGCGCGATTGTGTTCTTCAAGCTCGGAGAGCCTGCGCCGCAAGGAGGTGACATTGGCATAGGCCGCCTTCAGTTCCTGCCGTGTCTCATCGATCGATCTGACGACAGAAAGCCGCAGGGTCTCGACTTCGCCCGATGCGCTCGCGCGCGCGTCATCGTCCAACTCTTCGAGCGGCGCTTCTGGGAACGCCATCTCCGGTCCCTGCTCGGTCACGGCCTCAATCGCCCGCTTCACATCCGTCAGCGTCGCTGGTTCGTGTTCGGCGACAGCCTCGATCAGGCGAGTCCCGGCGCGCAACGCCCGCAGGCGATCGAGCGCGCTCAACTGAGAGTGCTCGCGGTCAAACGTCGGAGCGTCTTCAACTGCCATCGGTCGTGAAGCGCCGGCCTGCGCCTCCGAGAGCTTTCGCGCTGGCGGCAGCGGCGCCGACATTGACCTCGCCGCAGGCGGCGCATCCGCAACAGTCACGGGCTGAACAGCATCCGGAGCGCTCTTCGGCGATTCGGCGTTCGCGCGTTCGAGGCTTTCGCCCTTGAGGTCGGCGAACACGACGGAGACGACATCGCCATCGACCGCATCAAGCTTCTCGATAGAGCAATGCAGGAGAATTCGGTTGCAGAGCCGGTTGATTTTGCGCGGCACGCCGCCGGTCGCCTTGAAGATGCGATCAAATGCATCAGCGGAGAAGGCCGGCCGATTAGTCCATCCGACGAGCGCAAGGCGGTGCTCGACGTACTCCCGCGTCTCCGCGAGATTCAGCGGCTCCAGATGATAGCTCGCAATGACGCGCTGGCGGAACTGCTCCATGTTCGGCCCGGCAAGGCGTTCGCGGAACTCGGGCTGCCCGACCAGAAATACCTGAAAGAGAGGCGTGCCCTCATAGTCCATGTTCGAGAGCATTCGCAGCTCTTCGATCGTGCGGAAGGGAAGGTTTTGCGCCTCATCGACGATGAGGAGCACGCGGCGGCCGCGGTTCATCTGCTCGTAAAGAAAATCCTCAAAGGCGTCGAGTTCGGCGCTCTTGCCAGAGCCGGATGGTTCGATGCGGAACGCGGAGAGGACATGCGAGAGGAGCGCATCCGGTTCGACGTTTGTCGTCAACAGATTGGCCGCGACGACATTCGAGCGGTCGAGCTGGTCGATGAGATGCCCGATGAGCATCGACTTACCCGCACCGATCTCGCCAGTGATGACGATGAAGCCTTCCGCCTGGCGCAGGCCATAGTGAAGGTAGGCCATCGCCTTGTTGTGGCTGCGGCTGCCGAAGAAGAACTTCGGGTCTGGATTCAGCCGGAACGGCGGACCGGAAAAGCCGAAATACTCTTCATACATACTAAAATTCCAGGGTCACCCCGGCGAGGAAGGCGTTCTCGCCGTATTCAAGCAGGTCGTAGTCGGAGGCGAAGCGGTGCGTGTGCGCAAACTCGCCGAAGGCCGAGAGATTTTCGTAAATCCGGTAGGCGAGGCCGACGCGACCGCCGACCGTTGTCGTCTCGCCGTTCTCGAGCGCGTACTGGATGCAGGCCGTCACCGGATCGAACAGGGGCTCCGTCACGTCAAAGCCGAACAGGAACGGGCTCGTCTGGCAGACGGCCTGATCCAAAGTCGTTTCGGCGTTACGCAGGAACAGGCCGCCATAGGCGAGCATGCGCCGCGAGAGTTCCCGGCGAAGGTCGAGCTGACCGCCATAGTATCGCGTTTGCCGGTAGCCAAAATCGCTGTCGTTGTAGTTGGCGCTCAGGGACACTTCGGTGCGCTCGAACGCGCCGCGCAATTGCGCCCAGGCGTTCTCGCTGACGCCGATGCCGGAGGTCTGGGCGCTGTAGCTGGAGCCGGCGAAACGATTGGCCTGCTCGATGACGACCGTCGGCGACATCTCCACACCCTCACGCAGGGCGTCCGCAAACTCGAGAATCGAGCGCTGGGATGCGATGAACTGCGAGTTCAGGAACTGCGCGCGGGATTCGAACGACTGTCCGGCTCCGGCTGAAAATCTGAAGCGGTCCGAGATCTGGTACGAGATCGATCCGTCGATGAATTCGTTGTTGAACCGCTCGCCGTACTCAAGGCGGATGTTCGTGCGCCGGCCGGGGTCGGCGAAGAATCCGGCGCGCCAGAAGAACCCGGAGAGATCGTCGTCGTTGAAAAAGGCGGACGTCGTGTCGATGCTGACGTCGTCATAGCCGACGGCGCCGGACAGCCCGAATACGTCAGTCAGCGCCACCTGGGCCTCGGCCATGCCCGAGGCCTGCTCGAACTCGAAGCGCGGCAATACGGCGGAGCCGCTTTCAACCGTGCGATTGCCGTAGCCGGAGACGGCGAGGCGCACGCGTTGCCATTTCGAGCCGCTGTTATATCCAGCGAGCACTTCCTGTGACCGCGAGTCATTCAGATAATCGTCGCCCAGCGGATTGGCGCCGGCGTTGCCGTCGTCGATGTAGACTTGGCTGAAGCGATAGCGGAGCGTCGCGTTCGAGGTGTCTTTGAACTCATGGTAGAGATAGGGGCTCGCTGAGAAGGTGTGCACATTCGCGCGCTGGTCGCGCGCCGCGTTGATGTTCTGCGAGAACCGCGCATTGTCGCCGAAGAGCTGCCGAGAGGTCGAGCCGGCGAAATCGACATAGAGATAGTTGTCCGCCAGCGTCACGGTCGAGGCGGCGCCGATGTCCTGGTTCACCGCAAAGTTCGAGTCTTCGGCGATGTAGCTGAGATCGAGCGTGCCGCTGATGATGCCGGTGAGGCGGGGCTTCGAATAAATCGCCGACCCTTGCAGCACAGTTGAGAAATAGGCCGACCCCTCTTTGAGACCGTCCGGCGCCAGATTGATGTTCGTCGTATATCCGGCGCGCGGGCTGATGGTGGCCGCGTAGCCGTAATAATCGGACTTCAGCCGCAGGGGGGCGTCTTCGTCCCCGAAGCTGTAATCGTCGTCAATCGTGTTCTGAGCGATCGCCGCGCTCGTGACGATCAGCGCCGCCCCCGCGAGGAGCGCTGCTTTCGTCGAGACTTGCTTGCGGACCGACTTGATAAGATTGCGCATTGAGTAGTCCCCTCGTCCTTTTCTGCTCACAGGCGATCGCCGCCTGACGGCGGGGGCTCGGCCTTGCGCTCATAGTCCCCATAAGAGCCGTAGTAGGCCGACCCGGGTCCGATCAGACACCGATTCAGCACCAAACTCACATTCGGATTCGCATCGAGTATTTCGTCGAGCGCGGTCTCGACAGCCGCCTGGGGCGTCGCATCGGCCTCGACCACGAAGACCACTTCATCGACATGGCGGGCGAGCATGATCGATTCGGCCGTCGCCAGCACCGGCGGGGCGTCGATGATGACGACGCGGCCCGCCTTGCGCATCGACATCTCGGTGAATACGCGCTGGGCTTCGGCGGAGGAGAACAGGTCGGCGGTGCGGCCGGCGGGCGTCCCCTCGCCCAAGATCGACAGAGGCGCCTGGCGCGCCCGCATGGTGACGGCGTCCAGAGAAACGGCGGGATTGGCGATTCGATTTGTCAGGCCGGGCGATTCGGGCAGGCCGAAATGAGCGCGAATCTTCGGTCGCGGCGCATCGGCGTCAACCAGAAGGACGTCCATCTCCTCTTCGTAGGCCAGCGAGAGAGCCAGATTGATCGCGAAGAAGGTCTTGCCCTCGCCCGGGCGCGTCGAGGTGACGAGAATGAGATTGCGCTGCCGGCCGCCCTTCTTGGCGAGGCGCGGATCGCCGGAGGCGTTGCGCAGGCCCGTACGCCGCAGAAGCTTTCGCTTGATCGCGCGCATCTCAAGAGCGAGGCGCGAAGCCCGGTCGGCGGGGGTGTAAAAGCCGTGAGCGGCGAGTTGGGTCAGATCGATGTCAAATTGGGACGGCTCGACGGTGCGAAGCGGTTCAGGCTGAACCGCTCGCGGCACGCCATCGGCCGCCTTCTCGAAGACGCCCCCGGCTTTTTCAATCAGACTCATCGAGCAAGCTCCGCCGTCGCTGTTACGCTTGCAGTTTGCGCGCCAGCATTCCGCGCAGCTGCCGGCGTCATGAAAACTTCGAGATAAAGGTAGATAAGCCCGAGGAGCGCGAGCGCCCCGACGGCGGTCGCAAGCTTGAAAACGTCCTCGCGCTGCATTTTCTTGGTGAACGGCGACTTGATGACGCCGATCGAGCCAAGAACCGGGAGCCCGAACGCCTGTTCCAGATCGACCGTCTGCGTATAGGTGCGGTCAAAATGAGCCGCGAGAAGTCCGAGGGCCCCACCGGCGCCGATCGCGATCAAGAGCATCAGCGGTATCAAAATGATCCGGGGCGGATCGGCCGGCCGAAGCGCCGCCGCCGGCCGCTCGAATATCTGATAGCTGACCCCGCGGCCTGCGGCGCCCAGATTGGAGGTTAGCGTCAAACGGTCCCGTTTCTCGATGAGATCGTTGTAGGATTTTTGCGTCTGCTCCAATCCGCGCTGAATGCGCTGCAGTTCGGCGAGCACGGCGGGCGCCTGTCCCATGGTGACGGCGAGCCCCTCGAGGTCAGCGCGAATGCGCTCTTCCCGCGCTTTCAGTTCGATCACCGACCCTTCGGCCACCACGAGTTCGTTCTGCAAGCGCCGATACTCCGGGTTGTCCGGGAGAAGCCCGGCGCCGCCCCTTTCGAGCTGGTCGATACGCGCCCTGATATTCTGAATGTCGGGGTAACCCTCTTCATACTGGCTGCGCAGCTGCGCCAGCTGGACCTTCAACTGATCGAGCTCGTTGCCCGCGGTCGCGCGCGGCGTGGTCGATAGCAGCGCCCGGATCGTCGAGGCGCGGCGCTGCTCCTGGCTGGTCTGGTCGGTGACGCGCTGCAATTCGACGCCAAGCTGCTCTTTCTGGCGAACATTTCCTTCAATCACGGAAAGCTCGTCCGAATGCAGGCGGCGGAAATCGGCGATCTCATTTTCCTTGGACGTCAGTTGCTCGTCGAAACGGCTGATCTCGGTTTCAAGGCGCCGGCGCGCCTCCTCCTTCTCGGCGAGCGTCGCGCCGAGATCTTGTTCGATGAGAAGATTGAGAACGGCGTCTACGACGCGCCGCGCGATTTCGGGGTCGCCAAAGCGATAGGTGATGTCAAAATAATTCTGCTGGGGACTGTCGATCTTGATCGTGGTGGCCACCCAGTCGATCAGCTCTTCCATCTTCACGCGGCGGTCAGCCTCGGAACCGCCCTTGATCGTTTTGTCCAGCCCCGACCGATAAACGATTTCCTGCACGTTGGGCCGCGTCAGCAGCTGCTGCTTCACGACGCCGACGCGTTGCTCGTAATTCGGCCGCGCGGTGACGCCGGTCATGACGGGATCGAGAATGGTCTCGGTCTGAACAAAAACCTGCGCGCGGGATTCAAAGCGGTCGGGCAGCAGCCACACGCCGAACCACAACAAGAGCGCCGACAGCCACGCGGCGGCCACTACAAGCCAGCGCCGGCGCCATAACCCAACGCCATAGCGGACAAGCGGCCGAGGCAGATCGGATAAGTCAAACACGGAAGAAATCCCCCAGATTACTCTACAATTTTACGCCCGCCGCGGAACGACCGCAGCGGGCGTCGCCGAATTTGTCAGAACACGCTTTCCGGAATGAGGATCACGTCGCCCGGCATGACCGGCACGTTCGCCGTGATCTTGCCTTTGCGCATGAGATCGTTGAGCCGCAAGCGGTAAGACTGGCGATCGGCGCCAGTCCCCCGGATGAGAACGGCTTTGTTGCCAGCGGCGAACTCTGTCAGTCCGCCAACGGCGACCATCACGTCGAGAACGGTCATGCCGGACTGGAAAGGCAGGGCCAGCGGCTTCTGCGCTTCCCCAATCACCCGCACCTGCTGTTCAAACGTCGATGAGAATTCATCGACCTTCACCGTCACTTGCGGCGTCTTCACGTACTGAAGAAGCGCTTTCTCAAGATCCTTGCCGAGCTTGGTCGGCGTCTTGCCGGCGGCGACCATATCTTCGACGAGAGGCGTCGAAATCCGCCCGTCCGGACGAACGGTCACTTTTGTCGATAGTTCCGGCGCGCGCCAGACAAAGACTTCGAGATTGTCGTTCGGCCCGATGATGTAGTCGGGCGCGTTGGCGTATTGGTCGGCGGTGCTCTGCGGCACAGCGGCAAGCTGATCGCTGCTGGCGATATCGCCGGAGCCGCAGGCCGCAAGCGCCAGCGCGGCTGCCACCGCGGCGAAGCTGCGTAGGAGCATAATGGAAGTCCTCATGGTTAATTTTGTCCGTTTCAGGCGCGACGCAAATCAGCGACTCGCGCGGTTAGTGTATCGGCTACGCAAAACCTTTGCCACGTGTTCGACCCCGATTCCCGTGGTTTTCCGATGTTTCACGAGCGGGCGGCCTGCGGCCTATTGGCTGGCCTCGCAGCGCGCCGCGGACGACCAGAAACATCCCTCCCGCCTGAGGCGAATCGCGGATTCGGTCTCACCGGCGGCGGCGAGGGCTGCCGCATAATTGAGCGTCGCCGACGACGAGTGCACCGATTCGAGATAGGCGTTTCGCGCATCCCGCACCGGGATCGTCGTTCCGCCGGAGCCGTCCGGCGGCGCCGCGCCGTCCAAAATTCGAACGGCGCTCGCGATGGCCGTCGCCTCCCCCGATTTGGCCGACAATTCGGCAAGAAACGCCTGCGCCTCGGTCTGCCGCTGGGCCTTCAGCGCAAGCACAGCGTAGCGATCGATGCGGTCAATGTCGGCGGGGTAAGCCAGGACCGCCGTCCGGGCCATCGACATTGCTTCATCGATACGGCCGGCGAGCAAGAGAATTCCGGGGGTCTCAGGCGCTTCGGGCAGATCGCGCCGCGCCAGCACCGCCAGGTCCAGAACGAGGTCGCGTTGCTCGACGGCCGAGAAGACCTCGGCGGCGAACGCAGCATGGGGTCCGCTCTTCGTCAGGTGCGCAACCAGCGGAACCAGGATCGACGCCGCGTCTTCAAGCCGTCCCTGCCTCGCTGCTGCGCGGGCGCGGGCGATTCTTGCTTCGATCGAGTTATCGGCGGCGGCGAGCCGCGTTTCTGCAGCGACGAGATCGCCGGCGCGAACATCGAGGCGCGCCAGATCGATGAGGGCCGTCTCGTCACCCGGGTCGCTGAGTTGAAGCGTGGCCCGCGCCGCCTCGTCCGCGTTCGCCGCGATCAGTATCCATGCAGCGACATGTCGCGAAGCCGGGTCGGCGCCAGCGCCGGCCAATTTCAGGACCGTTTCCGCGGCCGCACGATTATCGCTGTCGAGCGCTGTGCGCGCCGTCTCAATCAGCGAACGGTCTGCTTCTCGTTCCGCCGCACTGCTCTTCGCCGCCATGCTGTGCGCCCCGAACAGCATGGCGTCCACCAAAGGCGGCGGCGCGGCCTTCGGGGCGTTCAGCGCAAGGCGCGCGAGCCTGCGCCAGCTTTCTGCGGCGCGTGCCGCGCGCATTGCGCTGCGCGTGCCACGCGACGGATCATTCACGATCAATCGCTCCGCCGCAGCCGCTGCAGCTTCGAGGCGCCCGGAATCGATCAACTTGTCTACGCTGGCTTCTGCAATCGCAGGATTCCCTGGCGACGCCTCAAGGGACTTCTCGACGCCTGCCGCGCTTTGCGCCGAATCGCCGGCAAGTCCGGCCACGCGAGCGATGAAAAGATCCCCATACGGATCAGCTTCGACCAGGGGCCCGATCTGGCGAAGGCGGCGGGCCGCGTCTTCATATCGACCTTCAGACGCATCGAGAAAAGCGGACAGCTTGGCGGCGAGGAGCTTGCCGTATGTATCCTCACCCGCTTCAAGGCTGGCGAGCCGCGATAAGGCCTCCACATACGCGCCGCCGCGCGCCAGAGCCTCGATCTCGATCGCCTGAACGGCCAGCGCGGACGCCCCAGCAGCCTCGGCCCTCGCCGCGGCGGACCTGGCCGCATCGAGATCGTTTTCATTCAGAGCCATCCGCACCCGGAATAGCCAGGCCTCGGCGAGCGAGTCGCCGCCGATGCGGATGGCGGCGCCGAGATCGCGGCCGGCCTTGTCGAAATCCCCAAGGCCGTAGGCGATCCTCGACGCCAGGAGCCGCGCCCTGCCGTCAGCGGCGGAACTCGCCGCGAGGAGATCGGCTTCCATCGTCGCCGCCTGATAGCGGCGGGAGCGAACAAGGGCTTCGGCGTAAAGGTGGCGCCTCGAAAATTCGTAACTCGACTCTGTTGCGTGGTCCTTCAGGAGTTCGAGCGCGGAGAGGTTGTCGCCTGCGATCAGAAACGCGCGCGCCGCCTCGAGGCGCAACCCCTCAGTCGGTTGGGCGCGCCAGGCTGCGCGCAGCGTCTCGGCGGCGATCTGATAGTCGCCGTTCCGCGAGAACTCGGCTGCGAGGGACCTTGGATTTGACGCCGCGCCGCTCCTGCCGCCCTCGATCTTGAATGCCGCAAGAGCCACGATCACGACGAACGCCGCACCGGCAGGCAAGATCAGCGACACAGGCAGCCGGCGGCGCCAAAGCGGGCCGGGTTCAGTCGCGCGTTTTGTCATTCCTAGCGGCTGCCAATCCCGAACAGGGCGACGCGAACGGTCATCAGGAGGATCACGAAATCGCGCCGCAGGCTGAAGTGCTCAATGTAATACATATCGTATTGCATCTTGATTCGAGCATCTTCAATCGATGCGCCGTACTCATATTTCACCTGCGCCCAACCTGTGATTCCCGGCCGAACGACATGGCGCAGGTGATAATTGGGGATTTCCCGCTCCAGGACCCTGACGAATTCGGGCCGCTCCGGGCGGGGCCCGACAAAGCTCATTTCGCCGCGGATCACATTCACCGCCTGCGGGATCTCGTCGATGCGCAACTTTCGGATGATGCGGCCGACGCGTGTGACGCGCGAGTCGTTCTTCGCCGCCCAAATGGCGCCGCCCTTCTCCGCGTCCGCCGCCATAGAACGGAATTTCAGTATTTCAAACGGCCTGCCGCCAAGCCCAATGCGCTGCTGCCGGTAAAGCACCGATCCTCGCGAATCGAGTTTGATCAACAATGCCGTCAGCGCAATCAAAGGCGACAGCAGGACGAGCAGCGCGGTCGCCGCTGCAAGATCGAACACCCTCTTGCCGTCCCCGCCGGCTGCGTGCCGCGCCTTCTCGATGCGAGTCGTAAACTCTCGCGTGCCGACAAGACTGAGATCAGCCCGATCGGCGGCGGTGTCGCGAAACAGGGCGAATTCCTGGAGCAGCGTTCTCTTGATTGAACTGTTCTTGGCCCAGCTCACCAGAGCCGGCGTTCTCATCAGAGCCGCAAAAATAGCCAAAGTCAGCGCCGCCAACACAGGCGCCGAAACCAATAAACTCACGCTCCAGTCCCCCATAGACTGTGGAAAAACAACCACGGCAAACCGGCCCAGCTTCCCGGCGTTCCCAAATGAAACAGCCAGTCGCGTCTGGAGCAGGACGCATGCCTAACGGATCGTTAATGACGCAAAGCAACATGAATTGCATCCGGAATCGTTGGCCGGGCTCATGTTTTTTTCCGACTGCTGTCAAGGGCCCGACGGCGAATCGGCGAGAGCGACAAGCTCAGGTTGTCAGAGGAGTTGTTAGGACCCGATAAAGGGAGCGATGAGCAACGCCCAAAGCGCTGCCGATACGCCGATCCAGATCAACCAGCAGGCTCCAAGCCGCAATGGTCGCTCTTCGCGAAGGTTTTCTGCAGGAAAAACGGCGCTCAGATCAATTTCGTGCAAGGAGGCGGACCGAATCAACTGACCCGATAACCCTCTCAGCAGAACTTCAATGAAGACTTAACAAGAGCCTTGGCGCCGTACGCCCAAAGCGCCCTTCAAACTGGCGCCAATTACCGGATAACAAGGACGATCAGCCAAAATCGGCTGGATCAATGGCCTGATTGACCGCATGCGCATCCTGACCTTGACGACGCTCTATCCTCACGAGGCTGCGCCATACCACGGCGTGTTCGTCGAGAATCGGCTCTGCGCCTATCGCGACCGTCATGGCGGTGAATTTCGCGTCATTGCGCCAGTGCCCTGGTTTCCAGTCTCGGCGACCTGGGCCGGCCGCTACGGGACCCATGCGCGCGCGCCCGTCGAGGAGACAAGGCGCGGCATCCATGTGCTCCATCCGCGCTACGCCATCCCGCCGAAGGTCGGCATGACCTACGCCGCGACGGCCCTCGAGCGCTGCTTTTTCCGTGCGGCGCGTGAACAGATGGATCAAGGCTTCGATTTCGACCTGATCGACGCCCATTATCTCTATCCCGACGGAGTGGCGGCCGTGCGGGTTGCACGGAAACTGCGCAAGCCCGTCATCGTGACCGCACGCGGAACGGACGTGAACCTGCTCCCGCAGTACCCGCGTCAAAGGGAGATGATCCTTGAAGCCGTTCGCAACGCCGACGCCATCGTCTGCGTCGCGGCAGCGCTAAAGGACGAACTCGTGCGCCTCGGCGCGCCGGCCGAGAAAATCAGCGTGCTGCGCAACGGCGTCGATCTAAAGATGTTCCGCCCGCTCGATCGCGACGCCCTCCGTCGATCGATGGGCCTTGCCGGCGATGTCATCGCCAGCGTTGGACACCTCACCGAGCGCAAGGGCCACAATCTGGTCCTCGAGTCGCTGTCGCAGACCCCTGACGCAATGCTGTTGATCGCAGGGGCTGGCGAAGAACGCGAAGCGCTCGAACGACAGGCGGCCGCCGCCGGCCTCTCCAGCCGCGTTCGGTTTCTCGGATCGATCGCGCACGACAATCTTGCAGAGGTCTACAACGCG
>JBEBFW010000327.1:0-2193 GCA_040081755.1 Parvularculaceae bacterium
GAAGTGCGTTGTGGCTCCCGCGACGGTCGATGACACGCGCTGACCGGCGGCGTCGTAATCGGACGCGGCCGTCGTCACGCCGTTCGTCTGTATGAGGACGAGCCGGCCTTCGGCGTCGTAAGTGTAAGTCTTCGTCGTGGCTCCGTCTGTTTCGGACGACATCTGCCCGCTCGACAGATACGTGAACGCGCGCGGCGCGGCGGCCGTGACGCTGGTCAGTTTGTGCGAGGTCGCGCCGTAGGAGTAGCTCGCGCTTTGCAAGCTTGGCGCGCCGGTTCCGCCCGCCCGCGCGAGGTGGTTCAACGAGTCGTAATGGAAAGTCTGCGTGCGTGCACCGCCTGCGTCGGTAATCCCCGTGATGTTGCCGCTCGCGTCATAGGCAAGCGTCGGATCGAATACTCCGGACGTCAAGAGCCGCGTCGGAGGCTTCAATAATCGTGACGTGCGTCTGCATAAAGACGATCTGAGCGGTCGCCTCGTTCTCGTGAGTCTCCGTCGCGACAGCGTTGTTGATTGCGACCAATGTCTGACCGCTATCCCGAGCGAAGGGCCATGGGACTTCAAGAATGCGCTATTCGCCGGTTGCAAGATGTCCGTCCTTGCCATGTTCTAGCCGATCAATTGCACGCGTAAATGACTGGTGTGGGTCGCCAACAGACGCATCGAGCACACTAATCGTTTTCCCGACATAGAAGTGCTTTCCATGCTTGGTCTCTATACTGAAAATAAAACCTTTGAGGAACGTGACATGCGCATTTTCTCTTCTTGCTTCAACCGAGAGTCGGACGTTGTATAGCGCATCCGCGAAGGAAGAATCTTGGATAGCGAGATCGCCCGGCTTCTTGTGCAATCGGATCACATTTATCCGCCCGTCCGACATTCGCTCCACAAAATAGCCGTGCGCCATCTGCTCTTGAACGCGCGTTTTCGCGTCGGTTGCAAGTCGGTCGAGTACCGCGTTGAGCAATATGGCTTCATGCGGCTTTAGCCGCCACGAGCCGCCTCCTTCGATGTAGTGCAGGCCGCGCAACAGGCGTTGAAGGAGATGAGAGGTCATTCCGGATCGCCGTCACACGCACAATCGTTGTTGCCTGCAGCCGCGGCGCCGAGCGCTCCGCCTGCGGCGCTTCCTTTCAACCAATCAGGAACGCGGTCCAAATATTGAAGACTGCGTGGAAGCCGATCGCCGAACTTGTCCCAACCCGACGGCCACCGGCTCGGATCATGCCTGTAGTGGCGCGCTGGCTTCACCCAGCTGCCGTTCAGCCCGCCGCGCTTGTTGAGCGTCTTTCGGAGCGACCCGCGTGTGTACTTGTTCACGAGTGTTTTCGGGATGCTGTGCGACCATTCCTTTCCGACCTGTCGCGTGAGCGCCTTCGCGCCATGCTTCAGGAACACGGCCCCGCTGACCCCGCCGCCAATCCCGCCGATTGCGCCGGCAAGCAGCAGGTCCGAGGTCGTTGCGCAGGGATTGGTGAGATATTCAAGGCCGACGCCGATCGCGACCCCGACAAGCAGAGGCACGAACTCCCCTGTCGGATCCACATGGCTGAGCGGGTTGCCCTCAACATACGCATACGTATTGATTCCTCCGATGAGGCCGATGGGGTCAGACTGAATATATCTGCCTAAGGAAGGGTCGTAGTCGCGGTTCCAATTTTGGAAAAATTGCGTTTCCGCGTCGGCGGTTTGGCCGGGGAAGCGCAGCGGCTCTGTTAACGCTCCGCTGACGGATATTTCGTCGCCGAAGGGTTCGTAGACGCGGTCCCAGACCACGGCGCCGGCGGCGTTGGTGAGTTTCTGGGGATTCATCACTTGATCAGGGTGGACGTAGTAGGTGACTGGAATCCCGCTCGAATGGTCGATGTAGGCGACGGGCTGGAGGCCGAGCCACACATATTCGCGGAGCGGCGCTCCGGTCGCGCCGTTATGCTCGGCGATCAACCGCCCGTATTCATCATGTATGAAGTGCACGGATGACGCGCCGCCGGGAGCGGCCGCCGTTGTCGCCTTCGAGACGCGCTGGCCGAAGGCGTCGTAGGCGTAGCTCGCGAACGGAACGCCGCCGTTCTGCGCTTCGACCATGCGGCCCGCGCCGTTATAGAGATAAGAGAACGCCGTCGCGTTCTTCGTGTCGCTCGTCAATTGGCCGGAGGCCGCGTAGCCGAAGCTGCGATTGATTGCTCCTCCGGT